>CAUZKZ010000433.1:0-5047 GCA_963580345.1 Verrucomicrobiia bacterium | reverse complement strand
TGAGTCGCTCAATGCTGCGCTGGACCACTACGCCAGCTATCCCGGCAAAGCCCTCGCCCTACTCCGCACGGCATGCCCATTCACGACCTAACCAGCCAATCGCCCTGGCGACTGCCTGGAGCCACTTTGATTTCTCTTGCCAGACAGTTCTGTGAATAGAGACTGACCTTCAAGCGTTTGAAAGGTTCTCCCCACGTGGACTGCACGAGGGCGTTCGGTTCCGGCTTGTTGAGTCTCACCCGAGTACACCAAGAATTGCGAGCATGGCACCCTCTTTCAGGGGGGGCGAGTGGCATGGAGTGTGTGCGATAAAATCCCAAGATGACACAGACCCATATGCTCCCTCCAGTGTGGCCACGCCGTGGCCAGTCGATTTCGCAATGGTTCCGATATTCAATCAATCGCCTGCTGTTTCAGGCCGGGCTTCTGGTGCTCCTGGCTCAAGGGGCTGGAGCTCAAGGATTGGATGACTTTCTGAATGATTGGCAGATTGTTCGTCCGAAGCCGCACAACGCGTCGATCAATGCGCTTGCGCATGAGGCCGGACGTTACGCGCTGGCCTGTGATGGGGGATTGATCTCGGTCAGTGGGGACCTGGACCAGTGGGAGAATTTCCTCGTGGGAACCGTGGGCTTCAATGACATCGAGTTTCTGGATGACCGTTTCCTGGCAGTAGGGGATAACGGTGCGGTGGCGTCCAGTCCCGAGGGAGGGGTGTGGACGGCTTCTTCGGTAGGAGCCCCCAACCAGTTGAATGCCGTCGCGAAGTTCAATGGGAGTTACTATGCGGTCGGGGCGGGTGGTTTCATTGCCTCCACTCCAGACCTCGCTGTCTGGACGGTCGAGGTCAGTTCCACCACGAGAAGTCTCAATACGATCGGAGTGGTAAATGGTGTGCTTCACGCCGCCGGGGATGGCGGGACGCTGCTCAAACTGGAGGCGAGTGTCTGGTCGGTGGTGACAACGAACACGACCAAGAGTATCCGGAGTTTTGCGGAGAACGGCACCCAGTTCATGTTTGCGGGGGACGATATCAGTCTCACCACAAGCGATGGAGGATCGTGGCTGTTGCGCGGGCATTTCAATGAAGGATATGCGCTGGCCTATGGCAAGGGACGTTACGTGGTAGCAGGCAATTTCGGGAACCTGGATTACTCGACCAACGGCGCGAGCTGGCAGTCGTTCTTCCAGTACCAGACGATGGGAATCACGGGGCGCGTGAACGACATGCTCGTGGAAAATGACGAGTTCATCGGGGTGGGATCGGGAGGACTGATCATGCGCAGCGAAGATGGGGTTTCTTGGTCGGAGATCAGTTCGACGGCCTACTACCGCGATGTTACGGGCCTCGCGAGTGCGAACGGCTTGTCCGTTGCGGTCGGGAAGTCGGGGCTTCTCTGGACGAAAGATGAAGGAGAGCGGGACTGGCGGAACACCAACATCGGGCACTATTATTTCAACGACTTTCGCGACGTGGTTGCGGGTGACGGGCGGTTTGTGATCGCGGCCATGGGCCAGGGTGTTTTCACGAGCGAGAACGGCGTGACCTGGGAATGGGTGCAGCGGGATTCCACGAACGCGGCCATGAACATCAGTCGCCTTGGTTACGGCAACGGGGTCTTTGTCGGGATCGAGGGAGGGACCGCGATTGTGCGCAGCACCGACGGTCTGACCTGGGAGGCGGACGTTCTTCCGGACAACGCGAGCAACACCCGCGCGATCGATTACATCAACGGGGTGTTTTATGTCCCGGGGACCAGCGGCAAACTGTATCGCAGTGTCGACGGTGTTACCTGGACGGAACATGTGGTCCCCGAGAGCGCCTCGTGGTGGTCGACGGGATTTGGCAATGGGCTCTACGTGGCGATCCAGGGCGAACGCCTCCTGACTAGTGCCGACGGTCTGACATGGAGCGTCGAGATCGAAACGCTGCCGATTTATCCCCGGGATCTTCTCTTCTCCGGCGGTCGCTTTGTGATTGTGGGAGGTAGTGGGGGAGTGCTGACAAGTACCGACGGGACAAATTGGATCGAACAGGGGACCTCCACTTCGAACGATCTGATGGTGGTTGCGGACGGCGGCAGCGAGATCATCGCGGGAGGGGTGGCGGGGAGTATCGTTTCCTCGCCCAGTGGATCCTTCTGGACGCTGGAACGCGGGTTCTATTCCGGGCGGATCAGGGGGCTCGTTCACGGCCCCGGCCAGTTCGTGGCGGTCGGGTCGAGTATCCTCGTCAGCGAGGACGGAGTTTCCTGGGAGGCGATCAGCGGAGGAAGTCTGTTCCTGGATGACGTGGTGTGGGGGAATGGAGTTTACGTGGCGGTGGGCATTCACAACCGCCTGCTCTGGAGCACGAATGGCCGGGCCTGGGAATCGATTTCCATTCCCGCGGCCTTCGAGCACGTGACGTTCGGGAAAGGCTACTTCCTGGCTTCGACCGCCAACATGGTTTACAAAAGCAGCGACGGCCGGGAGTGGACGCAGCACGCTTCGGTGGGAGGGCGCTCCATTACCTTCGCCAACGACAAGTTTTTCATGATGGGAAGCGGGTCGATCGCAAGCAGCGATGATGGCGCGACATGGGCCCAGTATGTCTATGGGGGATCCCGGGCCGCGACCAATGTCGCCTTTGGAAATGGAATCTATCTCGCCGGGACCAACGGGGCTTCCTTTTATTCGAGTCCGGATGGGGTGAACTGGACCCTGTCGAATTCGGTTCCTCAGATCGGTTCGACCAATATCTATTTCTTCGATGGCCTTTTCTGGGTGACGGCAGGGGGCAGTGGGTTGCTTTACAGCAGTCCGGATGGGGTGACCTGGACGAAGCGTCTGACCGGCTTGTCGTCGGCAGAACTGGTCTATGACATGGCGAGCAGCGGGGAGCGCATGGTGGCAGTCAGCTACTCGGGCGGAACGTCATCGCAGTTTTACGCGCTCGATGTTCCTGCGGCGGTGGGTGGGGAGTTTTCGTTTGGAAGTCTGAGCGCCTACGAGTTCGGGGAGGCCGATGTGGTCGTAGTGGACGGGAGCACCGTGACGCTGAGCGGGGTCGAAGTCCTGCCGGACGGGAGCCGCTACCTCATGGGCACGTTCCAGAATTTCCTGCGCTTTAGTCCCTCTGTCGTGGTGAGTTCGACGAGCGCCGAGCCGACCGGATTCATCGCCTACTTCAATGGCAATGGCGTGGTGCAGTGGGCCCGCACGAGCACCGGAGTCAATGACGACACCTTCAAGATCACGGCGCACACCAAGCGAGCCAACGGGAATCTCGTTTTTGCCGGAACCTATGAGGGAGCCGTTCACTTCGGGAACGAGGGAATTTTTACGATCGCTGGTCAACTTGTGGGCCGTTTTGGGGCGGAGGTGACGCGGACGGGTCAGTTTCTGTGGGCCCGAAACTTCGGGCGTTCCCCGACGATCGAATTCGGGATCAGCGGGATCGCGATCGGGCAGAACGGGAACTACTACACGAGCGGACAGTTCCTGCTTTCGACCTCTATTGCTGGGACTACGGTATTTAATACACACGGCAGCAAAGACATCTACCTCGCGGCCCATTCGCCGACTTTTTCCGGCCTCTGGGCCAAGGCGCTTCCGGCCAAGGGTGTGGCGGAGGGGCGAGGCCTGGCGATCGATGGGAGCGACAACCTCTATCTCACCGGGGCGGTCAGCGGCGCGACCACTTTCGACGATGCTGGCAAGGTCACTTCGCCTTATTACGGAAACCTCGATTCTATTCTCGCGAGCTATGCGCCGGACGGAAGCTTTCGCTGGTATCGGCACTATGGAGGGCCACAGAACGTTTCGATCGGACCGCCGCTGTTGGAGTCCGGAGGCAATCACCTGACGTTGCCGCTGGCCTTCTCGGACCGGGCTCTGCTCGGTAGGCGGATCTACGAGGCCAACAGTAAATACGATCTCTATGCCCTGCGAGTTGACACAACCTGGGGAAACGCGGTGCGGATTTCCTTTGTTGGATCCTTGAATACTTCCAGCCTGCCCATTCCGATGGGAACGTTGGACAGTCGGGATAATCTCTTCCTGGGGGGCCTGGCCGGGCAGGGCGCGCGCTTTGGCAGTGCGACGGCAACAGGGGACAGCCCTGACAACCTGTTCGTCACGATGGTGGACGACACCGGGAGGCGGTTGTGGGCGCGATTTTTCGGCCAGGATGGGGTCGATCGGGGAGATCTCCAGCTAGCGCCGCTGGGTGCGGACAATCTCCTGGTGGCGGGGGTCGCGACCGACAGTCTCGGTCTCTCGGAAGATGTCCTGGTGGAAGGAGGAATCTTCCAGGCGACCCTGGAGGCGAGGTCGCTGGGGGTGGTGCAGCCCCTGGCCGCGGATGACGAGGCCGTGGCGCAGCCCGATGAGTCCATCGTGATTCATGTTCTGAGTAACGATGAGGCTCCCTCCGGGACGACGTTGAGTGTCTCGGCGATCATCGAACAGCCGACCTCGGGAGTAGTGCAGATTGTCAACGACACGGTGGTCTTCACCGCGGCCGCCGATTTTTCGGGAACCGACCGCTTTGTCTATCGTGCCGTTGCTCCTGGCGAGGCGGGGGCGGAAGCGGAGGTAGTCGTCGCGGCGGGGACGAAAGAGCTCCGTAACGGCTGGGCCTTCGAGGAGCGCGGTTGCAATGGAACGCACTTGAACCTGTCACAGGATGCTGCATTGAACTGGCATCTGGGCTACATCTGCCGGCCCGGCTACGTGCATGCCTGGCAGGACAGTGGGCTGTGGAACTACGAGACCATCTTCGATTCCACGCGTGCGATCTCGGGGCGCTTGCTGAGTGATTCCCAGGGAGCGATCCACGTCGTCTTCTACGATCCGGGCGTGGAGCGGTTTCGATATGCCCGCAAGGGCGCCGAAGGGAACGACTGGATTTACGAGGTGCTCTACGAGAGCGACAATCTCGTCACCCGATTCAACGAGGATGTGCTGGCGATGGCGCTGGACTCGAACAACGAGCCCCATCTCTTCCTGGGGCGGAATGACGGGGACTAAGAGACTGTTGAAATACCTCCGTTCGGCGAGAATC
>CAUZKZ010000432.1:0-5050 GCA_963580345.1 Verrucomicrobiia bacterium | reverse complement strand
TTGCGTCTTTTCTGCTCTTCTCATTCGGTAGATTACTCCACGATCTTCAGCGCGGAGGTGTCGGTGTTTCTTTCGCATTGCTTAAAGTTCAAACAACGCTTACGAGATTGCCGTCACCTCCGCTCTATATATTATTCTCTAACAGTTCGAATCCGCCAGCGCTGGAATTCTAATCGCCACCCACAACCTGGGTGCCAACCCCCTGCGGATTGAGGTCAACGATCTGGACCTCAGCGCCCTCCCGATAATTCAGGTCGGTCAGACCATCACTTTCAGGTTATTCGGATACATGGCGAACTCGAACGGCTTCGCAGGTTTCGCCAACGACCAGGTGGTTCGCTTCACCGGGACCGCTACGGATATACAAACGCTGGCCTCGTTCGCGCCCGCCGACACCGACGACCCCCTCGAAGACAAAGCGCGCAACCGCTGCGTACAGGTCTCCAATTTCGAGCGGGGCGCAGGGCTCGATTACCTGACCAACCCGTTGAAATCGTGGGTAAGTAGGCGCTGGTCCCAAACCAGCTCCCCGGACCCGGATCAGGACGTGGAGATGACCATCGAAACGAGCGATGCCATGATCAGCTTCGACTCGGCCTCGTTTACCTATGTCCGCTCATGGCACAATTCGAATCCGAGACAGCGCGGGCCGGAAACCTGGGTCCTTGACTCGATCCTCAATGGCACCACGCGTGAAATGCACAAAGTCACGCTCTCCTCCGGTGCGGTGGAACTCGATATCGATCGGGTTGATCTCTCCTCCATCCCAACCATTCATCCAGGTGAACGCTGCCTGTTTCGCTGGGCCGGGGCGCTGTCCGGCGAATCAGGCTGGGGCGGATTCAAAGGCGGTGGGGAGACGATCATCATCACCGGCTCGGTCCGCAAGCCGCTGGTCTTATTCGATCCGATCTCCACCACCTCGGATCTCGAGGCGGAACATGCCGATCCCAACGTGCTGACCTCCCCGTTGACGCGCGGGCCCGGGAACTCGGCCAGCACGGGACTTGCAGACGCATGGGTGAGCGGTTCCTGGGGAGGCGGCGGCCGCTCCGCGAACGATTACTTTGAAACCACGCTCACCGCCCTCGCGCCGATCCAGTTCGACTGTATGGCCTTCACCCTCGCACGCAGCACCGGCTTCAACGCCTCTGACGGGCCGACACGGCTAGGCCTCGAATACATTCTTAATGACACGCCGGCGGTCGAGCTCTTTTTCGTCACCACGACCTTTGGCGCAGACATTGCCAGCTTTCCGGTCGACAAGCTCGATCTCTCGCAAATCCCCCGGCTCGATTACGGTGACTCCATCACCTTTCGCTGGTTCGGATTCCAGGGAGGCGCAAGCGGGCTCTACGGTCTTTCCGGTGCCCGCAAACTCGCTTTCTATGGTCAGACGGGCATCCCGCTGGGGCTCGAAAGCATCGCGGTCGACAACGGCCAGGCGGTTCTCCAGGTGCGTTCCGAACCCGGCGCGAGGTTGCGAGTCGAAGGCAGCGAGAACGGCGAATCATGGAGTGAGGACACCTCCTTCACCAGCAACCGGATCATCCAGGAGCGGAGCCTGCAAGCCACCGATCCCGTGCGTCTGTTTCGGGTCGCCCCGAATCCCTGATCAATTGCCGTGTGCGCGATGCAACCGGTCCTTGAAATCGGAGCATTGGCGTGGGGGCCTGCGGGAGAGCGGTTCCCTGTCGCGGCGCGTGAGGGCTTGGCCGTTCTCGGTGGACGACCGTTGCCCAGGGCGGCGCGGCGCTCTGCCCTGGGCTACGTTGCGTTGCCCCTTCAGGGCAAGGAGTGCGGGATTTATTGAGGACGGCTTTGTTCAACACCATTTGACGGACACCCCGGCAACGCTTCAACCCAGCCCGCTTCTATTTCGCCCGGACGTCGTAGGCGGTGAGCGACTCTTGGTCGCGAATGTAGAAGCGTCCGTCAACGACGACCGGGTGGGTCCAGCTTGGCCGGCCGTGCGACTCGATTTTGAAGCGTCCATGTTCGCGGTAGCCCTCGTGAGTGGCTTCCGCCAGTGCGACTTCATGCCCCTCGCCGAGCAAGTAGAGCATGCCGCCGGCGATCACGAGTGAACCCTTGTTCACACTGCGATCTCGCCAGGCTGTTTCGCCCGTCAAGTAGTTCATGCAGATCAGACCGCCGCTGCCGAACCCGTACATGTAATCGCCGAACTTGATGATCCCACCGTGGTGGTTCGCCATTTTCTTGTCGAAGTAAACTTCCTCGGCCTTCTGGACTCCTCCCTCGGTGGAAATTTTCGCCAATCCGCCGCCGGTGCCGTAGGCGCTCGAGGCGAACACGTGGTCATTGTCGACGATCGGAGTGGCCACGTTTGCCGTCCCGTTGTTTGCCTTGCTGTACTTCCACATCAGTTTCCCATCGCCGAGCGAAACACCGAACACACTCCCGCGTGCGAACTGCACGATCTGCGGAATTCCTCCGATCCTGGCCAGGATGGCGGACGAATAGTGCGCCCCTTCGCTGACTCCCGAACTGCGCCAGACCGGATGGCCGGTAAGCTTGTCGAGCGCGATGACCGTGCCGTCCTTTCCGCCCGGCGTGAGAATAATCAGATTGTCGACAATCAGGGGCGATTCGCTGTAGCCCCATCCCGGAACTCCGCCTCCGAGGTCGTCACGAAGATTCAGGTGCCAAATCGTCTTGCCGCTCTCGGCATCCAGGCACGTCACGTCGCCCTTGGCGCCTTCGACGTAGACTCGATTGCCGTCCACGGTCGGCGTCCCTCGAGGACCGTTGCCCTGACCGTTCCGGTAGCCGCCGTAGTAGCCGCGTAGTTCATCGGCAGTCAGGATTCCGTCCCTGCCGGGAAGTTCCTTGGCGTAGTACTGCGCCAACTCTGCCAACGAGAGCAACCCGTCCCGTCCCGCCTCAACCTTTTCCAGAAACCGCTTCAACTCGTCACGCGTCAGGAAGCCGTCACCTTCGTTGGTGGCAGGATCTCTCTTATCGGCCCGGCGAAACGATCGATCCAACTCGGACCTTTTCGATTCCTCGCGTGAGATCCTTCCGTCCGTATCTTTGTCCAGCAGCACCATCAATGCACCCGATCGAGACCCGACCAGCTTCGCAACGTCGGCTTTCTCGTCCTTGGTATCGATCCGCGCAAAGTAGTCACGGAACGGATCGCCGGCTTCGGCAAACGACAACTTCCCGTCGCCATTCCTGTCCATCGGAGAAAACAGTCGCTTCGCGCGATCTTGCGCGATCACTCCTGCATCGACCTCCGGCTTGGCCGGCTTATCGAACTCGTTGAATCTCCAACCTAACCCCGGGAGCGCCTCCGCCTCGTCAATCCGGCCATCGCCGCTCTTGTCCAATCGCTTGAGCTCGGCCTCGATCTTCTCGGTCAATTGCCTGGCAATCGGTTCAGGCTGCACGGCCCACAAGGTCTTCCCATCCACGGCGCTGAGGCAAATGATGTGCTCGATTCCGCCAAGATCGCCCTGCGTGAAGATCCGGCCACCCACCACCGCGATCGACGAGTAGCCGGTGCCCACCGTCTCCACGTGCCAGGCAACCTTCGGTCCACCCTCCGGCCACTCTTTCAGCAATCCAGTCTCAGGATTGACCCCATCGCGATTCTGCCCCCGCCACTGCGGCCAATCCTTCTGTCCTCCAGGCACCTGCGCCCCGGCGACAAGAACGTTGAGAGCAAGCACGCAAGCTGATGCGCCGCAAAATTGGAATCGATGGGTCATGATGGGAGTTTGTTCCGCGGGATATTGCAGAGAAGAGCGAGCTTCCCGTCCGTAACCTAGAACCGAATTCTGCAGACTCTTCTTTCGCTCATGGCCGCCTTTTCCGGGAGGCCCTGAAGCAGGAGAGGCCGCAAAGCAGGTCTCGAACCGCGAGCGCAACCAGCTGACGCGATGGAGGGGTAAGTTGAGGCGAGCCACGCGAGACTATTAGTGAACACGTGCCCATGCACACCGGTGAGCCGCCGCTCACGGCTGTTTTGCAGATCAGTGAGCCCGGGGAAACGACCGCCCCCGGCACAGATTCGGACGACTCGTTGGTCAATTCCTTCTGGCTCTGCCTCCTTCCCAACTCGTTCCTCACCCGTCAAAAGGGTCTTGTCGCAAGAGGAGGCGGGGCCATAGATTACACTCCTAATGAAAACTTTTCGAGAGTCCCGAGCGGGCAAATACAAGGGCCCCTTCGGTCTTGGATCTCTCGCCCTCTTCTTTGTTCTTTCCCTCCCTGCTCGCGCTCAGGTTTGGCCCGGCCTCTACACCGACGCCACCACCTACCAGCCAGAAGATCCCATCGAGGTTTATGTTTCCGTGCCCATCACTGGGGACGCGGAGATTCGACTGGTCCGCTTGGACACCGAGTTGACCGGGGTGGCCAGTAGCGGACTCATCCCAGTCGGCCCGCAGGAAACACACCTGGGCTCCTTCCTCCAGTATCCGGTCACCCTCGCGAATCGGACCGCCTTCACCCTGGAAGGATGGATCTACCCCACCCTGCTCGGCGGAGACACCGTGGTAGTGGCCGGCCAATACGGAGAAGACATGTCCTCCGCCGCCATCCTCCTAACCGACGAGGGCCGCTTGGCGGGTTATGTCGGCGACACAGACACGACCGATCCCTCCAAATGGATCGTCGCCCCCGCTGGCGATCTCTCCAATTTTATCAATTCCTGGCATCACGTCGCTCTCACCTTTGGCAATACTGGCGGCAACTGCACGCTGCGGCTCTACCTCGACGGCGTGTGTGTCGGGGACAGGATCCAACCGGCGCCCGAACCCAAGAAGGTGCCAGCGAGCGGAAAGCCTTTCCGCCTGGGAGCCCGTTCCGAAGCACCCGGTGATCAGACCGGAGTCTTCGACGGGCGTCTCGATTCGTGGGCGCTTTGGCCGGTGGAACTTTCCGAAACCGCGGTGATGGACCGGAAAGTACTGGGAGAGACCGTTTGACCGCCGCCAATAGGACTGGTCCATGAGGAGTGAGAGGATTTGGATAGCCAAGTCCTCGAACAATGAAACAAAAGAGACACAAACCAGAAGAGATC
>CAUZKZ010000431.1:0-5067 GCA_963580345.1 Verrucomicrobiia bacterium | reverse complement strand
AGTCACGGGCCCGGCAAGCAGCCGGATCCGTGACTTCCGTTTCTTGAACCGTATGAATTCTTCGCGTTACACCTCCTCGGGGCTCATCCAGCGGAAGGACACTACCCGGAAACGCCGGCCCCAGTCGATCTGGTTGGCACCCACCGTCCGGGGGTTGAGCCCCGCCAGGTCCGGTTCGATCGGTTCCGGCGTGCGCTGCACAACCGCTTCGCACCAGGCCCGCGCCTGAATGTCGCCGTTGCCATCGACCGACTCACCGTAAGCCCGCACCGTGAAGGTGTCCGAGCGGGGGGTGAGTGTCGAGCCGATCACCTGCATGATGTCGCCCTGCGTCAGGTAACCGGGAAGTCCCCACGCCACCGAATCGGGCTTCAGGGTCTGGTCCAGCCGCGTCGAATCGGACATGTTGTCGAATGTGACGCGCGGAAGATCCTCCCTGTTGTCCAGCGGATAAGCCTCGTCGAAGGCGCGGTTGATCTCGGCCGCTCGGATCGCGGCTTCGACCGGACCCATCTCGCCGTGCTTGTGGTCACGCAGCCGGCGATTCACGAAGTCCGCCAGGCCGAAGAACGGGGCGCGCTCCTTGATCTCGCGCACCAGTTCCTCCGCGAGGGCATCCAGGTCGTAGTCCGAGATGCTCCGGAATCCGGAGGTGGCTTCCGGGTCTTCGGGCCTGGCGTCCAGCCACTCTCCCTCCGGAGGATTCAGCATCCGCGGGAAGGGAACCGCGTCGCCGCTGCCATAACCCGTGTCGGCCGTGGAGCCCAGCACCGCCTTCCACGCCTCCTTGCTGATGGAGTGGATGTTGAAGCCGCCCTCCAGCATCAGCTGAGTCGCGGCCCGGTGGAAGTCGTTGATGTCCCGCTTCACATCGTCGCTCGTGGCGTAGAGGCCCATCCGCCCGTTCGGTAGCGGGTTTTCCTCCGGGTTATCCACGAACTCCTCCTTCTCGTCGTCCGTGCCGGTCGAGACAAAGTAGTTGTCCCACAGGTTGAAGTTCACCTCGTAACTCAGGTCGTACACCACGAAGTGATCCGAGGGACGTTCAAAGAGGATCTGGCGCGTCAACATCGCCCAGTAAGTCGGCGCCCCATCGGACCACCCGAAAAGCCATTGGTTCCAGCCGTTCTTATCGCGCTCCTGCGAAGACCGCATGACTGGACTGGTGGTCTTCCTCCCGGTGCGCGGGCAGGCCAGCGAGTTCCCAACCGCGTAGCTGGGATGCCACCCGAATTCCGAAAGTTTCAGGTGGCGCAGATACCCGATCGACGGGATCCCGATCTCGGTGGTCGGCACCTCGAAAAGAACCAGAGAATCCGGGCCATCGATCGGTGGACCAAACGGATTGCCCAGCATCTTGCCATTCAACGGCCGTGGAGCCATCGCCCCCCAGGAGACGTCTCCGTCGAACAGGTCCCGCGTGTAAGCACCATAGAAGTGCGGGGGTATATCCGTGACATTATCCCACGGGTTGCGGCAGTAGTAGGCCGCCCGCGGGTTCCAGTTCGCGATGATAGCCGATTGCAGGTGCCGGGGGTCATCGGCCAGTTGTCCCGATCCCTCCTGGTTCGATACTGGTTCCTCCCACCAGCGCATGCGGAAGCCGTCCCGGGTCCGCACATCGGGAATTGCGTTGCCATCCAGCCGGTCCCGGCTGTGGTCGAGTTCCAAGATTCTGACCGGCGCCCGTGCGTTCCACAGCACCGGCAGTTCGTCGCTCCCCCCCGCCTGCAAAGAGCCATTGGTATACACCATCAGCGGCATGGTGTCGAACTGGGCATCGGTCGCGTTTTCAAGACCGGTGGCATCCTTCAGCGCCATCAGGTAGTTGTCCCCGCCCGAGGCGCGGCCCCCGCCGGGCGACTCCGTAAACCGGATCGGCTTCCCGTCGTGCCGCTGCAGCATGTCCTGGTAAAAATACCGGGTCGGGTCGGGGGCCCGTTCCGCCGAGAGCTTGTTCCGCCCCGGATTCGCAATCGAGTACTCCGAGGCGCGCTGCGGGCTGAAAACCAGTGTCTCGCCGGGCTCCATCGACACCGCCGGCAAGGAGAACAACACGAACCCGACGTGGTGTCCCGGGCTCTTGTCGGCGCCGGTCCCCGAGGTCCGCGCCGCCCCAACACCATTGGTCGAGCCCCGCCCGAACGCAATCGGCACCCGCGGGCTGCTCTGGTTGTCGAGAATCAGCTGCACGTCCTTGTTCCCGTTCACGAAGAGCTTCGCCATCGTCGGGGGAACATCGAGTTTCACGTTGTAGCAATTCCACAGCGCCACGCGGGGATACAGGCAAACCCGCAAAACGTACTTCGCAGTAGTCGACCCCGGCCGATCCGGGTAGGTCGCCAGGTTGTAGTAAATCGACCCCTCCACCAGCGCCGGCGAGATGTTCGGCTCGTCGTGCGGAAGGAACCCGGCCGGGCGCAGGTTCGATCCGTCATAGACGTTGACCCCGTCGTTCATCCCGCGCAGGTCGCTCGACTCCGTGGTCGGGGCCGGCGGGATCGCTTCAATATCGTCCTCGTCGTAGCCATGCGAGCTCCCGATCCGGTGCCACTTCCTCAACAGCGCGAAGGTCGGCGCGATGTCGCGATACTTGGTATCTTCCCACGTCGTCGACTGCTCCTCGGCCACATCCGGGTTGGCAGGTCCCACGATGTTATCGGTGTCGCTGAGCCCCCACGCGACCCGCCGCCTCTTCACCTCCAGGTTCGGAATCTCTCCGTCCCGGCTGTTGAGGTAGACCGTCAGGTCGCGCTGCAGGCCCCCCTGCCGCACGTTGGTCAGGACACTCCGCGAGAGCGCCGTGATGTCGTGGTAGCGATCCTTCAACCCGTTGACATTGACTCCCGCCGAGAGTGCCACGGATTGATTCGTAATGAGCTTCTCGGCATCCTTGTCGTCGACTCGACCCAGTCCGTCCACGTGTTCGTCCGCAGAATCCTGCGCGTTGACCAGCCGTTCCATCCCGTCCGGATTCGGGCCGCGTTGCGGATCGTCGTCACGATAGCGGTCCGGTTGTCCGATGTTCGCCTTGATCCCGTTGTCCCCCACCCAGAAGGCATAGCCTCCGCGTTCCCGGTCGCCCTGGGTCAGCGGGACTCGCTTCGCGATCACTTCCTTTTCGGTGCCGGATCCGCCCGCCTCGCTGCCCACCGTTCCGGGGCCCACCATCAAGATCTCTTCATCCGGAGCCACTTCCTTGCCTCCTTCGCCCTTCAACGCCTCCAAAAATTCATTGGCCGGCTCCCTGACCTCCTTGCCTCCCTCATTGCCGCTCACCAGGTACGACAGCACCTCCTTGACCCGGTCGAAACCTGCTCTGTCAAAGCGACGGTCACTCAGGCCCCCCTCCTTGTCATTGCGAACCCACGGCGTGACGTTCTCGTCGCCGTTCGGGCCCGCCCATTTCGTGCTCCAGACTGCCGTCCAGTAAGGATGGGTCACCCCATCGGGCTCCACCTCCAGGGTCTCCGGAGTCGGATCCAGGATCCCCGCCGCGGCCGAAATCCGCTGGTCCGGTCCCACATACTTTTGCAGCTCCCCCAGGGCCAGCATCAGTGCCAGGCGCGCATTGGCTTTCGCCTCCAGTTGGGCCAACTCCGCCGATCCGCTTCGAACCGTCACCGCCGACAGGGACAATAGCCCGATCGCGATGAGGGAAAGCAGAACCAGCATCGTCACCGTTGTGATCAAAGAGAACCCCCGGGGCCTCTCCTTGGCTTCCTTGCACAGAATACCTCTCGTTGTTTTCATGGTCATTCAGGACGGTCAGCGTATTCGCATTATACATACTCGCAAGCCCCTCCCAGCCTAGGAAAAACTCAGTTTTCGCCAAAAAATCGCCGATTTATGCAAAAATCTGGCCATTTTCGCGATAACTGCGTTCTCCGGGCCGAACGCCGGGAGAGGAAGGCCCTTCCGAGCGCGGCCCTGGCGTCCCGGTTGTCTCGGCGGTCCCCCGGAGACCTGTATACCGAACACTGACCCTACCCCTCCGGCTTCTCGTTCACCTTCTTCTTCTTCCCTCCCTGGATCTTCTTGATCGCCGCGTCTGCCTTTTTCACGCCTGCGGCATCCGTCAGCACCCCCACCTCCACCAGGAACTTCTTGCTCTGGCCCGGGCCGATCGTCTTCACCCGGCCGCGCTCGCGCTCCACCGAACGATTATAGGGGTAGCCCGATCCCGGCTCCAGTCCCGTCACGTACCCTTTTTCCCCCATGTCGGTGTTCTTCCAAAGCGTGAAGAAGGGCAGGCTGTCCACGTTGTACGACATCGATACTCCCCGGTCTGCCGCCCTGTTCTGCAGCATCACGGTGGTCCGGCCGTCGCTCCCGGCATTCAGTTCCATGCAGTAAACCGTTTCGCCGTAGCCCTTGGTCGGTCCGTAGTAGACCAGGTGTTCATCGAGTTCTTTCACCGCTCGCTCGTCGAACGGGGTCACGCTCTTGATTGGAGCCACGAAACGCGACCCTTTCTCGAGCAGCGGCTCGCCGTAGTTGCTGTGATAGATGATCTCGAACTCCTGGTCGGTCGACCCGCGGTTCGTGAGCTTGTCGTCGAAGCGCACCGTCGTGCTCCCGATCTCGGTCGAGATGTCCGTTACCATTTCCAGGTGCGCGAACTTGAACATGGTCTCCTCCACCCGTCCCCGCACGTGGATCCGGTTGCCCTTGATAATCACCTCTACCTTCGACGCCGGGATGTTGGAGGCCTTCCCGTGCAGGGTCAGCATCTTCTCGCCGTCCTCTCCCGGGTGTCCCGCGAACTCGTACCCGCAGCGCGCCATCCATTCGTTGAAGCCGTCCAGCCATCCCAGCCCCCCGCGGTCGGCCGGATTGATAAAGAGGGGGTTCACGATCTCCTTCACCGGCGAGTTCCAGCCCAGCGTCACGTCTTCGCAGTGCAGCTTGTAGACGTTCATCCCCCGCGTCGGGATCACCGAGAACTTCAGTTTCCCATTATCGACTTCCACCACATCGACCCCCTGCTGCTTTCCTCCGCGCAAGGTGTACTTCCGCACCGACCAATCCGCTTTTCCTCCCGTCTTCACCGCCCCGCTGTCGATC
>CAUZKZ010000430.1:0-5107 GCA_963580345.1 Verrucomicrobiia bacterium | reverse complement strand
CCTTTGCAGCCCTCGCTCACCAGCAGGCCCGCGCCGAAGCGGCGGTCAGCAAGGCGACCAATCCGCTCGCCCCGAAGGAGCCCCACTTCACGCCGCGGGCCAAGCGGGTGATCTTCTTGTCGATGCGGGGAGCTCCCTCCCACGTCGATACCTTCGACTACAAGCCGCAGCTTACCAAGGACGACGGGAAGCAGGGCAAGTATGGACGGCTGCGAAACAGCAGGCTGCTGGGCTCGCCGTGGAAGTTTTCGCAGCAGGGCAAGGGCGGGCTCTGGGTGTCGGAGTTGTTGCCGGAAATCGCGACCCATGCCGACGACCTCTGCGTCCTGAGCGGCATGCACACCGACTTGCCGAACCACCCGCAGGCCCAGGTGCAGATGCACACCGGCAGTTTTCAATTCGTGCGGCCCTCGCTGGGAGCGTGGACCATGTACGGCCTCGGAACCGAGAACGCCAACCTGCCGGGTTTCGTTGCGCTGAATCCGCCCAACGGGATTGCCCAGCACTTCGGGAGTGCCTTCCTCCCCGCCATCTACCAGGCGGCGCGATTTGGATCGGGCGCCCGCCGCGGGGCGCGACGTCGATTTCAGCGCGATCAGAAGCCGCAGATCCCCAACATCAAGAATCCGAAGCTCGACAAGGACCTGCAGCGCCTCCAGTTGGACTTCGTGCAGTCGCTGAACCGCGCCAAGCTGGAGCGCGAAGTGCACCAGCCCGAAGTGGAAGGCGTCATCGAGTCATTCGAACTGGCCTTCCGCATGCAGGCCGAAGTCCCGGCGCTGATGGATCTTGGAAAGGAATCGAAGAAGACCCTCGATCTTTACGGCATCGACGGCAGCGAGACGGATCGCTTTGGCCGGCAGTGTCTCCTGGCGCGGCGCTTCGCGGAAGCGGGGGTCCGCTTCGTGGAACTCTCGCACGCGAATTGGGATCACCACCGCAACCTGTCGGAGAATCTTCCCGCGCGCTGCAACGAAATCGACAAGCCGATTTCCGGTCTCCTCGCCGACCTGAAGCAGCGCGACATGCTGAAGGACACGCTCGTGATCTGGGCCGGGGAGTTCGGCCGCACACCGCACGGACAGGGCGGGGACGGGCGCGATCACAACAACAAGGGCTACACAACCTGGATGGCGGGCGGCGGCGTGAAGGGCGGATTCAAGTATGGCGCCACCGATCCGCACGGATACGAGGCGGTGGAAGGCAAGATGCACATTCACGATTGGCACGCCACGATTCTCCACCTCCTCGGGCTCGACCACGAGAAGCTCACGTTCCGCCACGCGGGACGCGACTTCCGCCTCACCGATGTGCACGGCGAGGTGGCGAAACAGATTCTGGCGTAAATTCTCCGCAATCGCGAGAGCTGCGACCGGCCTACTTCGACGGGCCGATCAGCTCGATGAAGTTCCCGTCCGGATCGTGGAAGGTGGTGAGAAAGTTGCCGCCACCGAGTGCGGCAGGAGTCTCACCGAGGAGCTTCACCTTGGCTTTCTTGAGCCGTTCCACGGCGCGATCCATGTCGGTCACGAAGAACGTCAGGTACGAGAGCCCGAGGGTGGAATGAATGTACTCGTGGTCGGGCTCGGCGCCCGGAGCCTTGGGGAAAGCCATGATCTTCAACTTCGTGTTGGGCTGGCCGGCGGTGTCGTCGAGAACGAAGACGCGCACCACCGCGGGCTGGTTGTCGGTGAGGCCGAATTTCGTCGTCTTCTCAGCGGGGACGTTGAATCCGTTTACTTCCTTGAGGCCGAGGACCTCGGTGTAGAAGGCCGCGGACTTTTCCAGATCCTTCACCACGATCCCGATATCGACCACCGCGTTGGAGAAATTTTTTGCGGGGGCCTTGGCTTCGTCCTCGGAGAGGGCCGGGACGGAGGACAGCAGAAACAGAGAGGAAAGGAGGCCGAGAGCAGGCAGTGGACGCGTCATGGGCGCAGCCTAGGAGCCGGTGAATCGATTTCAAGCTCCCGCGAGAGGGCCCCCGCCTTCCTCGGAGCGGAGCACGACTGGGGTCGGCCATTGACCTTACGCCGTGATTAACAACAAATTGTGGAACGATGTCGCCTGCCCGATGGGAGGGGAGAGGAGAGAATTCTGTCCTCTTTGGTACGAACTGTCCCCCGCTCCCGCCTGGGGGCCGGAAGAGGTTGAGAGATAGTATGCAACCAGCGGCCCGGGAATTGGTTCGATCCCCACGCGCGAGCGCCCTCCCTGAGCGACCACCCGTAAAAATATTCCGATTCCAACCAGCGATCCTGTGGAGTGCGTGTGTTCGGTGGGCGGGAATGGCGGGGGTGGCCAAGGGGGAGGTGCCCGGCAAGCAGCCCCTGACGCGCTACACGGAGCTATGGAGTCAGTCGCCCTTCACCCTGCCTCCGGGGGTGCTCGTTCCGCCGGCCGTCCCTCCGGCGACCGATCTTCCCGGGGGCACTCGTCCGGGGGCCGTTCCTCCCGCGGGCGAGGCCGGTAGGCAGGTTGGCTGGCTTCGCGACACCCCGGTTCCGGGTGCGTGGTCGGACTCGAGTGGCGGGCAGGGTTCGCTACGCATTGTTCGGGCGGAGGGTTTTCGGAGATAATCCACAGCAATCGGCCCAGATGCAGGCCCTTAACCAAGGGCCGCGACGGGGTCTGTCGCGCTCGAGGCCCGATCCTTTCTGCGTTCGCCGTCTCCACGCCCCCTTTCCATTGACCATCGGATCGCGAATCGACAGTCTGATTCATCGCAGAGGGTCCATGGCTCGCCCGTCGCACAGAACTGGTAAGCAACCAGGCAAGGAGAGGTCCGATCATCCGGTCGACCGGCCCGCCACTAACTCGCGCCGCGGTTGGCGGCCTGTCGCCGCGGCCGTTATCCTGCTGACGGCCGGGGGTGTGGGGCTCTGGTTGCTTTTGGCGGGCAGCGGCAAACCGCAAAGCGGGGGTGGGGCGGACCGGCCCCCGGGAGAGGCCCGCACGGTCGAGGAGTCAGCCTCGACGGGGCGCGGCGCAACGGCTGGCCGGGACGGGACGGGGCCGCAGACCATTCCGGGCCGGGCGGATCGGACCGCGGAGTGGCGGCGCATGGACAATCCCCGGGCCGACGGCTGGAACACGGAGGTCCTCGGAGAACAGGCCGAAGAGCAACTTAAAGCGCTGGGCAAGTTGATCGTCCATCCGGAGCAACTCGAGGCCGCGCGGTTGGAGGCGCTGGTTGTGCCGGAGAGTTTTCGCTGCGACCGATTGGTGCCCGAATCGCTGGAACAGGTGTTCGAAGACAGCGGGGTGGTGGTCGAGCGCCTTACCTCCGAGAGCAGCGCCCCGGGGAAATTTTCCGGGATCGGGGATTTCAAAATGGTCCTCCGGCAAGCCGCGGCGGAAGTCGCGGGCGCGGACGACGCACGCTTCGAGGTCAAGATCGTCGGAGTCGAACCGGCCGGAAATGGTTTTTCGACCCGTCAGTATTTTTCACTGTCGGGGGTGACGGCCGGGGGGATGGTCGAACATCACGCCACCTGGCGGGCGGACTGGGAGAGTGCCGGGGCGGACGCGGCGCCCCGCATGCGGCGCCTCGTGGTGGAACGCTTCGAACGGATCCGCACCCGCGGGCCGGCCCGGCCGCTCTTCGCGGACTGCACCGAGGCGGCCTTGAGAGCGAACCCCTGCTACGCCGAGCAGTTGCTGCGGGGCGCCAACCACTGGCTGGCCCGGATGCCGGACCGCGCCACGGGGAATTTCTACGGGATGCCCGGCCTGGCGGTGGGCGACGTGAACGGCGATGGCCTGGACGACCTCTACCTGTGCCAGGACCCGGGACTGCCCAACAAGCTGTTCCTGCAGCAACCGGACGGCACCTTGCGCGACGTGGCCCGGCAGTGGGAGGTCGATTGGTTGGAGGATTCGCGCAGCGCCCTGCTGGTGGACCTCGACAACGACGGCGACCAGGACCTCGCGGTGTCGATCTTCGGCCATGTCGTGCTGGCTCGCAATGCGGACGGCCGTTTTGAGATCCAGGACGTGCTTCCGTGCGAGGGATCGAACACCTCATTGGCCGCGATCGATTACGATCAGGACTCCCGGCTCGATGTGTTTGTGTGCCGCTATGGCCGGGGCGGCGACCTGACCGGGGGAGCGGACCCGGCCGGGACCGCACCGGAGCTGTTCTTCGACTCGGAAAGTGGATTGCCGAACAAGTTGTTCCGCAACCTGACGACGAGGGAAGGGTGGAAGTTCGAGGACGTCACCCGGCAGGTGGGACTGGAGGACGGTGGCGATCGGCGGAGTTTCGCGGCGGCGTGGGAAGACTTCGACAACGACGGCGACCCGGACTTGTGTGTGGCAAACGACTTCGGGCCCAACAACCTGTTCCAGCACGACCAGGTCGACGGCGAGGCGAAGTTCTCGGACGTGGCGGCGGTGGCGGCGGCCGAAGACGTCGCTTTCGGGATGTCGGCCTCGTGGGGCGACTACGATCGGGACGGCTGGATGGACCTCTACATCGCGAACATGTTTTCCTCGGCCGGCCAGCGGGTGACCTCCCAGGCGCAATTCAAGCCGGAGGCATCCTCGACGGTACGGAAAACCTTCCGACGGCTGGCCCGCGGCAATACGCTGCTGCGCAATCACGGGCCAGCGGCCGGGGCCCCGCCCGGAGCGAGGGTGACGTTCCGGGACCGGAGCGTGGAGGCGGGCGTCACGATGGGGCGCTGGGCGTGGGGATCGAACTTCGTGGACGTGAACAACGACGGATGGGAGGACCTTGTGGTCGCGAACGGATATATCACGGGAGAAGATCCCGGGGACTTGTGAAGTTTCTGGTGGCGGCAGGTCGTGTCGCACAGTCCGAGTTCGAGACAAGAAGTCGCCCCATCCGAGCGGGTGAAGAGAGCGCGCGCTTTCGCCGCGTATCGGAGCATGTTGATCAGCGGTCGTTCGTGGAGCGGCCAGGAACGGAATTGCGCCTTCTTGAATACCGCGGGGTGGCCGCCGGCTGCCGGGCGCTTCGCGAACATTTCCGCGGTGAGCGGCCTGGACTTTCCGGACGACGGCCGCGCCCTGGCAGTGCTCGACTGGGACCACGATGGCGACCTCGACCTGTGGCTCTCGAACCGCAACGCCCCGCGGCTGC
>CAUZKZ010000429.1:0-5108 GCA_963580345.1 Verrucomicrobiia bacterium | reverse complement strand
ACATACCGAGCTTGCCGACTCGCTCAGTAGGTCAACCTAAAAGTTGGCTTTTCTTCACTTTTATCTCACTGATAACCAATCAGTTCCGACGCTAGATTGACGCGAATGGAACCTATCCCAAAACCAATGGATGGGTCGGAGTAGGAGTAGAATGGTGGCGGGCGAGCCGAGCCGTCAGCCGATTTGGAGGCGCCCACGGTCTCTTCACTTCTCCGCTGTTGCCGGCGCCACGGCCGGCGGGGGATCGAAGACCGTGAACAGCAGGTCCTCCTTGTTCAGCTCGAAGATGCACGCCACCTTACCGTTGGGCAGCACTGCAACGTCGCTGTAGCCGTAGGTACCTTCGTAAATCACCTGCCGGTATGGCCAGGTTCTACCGTCATCGTAGCTGGCAAATAGTGTTCCGAAACCACGAGCGCCTCCCGAGCCGGGACCGGCAAACAGAATTACGCCCGGCTTGCCGTCTTTTGGCGGTGAGAGTCGGACCGTTCCACCCTGGCAACTCGGGCAAGGCAAGTCGGGGATAAATCGCGAGGTTCCCTCTTTGTACTTGGCGCCACCGTCGGTTAGAACCGCGGTCCCACGATTCGGCGTTCTTCCGCCGCGGTTGCCGGGCGAACGCATGTTGAGCATGATATCGCCGTTGGCAAGCTCCACGCATGTGGCTTCGTTGTACGGCCCCCCCGGCGAATTCGCGCCGACCGTCCACGTTTCGCCGTGATCGTTGCTGTACACCACGAAGCCGCATCCTTCACCGTAACACGGCGCAACCAGTCGCCCCTTGTGCTTTCCTTGCGTGATTTGAATGCCGTGGCCCGGACCCGTGAGCAGCCAGCCAAACCCTTTCGGGAGCCACTTGGGTCCGGGGATCATTCTCGCGTCGGACCAGCTTTTGCCGTCGTCGTCGCTGTGAACGATCATGATCTTTCCCGGGCCCGGATTCGTATGGCTGGGGTTCGTGGCGAAGGAACTGATCAAGAAGATGCGCCCCGTGTCTCTATCGACGATGGAAACGGGGTTGCCGATCTTACTATTCGGGAATTTCCCTTTGGTCGTATCGATCTCCGGACCCCAGGTTTTGCCGTTGTCCTCGCTGCGACGCAGGACAATGCGGATGTGGCCCCAATCGTACTTGCTGGCCCTGCCTTCGCAAAAGGCGAGGATCGTCCCCTTGTTCGACACGTCCAGGGAAGGAATCCGATAGCAGGGCGCTTTACCGGCCTCGTAGGCGGCACCTTCATTGAGCGTGGCGCCACTGCGTGAGACCGATTCGAAGGGCTTTCCGGTCCCTTCGAAAACAGTCTGCAGTGGAGCAACGGACTTGAAAACGGTCTCAAGCTTGTCACTGAACTCCTCGGCTGTCATCTTGATCATCGCGATGTCCGGCCGGCTTTCCTGTGGATGCATCTGGAAGATCAGATTCACATCGGGATCGATCTTCTGCTCGTTGATCGTCTCGCCGTCGACGGTAAAGGTAAGCAGATCACCGACGCGCTTGACCGCCATCGTGTGCAGCTTGCCGTCATTGATGTTGACGGTCGCAGGGCCTTTGTAGGACTTGAGTCCCAACGACATTTTTCCATTCCAGACGGTGAATTCGGTGCCCTTGGCCCAGCCCCCGATCCGGGCACGGTCCCTGATAAAGATGAACGGCCCGCGCCCACCGCCCCGGTCTCCATAATCGCCCTGTTTTGTCCGAAAGACCACGGTGAATTCGCAGTCGCCCAGCGCCGATTTCAGCGGCACGAATCTGAGCAGATTCTTGGGCCCCTTATCGATCACAAAGACGCCGTCGACCGTTTCACCTTTCCGCTCCGACCAACCCTTCCAAAATGGCTTCTTAACCGGGTCCATCTCGGTTTGGACCATGTTATTCTCGATCTTCCTGCCGTCGCGAATCAGGTACATCTCTTCGGCGCTGGCCGGTGCGGCGGCAAGGCACAGCACCGCAAGCAGCGCGGGCGCCGAGCGGAGAACGGACGCGATCCCGGTGTTGCCCGGATTGACTTCGGATATGAGGTTGGTGTTTTGGCTCATGTTTTCGGATTCCTTCATTTTCTACAATTTTCATTCGGTGATTCCTGATCGCTCCCAGGTATCACTGCGTCTTTTTTACCGTCTTGGTCAAAGTATGGTCCGTATAGCGAACGATCTCCCAGCTGTCGGTTCGAAAGGGGGAAGCCGGAAGACCTTCCCGGTTGTACAGGTTGGCCCGGACCGGATTCATTGAAAATGCATACCGGACTGCGACCGGTTTTTCCACCTCCGACGAGGATACGATGACCTTGTTGTCTTTGATGACCGCCTCGGCCCAGTGCCATTTCTGATCTTCCCCGGCGATGGCAAAGCCGTCGAGTTTGTCGACCGGTTTGGGCATCTCGATGCTATGGGCGCCGGACTTCTTGGCTGCCAGGAGTCCACCGCCGACGTGATCGAAGGTCAGCTCGACGGTCTTGCCGGCCGCCTTCATCGATTTGTAGATCGGGCCGCTGTAGACGAGGTCCTTCTTGCCGTAGTCTTTTGCCAGGGCCCAGAGCGCGAGCCGCTTGCCCACCTCGTACTTGTTCTTGGGATGGATGTCGCCTTCTTCGCCGACGTCGATCGTAACGGCCATGCCGGTGTTCTTGATCTCGGCGGCCGCTTTGCCCTGTGCTTCGCGGACCCGAGCCCAGCCGTCGCCCCCCTTCGGATCACCGTTGGGAGCCATGAAATTGGGCAACTGGACGAAATAGAACGGAAAATCGCCTTGTTTCCACACCGCACGCCATCCGTTGACCAGGGCCCGCATCTTGTGAACGTAGGAGGCGCCTTCGTTCCCGTTCGATTCGGCCTGGTACCAGGCCGCTCCGCGAATTCCGTAGGGGACCACGCCGGAAATCATGCCGTTATACAGGGTCGAGGGGTGATCGTTTTGCCAGTACGGAAAGGGAGTGGTGAGTTTCTTGACATCGATTTCCTTCACCTGGGCAAAGCCCTCGGGAGCGATAAACGGTTCGATGCGCTGTCCGCCCCAGGCGGCGTCAATGAGCCCGACCGGAACGCCAAGTTCCTTGTGGAGGTGATACCCGAAATAGAAGCTGGCCCCGAAGAATCCGCGGAAGGTCTTGTCGGAACAGACCTTCCAGAGGCCGTTGAAGTTGTCGACCGGTTCCGAGGCACGGTCTTTGGGGACATGGATTCGGCGGATCAGGGGAGCGTTCGGGTCGATGGTCCCGGGGAGGAGGCAGGCCGCGACGGACCACTCCATGTTTGACTGGCCGGCACAGATCCAGACTTCTCCCACCAAAATGTTCTTCACCTCCTTGGTGGCATCGCCGGAGGTGATGGTCATGGTCGTGGGTTTGGTGTTGGCCTTCATGGGGCTCAACTTGACGGACCAGGTGCCATCCTTGCCGGCCGTGGTCTTCTTGGTCTGGTCGAGAAATTTCACTTCCACCTTTGCTTCGGGCCGGGCCCATCCCCAGACCGGAACCTCCATCTCCCGCTGCAGCACCGCGTTGTCGGAAAACATCCCGTGCATGACGATCGGTGCAGTCGAGTGGGTCTTCAGCTTGTCGGAGAGCTTATCCGCGACGAGGCGGATGCTCTTGATCTTCGGGGCGCTGCCCAATGCGTCGAACCACATGTAGAGACTGACGTCGGGGTCGATCTCCTGCTCGTTGACCTGCTTGTCGTCGAAGTAGAACGAAATCTTGTTGCCGACCCGCTTGACCGCCATGGAGTGCAACTTGCCGTCCCAGACGTTGGTCTCGCAGGAGGCCTCAAATTTCTTCAACGGCAGGGTCGTCTTGCGGACCTCCAGCCAGATTTTGTCGCCCTCTTTGGAGAACCTCAAACGGCCTCGGTCGTGGATGGTGATGTTCGGATTCCACTCCTGCGAATCGCCTCTCGCGCAGGAGAAGACGACCTTGAACTCGCAGTCACCCAGGGCGGATTTCGCGCCGAGAAACCGAGAGTGATTCTTCTCTCTCTTTTCGACCGCAAAGTGGCCGTCGACGGTCTTGCCGCCACAGTGGACCCAGCCTTTCCAGTACGCGTTCTCCGGATCCCAGTCGGGCCAATCGAGCCCTTCCTTGATGAGCTTGCCCTCGCGAATGACGGACATCTCCTCGGCGGCGGACGCGCCGGGAAAGCCCAACCATGCGATGGCGACAAGTGTGAACAATGATGGTGTGATGATTCTCGTCATGGTCTTTTCCTTCTTTTTCGCGCTGCCGGGCAACGCCGTGATAATGTGCGCTCATTACGCAACAACAATTGGGGAAATGCAGGCAACGAATCCCGCAGGCACCGTGGCAAGCTCGAATGCGCTTCGTCAAGCGAAGATATCGTGATCGTCCTTCGTCCTCGAAATCCAAGCTGAGACCGCTGGCGCATCGAGGATGAGGACGAGAACGAAGGACGAGGTTGATCTCTTACCGAATGCCGTTCGCGCCTTGCGAACGTTAAAATCTGCCGTCGCGCTGGTCGTAATGGGTTGGCTTCTGATAGGACGCGCCACTTTTCTGCAGCCAGTGGGCGTTCCATCGAATCATCGTATCGAGATCAACGGCGGGAGGATCAAACAGACCGTTGGCTTCGGTCGTATCGCTGTGCCAGGCTGTTTCGGCCTCTTCACCCTCAAAGATGGGCTCGATCCCGAAGATCTCTCCAAATCGCCGAGCCACGGATCGGATTTCCGCCGGTTTTTCGGCCCCGATATTGATCGCGGTGGCCGGGACAGTCGCATGGAGTAAACAACGCAGGATCTGGGCAGAGGCATCCCCCTGCCAGATCACGTTGGCGACACCCGTCCGGATATCAATGGCCTGCCTGTTGAGCACCTTTGTGGCGACGTCTTGAAGCACCCCGTAGCGTAATTCAATCGCATAGTTCAAACGCGCCAACCGGCCGGGGCTGTCGCTTCGTTGGGAGTAATATTGAAAAATACGTTCCCGAGCCACGCAGGAATTCGCGTATTCCCCGAGGGGTTCAGGCGGGTGGGTTGCCGGCGCGCTGCCGGGGCCTCCGACTTCGGCGAAAGGATAAACACACAGGGTGGAGAAAGCCACGAAACGCGTTCGCTCTAGAATTTCGCCAACGTGTGCGGGGGCCACGGCATTCATCGC
>CAUZKZ010000428.1:0-5128 GCA_963580345.1 Verrucomicrobiia bacterium | reverse complement strand
TTCAGTGCGGCGGAGCGGGAGGACCCCCTGGTGGGAACCGCCCTGGCGAATCCGGATGGGGATCCGTATCCGAACTGGCAGGAGTACGCCTTCGGGCTGCTTCCCCGCGTCCCGGATGCGGCACTATTCAGGGGCGAGGTCATCTCGGTCGATGACCAGGAGTACCTCGGTGCAACGGTCCGGAGGCGGTCACACGCCGTGGACCTGGAGTGGGACCTGCAGATTTCGAGCGACGGCGAAAACTGGGTGACAAAGCTTCACGATCGGATCGCGCTGACTCCCCACGCGGATGGATCCGAGACGTGGTCGGTACGGGAATCCGCGGCGGTGGGGGACTTCGCGACGCGCTTGGCCCGGTTGCGGGTGCAATTCGGGCCGTAGCGGAGGAGCGGCATGGATCCGCGTTCCCTCGATGGGCGGGTGCCGTGCGGAGAGAAACCTTTTGGTGGAAGTCCCCGCTGCCGCGGTGAGGGATGCTGTCCCCACGACAGAATTCGTTTCGGGAATCGCATCCGATGCAGCTCCTCAGGGCCGGAGGTAGAGAAAAAAGGTGCGCGGCGGGACGTAGCAATGAAGATCGGACAGCAAAACGCCGTCGGAATCGCCTCCGAAGACCAGCATTTCTTTGCCGGTCCAGACGCCCTTGGTAAGACTGCGGGCGGAGGGTGCGGGGCCGGCCCGGGGACGCCAGCGCTCGGGCACGAGGTCCACTTTCGAGATCTGGAGGTATCCCGCGTCGAGGAGTTCGGAGTTATGGGGTTGTTCGGACAGGATGACGCCGCCTCCCGCCACCGCGCTCTGGCCGCCGGAGTTGAGGTTGGCCGCCGCCGAATTGCCCCCGCTCAGAGCGTCGAACAACTCGAAGCTCAGATCATACTGTCCGTTGGCGGGAAGACTATTGCTGGTCAAGGTTCCCTGGTACGAGAAAGCGGAGCCCTGGGCCCTCGCGATGGTCATGCTTCCGCCCAGGAGCAGAGCCACGAGGAAAATTGTTCGATGCAAGAGGCCTGGGTTCATATTAATCCTCCGATTACAAGCTATAGCGGGGTCCTCCAGCGGGGAAAGATTTTTCTCGGTCTTCGCTCGCCCTGGTGCATGGCCGCAGGGTTCCGGCCCAGGCGGGTACCCGGACTTGCCAAGGGGTGATCCGTGGAAAGGATCGGGGCCATGCAACAGCGGCGCCTGGGCACGAGTGGGATGGTGGTGAGCGAAATCTGCATGGGCACCATGACGTTCGGTACCCAGGCCGAGAAGGAGATGTCGATCCGCATCATGGACCGCGCCTTCGAAGCTGGGATCGATTTTTACGACAGCGCCGAGCTCTATCCGGTGCCGCCCTCCGCGGAGCTGGTGGGCCGGACCGAGGAATGGGTGGGCGAGTGGCTGGCGACCAAACCGCGCGACGGCGTGATCCTTGCCACCAAGATCGCGGGCGCGGCGCACGGCTGGTTCAATCCTCCGGTGCGCAACGACAAGGCGGCCCTGGACCGCAATCATATCCGCAAGGCAATCGAAGGGAGCCTGAGGCGCCTGCGCACGGACTATATCGACCTCTACCAGGTGCACTGGCCCGATCATGGCATGCGCGCGGAGGATACCCTCGCAGCGCTCGACGAGCTTGTGCAGGAAGGCAAGGTGCGCGCGATCGGAACCAGCAACGAAGACAGCTATGGCTTGATGAAAGCGCTGTGGACCAGCGACGTGCACGGATTCACGCGATTCGACACCATTCAAAACAATTTTTCACTGAACAACCGGCGCTTTGAAGATGATCTGGGGGAAGTTTGCCGCCGGGAAAAGGTGAGTCTTATCCCGTACAGCCCCCTGGCGGGCGGGGTCCTGTCGGGTAAGTACAATGGCGGGAAGCGTCCGGAAGGAGCCCGCTTCACGCAGTACATGGAGTCGAGCGGGCCACGGCAGCGCGCGATGGTGGATCGATTTGCGAACGAGCGGTGTCTGGCATCGTCGGAACGGTTCGTGGCGATCGCAGCGGAGGCCGGGCTGCATCAGGTGACGATGGCAATTGCATGGAGCAAGCAGCACGATTTCGTGGCCTCCACGATCGTAGGAGCGACTCACGAAGACCAGCTCGACGCGATCTTTGCGGCGGCAGGGGTGGAGCTTCCCCCGGAGGTGCTGGAACGGATTGATGAAGTGAGCCGGGAAATCCGCTACCCGATGGGGTGAAGCCGCGCCGGAATCGTTAAAGAACCGCCACATTTTGCTTTTTGCGCGCTTCCGGGGACGGGACTTTTGTGTAATCGTGATTGAAGAAATGAGCGACGAAGCCAAGTCGGCAGAGTCCCCGGACGATCCCCTCCTCAGTCTTACCT
Organism: Verrucomicrobiia bacterium; assembly: GCA_963580345.1. Lineage (GTDB taxonomy): Bacteria > Verrucomicrobiota > Verrucomicrobiia > Verrucomicrobiales > Akkermansiaceae > Roseibacillus_B. The sequence goes on along the minus strand of CAUZKZ010000428.1, from coordinate 2,795 downwards.
CCCTCGATTTTGGGCCTGCTTGGGCTCGTGGTGGAGGTGACACCAAAAAGGGTGGAACCACGGAGGGCAAGGAAAAGCGCCGTCACGAGGACCGGGGCGGGAAAGGCCGGCGGCAGGACAACCGCGAGCAGGGAGGGCGGGGCCGAAGCTTCGACCAGCGGGAAGGTGGCCGCCGGTTTGACAAAGGTGGCCGCGGCGGTCGGGACGACGATCGCGGCCGTCCGGAACGGGAGGAGACGCCGCCCCCGGCGGGGTTTACGGCGCAGGTGATGCCGGTGGAAGAAGGACTGGACGGATTGGCGAAAGAGATTCTCGCGGGGGGACGGACTTACTCGGTCTTTGACCTCGCCAAACTCGTCCTGGGAGCGCGGGAGAGATTCAACGTGAGCTTCCGGACCGGGGAGGAGGGCGGCCTGTTTCGCTGTAAGAAAGACGGGGCCCTGTGGTTGACGAAGGAAGAGGCTCTGCGTCACTTCTGGCGAGCGGACTGGCAGAAGGACTATTACGAGGAAGTGATCACGGAAGCGCCTCCTCCTGCGGGAAATTTTCAGGCCGTGGCCCGATGCGGAATGAGCGGAGAATTGCTGGGTCCGCCCAATTATCACGGCTACCAGCCCGCCATCGCCCAGTTGCACCGCGAGCGTTTCGGCCACATGTCGCTCGATGCCTACAAGAAAAAAATCCGCATGGAGCGCGGCGAAGAGGCCGTCAACGCCTGGCTCGAGAAGATGTCGAAGCGGGTCAGCTATCGGCCGACCGGTGGCGTGAATCCCGAGGAAACCGAAGCCGGAAAGACCGAAGCCGCTCCCGTGCCAGAGGCCACCCCCGAGTCCGACCAGTCCGACCAGCCCGACCAGCCCGACGAGTCCGACCAGTCCGATGAGTCCGATGAGTCCGATGAGTCCGATGAGTCCGACGATTCCGATGAGTCCGATGAGTCCGATGAGTCCGATGAGTCCGATGAGTCCGACGATTCCGATGAGTCCGATGAGTCCGATCAGTCCGACCAGTCCGACCAGTCCGACCAGTCCGACCAGTCCGACCAGCCCGACCAGTCCGACCAGTCCGACCAGTCCGACCAGTCCGACCAATCCTCGGCGGAGGCTCCCTTGATTTACGATCCGCGCGAGGTCGAGGGGCACTTCCTCGAGAACTATTTTGACGAGGCCTTTCAGGTCACGAATCGCGCCTGGGTGGGTGGCGATATTCCGGGCCATCACCTTTCCCCGGGCCTCTTGACACTCTTACGCCTCGCGGTGGCCGAGGAACGGCGTTATCCCGGCAAGCTGACACCGATGCTTTGCCGGCAGCTTTCCGGGCGTCACGTGGCCGTCTTCAAGTGGCGCCGCAAGCTCAAGGCGGGTCCCTCCCGCCCGCATCCGGTTCCCCGCGAGATTACGATTGCGGACCGTCCCCAGGCGCTGCTCGGATGGATCACGGAAAATTCAGGCAAGAAGCTGGAAAATCTCTGGAAGACGTTGCTTCCCGAGAAAGTGAGCGACGAAGAGAAGCTGGGTTGGTATCACGATCTGCACTGGCTGCTCAACCAGGGATACGTTCTCCTGATGGCGGACAGCACCATTCACCTCGCCAAGAGACCGGGCGAGGGCGAGGAGCCACCGGCCGCCAGGCCGAAGGCCAAGGGCAAGGGCAAGGGCAAGGCGAAGGAAGCGCGCGAGGGCGGCCCTCCCGCCAAAAGTGCCAAAAGTGCCAAAAGTGCGACAGGCGCGACAGGCGAGAAGAAGAAAACGGAAGCCAGATCGGAACCTGCGCCCGTTCCTGCCGCGGTGGTCACTGTGACGCAAAGCTCGGGACTTTACGCCATCGGGGGCCGGACTCTCAGCGGCATGCCAAAATCGCCTGAATCCCTGACGGGCCGGGGCCTGTGGCCGCTCCTGCACCGCCTTGAGGAGGCGATCGGGGAGGAAGAAGAAGAGGGCGAGGGAGAGGCCGAAGCGGACTGGATTTAAGCTCCCGGTCCTTGGAAATTGACTAAGACCGGTCCTTGAGCGCACGTTTTAGCCTCATTCACGTGAGCGTCCCCCCTCCATTGCCCGACGGCAGGTTCGATTCCGAAGACCGTCAACCGGCGAAATTGCGCCTCGTCAAGGGCCCGGTCCCGTCCCCATGTGAGGCGGAGCACTTCCCGTTCCGGTTCGCCGTCGTGATTGCCACCATCGTCCTCGCCGCCGGCGCGGTCGGGGCCCATCTCTGGATTCTTCCGAGCTTTTACGCCGGGGAGGAAGAAGACGCCGCTCCGGTCGTCCAGGTGCGCCACGCGGACCTTCTCAATGAGGAGCGGCGCGAGCCGATCGTGCGGGTGGTTCGGCTGGAGGCGGCGCAGCCCGTGGCGCCGCGCACCCCAACTGCGATTCCGGCTGCCGCCGCTCGACCGGAAAAATTGGTGCAAGCGGACTGGGAGCGCTCAGCCGAGGAGCCCTACGATCCGAGTGATCTGTTAGAGGAGGCCGTGGTTCCCTTCCCGCCCGCCGAGGAAGAGCCCAAGGTCGTCAAGAAAAGTCCCAGGCGGGCCAAGCCGAAGAAGTCCGAGCCGAAGGAAAGCCGCCGGGCCGGCACCCGTCCCAAAACGACGCCCAAGCCGGCGGCAAAAGGTCCCTCCCGGCCGGCCCGTGATTTGAAGCGCTACCGACCGCCGTATCCCGGGAGCGCGAGGCGGGCCGGGGTGGAAGGACGGGTGGTGTTGTCGGTGCAGGTACGCACCGATGGCCGCATCGGTTCGGTGCGGGTGGCATCGTCGTCGGGCAGTGCCGTCCTGGACTCCGCCGCCATCTCGG
>CAUZKZ010000427.1:0-5144 GCA_963580345.1 Verrucomicrobiia bacterium | reverse complement strand
TGCGGAGAGTCCGGCTACCAGGAGAAGAAGCGTGACCCAGCGACGCGGCCGGCTTTTCCAGTGCAGGAGGTTGAGCGGGACGGGAAGCAGGCAGAGCACGGCGAAGGCGAAGAGGCGGCCCTCGACCGTGACGGCGACCGCGATGAGGACGAGGGCAGCGATCCAGAAGGGCAGCGAGGCGAGGGCCCAGAACAGAGAGAAAATGCAGCCGGGAGCCGACCGCGGGGGTTCCTCGTTGCTGTCATTGTTTCCGGGCATCCCGGAAGATGTCATCCGGTGGGCCCGGGAATGCAATCCCGGATGCGGACCGGACCCCGGCTGTTTCCGGTGGGGAGGCATTGGGGGTGCCGGGGTGCCTGGAGGCGGTTGGCGCTCGCGGGGTTGAGGCGCGGCACAGGAGGTGGGATCATGCGTTCGCGATTTTGCGATGTCGGGAAGGCACCGATTCTTTCCCTCAAGGGGTTGAAGACAGGACTCGCTGTGGCCTCAGTGCCGGTGGGCCTCGCGGCAGCCTTCGCAACCGACCCAGGCGGAGGTGCCGTCCGCGTAGAATTCCTTCTTCCAGATCGGGACGCGATGCTTGATTTGATCGATGATAAAGCGGCAGGCCTCGAAGGCTTCGGCGCGATGGGGGGCAGCGACCAGCACGACCACGGCGCTCTCTTCGATTTGCAGCAATCCGAGCCGGTGGACGGCTTCGGCGTGGTCGAGATCGAAACGTTCGAGGGCTTCCTCGAGAATCCTGCGGCCCTCGGATTGGGCCACGGGCTGGTGAGCCTCATACTCGAGGCGGAGAACGGGACGACCCTCGTGATGGTCGCGGACCGTGCCCTCGAAGACGACCACCGCTCCCGCGTGGGGGTCGGAGGCGTCCCGGCGGAGGGCCGCGGGGTCGAGCGGAGTGGTGGTGAGGCGAAACATTTTCCTGTCGAGCTATCCTCCCGCGAACGGCGGAAAGAGGGCGAGGCGGTCGTGATCGCGGAGCGGATGGGACCAGGGTTGAAACTCGTCATTGATGGCGGCGCGCACGGCCTCGAGGTCGAGCGAGAAGTTGCGGGCCATGCGCAGTTCCTCCCACAGTCCCGCGGCGGTGGCGGCGCAGGTGCTGATTTCCTCGGTTCGAGTGCCGGCCTCTTCCCGCAGCTTTCCACAAAACTCCACCACGATGGTCTTGGGATTGCTTTGGTTGGCAAGGCGCAGGCGGGCTTCCTCGAGGTCCTCGGGGCGGTTGCAGTTGTCGAGCGCGGAAGGTTCGGGCAGTTCGAGTTTGTGAAGGTGAAGGGAGGAGAGGTACTTGCGAGCGCAGCGCACGCCCTCGCCGAGAGCGGTGTCGAGTTTCGCGGCGGCGGACGGTTCGTAGATGGTGCAGAGAGGCTCGGGCTTTCCGTCGAAGCGGCTCGTGAAGCAGGTGGCGTCCGCGGAAGGTTCGCGATGGCTCGTCAACTCCCGCAGGACGGAGTCGGTGAGAAAAGGCAGGTCGCAGCCGATGACCAGCCAGGCTGCACCGGGGGCGTGGTGGAAGGCCGCCTCGAGACCGGCGAGCGGGCCGGTGTCCGCGATCCGGTCGCGGAGGGTGGGGACCGGGTAGGCCCGCTGGTCGTCGACTGCGACGGAGAGGAAAGCCCGCACGGACTGCGCCGCGAGGAGATGCATTCCGCGGTCGCGCAGGGAGAGACCACCGGAGACCACGAGGTCCGCCTTGTCGGTGCCCATGCGGCGGCTCTTACCGCCGGCGAGAAGGAGTCCATGAAGGGGGGCGCTCATGTCAGGTGGAAAGAAAATCGCTTTTTCCGCCGCGCTTTTCGACGAGGCGGAGATTGTGGATTTCGATGGCAGGATTCGCGGCTTTGCACATGTCGTAGACGGTGAGGGCTGCCACGGAGGCACCGGTGAGGGCTTCCATTTCGACGCCCGTCTTGCTGCTGGTGCTGCACTCGCACTCGATGTGGAGGGAGTCATCGCCCGACGGCTCGATGTTGACCGAACAGTGATCGAGGGGAAGCGGATGACAGAGAGGAATGAGAGAGGAGCATTGCTTGGCCGCCATGATGCCGGCGAGGGTGGCGGTGCCGACAACGGAACCCTTCCTGGTTTGAAAATCGTCGCCCTGCAGCCGGGCCAGGAGTTCGGTCCCAAGGAGGACGCGGCAGGCGGCACGGGCCCGGCGATTCGTGACGGCCTTGGAGCTGACATCGACCATGCGGGGGCGGCCCTGGGCGTCGAGATGGGAGAGTTCGCTCATGGCGCGGCAATTTAGAGCCATTCTCTGAACGGCGCGAGGAATCCTTCCGGGAAATCCTGCTGGCCTGGGGGGAGTTCGATGAAGCCGTCGGAGTCGATCGAGGAAGCGAAGTCTCCCGAGTTGGCGAGCGGCATGGGTTCGGCGAGGAGGGTGGCGCCGTCCTGACGCAGGCGGACCGGAAGGAAGCAGGAGAAGGGTGGTTCGAAGCGGAATGTCGGGCCGGTCAGTTGCACGGTGCGAAGCGGCGTCGGTTGGCGTTGCATGCCATCGAGGAAGGGGCGCACGTATCGATGAAAGCAGACCAGGACCGACATGGGATTGCCTGGAAGCGCGAAGATGGGCGGAGACCCCGGCCAGAAAGCGAGCGGTTTGCCGGGGCGCTGTGAAACGCCGTGGAAGGCCGGGGGTCCGTGCAGGGACTCGATGACGGAACGCACGTAGTCGCGTTTGCCTCTCGAGATTCCTCCGCAGAGGAGGATGAGATCGGCATCGAGGTTCTTGCGCAGCGCGGAGAGGGTAGCCGCTTGGTCGTCGGGAAGGTGCTCGTGATGGCACAGCTCGGTCCCGAGATCCCGGAGGGCGGCCCGCAAGGAGGGGGCGTTGGATTGGCGGACCTGGTGGGGGGCGGGAGAGGAATCAGGGGCGACCACTTCGTCTCCGGTAGTGAAGATCGTGACGCGGGGTTTCCGCAGGACCGGCAAGGAGGTGGCGCCAATGGTCGCGGCGACTGCCGTCACGCGGGAGTCGAGGCGAGCGCCGGCGGGGGCGAGCACCTCCCCGGCCGCGAAGTCGCTGCCGCACCGGTGGATGAACTTACCGGGATGCGCGGAATTCGCGGGAAATGTGACGTGTTCGGCATCGGGCCGGGTGATGTCCTCGTAGGGAACGACGGTGTCGCAGTCGGGCGGGAGGCAGGCCCCGGTCATGACTTCCCAGCAGTGACCGTTGGCGAGAGGAGCGGGGGCGGGAGCGCCGGCGGGGTGGATGCCCGCCACCCGGAGCACGGGATCGCCGCCCGGCGAGGCACTTGGAAAACAGATTCCATCCATCATGACGCGATGGTACGGGGGGAGCGGACGGTCGGCGACGAGTGCTGCGGCGAGAATGCGTCCGTAAGCGGAATGCAGAGAGACTTCCTCGCTTTCCAGCACCGGAAATTGGCGCAGGACGATGGCCTCGGCCTCGGCAGGGGTGATGAGAGGATCCATGCTGGGACTACCAAAATACGCAAGGGCCCAATTTCCCAAGTATTTAGTTTCGATACTGGACTACATGCGCTTTCTTGGGGCCGAACGATGGTGGACCAACTCAACCGCCCTGTGAGGGATTTGCGTGTTTCAGTGACGGATCGCTGCAATTTTCGCTGTGGTTACTGCATGCCGGCGGAGATTTTCGGACCGGACTACGCCTTTTTGCCGCGGGAGAAAATCCTGCGATTCGAGGAGATGGTGCGGCTGGTGCATCTGACCGTCCCGCTCGGGGTCCGAAAAGTGCGGCTGACGGGGGGAGAACCGCTCCTGCGCCGCGGGATCGACGACCTGGTGGGCATGCTGGCGGCGGTGGAAGGGGTGGAGGATCTGGCCATGACGACCAACGGAATCCTTCTCGCCCATCACGCGGACGCTCTGCGGCTGGCCGGGCTGGATCGCGTCACGGTGAGCCTCGACGCCCTGGACGGTGAGGTGTTTGCCCGGATGAACGGCGTGGGGGCCCGGGTCGAGCGGGTCCTGGCGGGGATCGAGTCCGCGCAGGCGGCGGGCCTGGCGGTGAAGATCAATGTGGTGGTTCAACGCGGGGTGAATGAGGGTGAGGTTCTGCCGTTGGTGAGATGGGGCCGCGCGCACGAGGTCGCGGTGCGCTTCATCGAGTACATGGACGTCGGCGAAACGAACGGCTGGCGCATGGATCAGGTCGTACCAGCGCGGGAGATTCGGGGCGCGATCGAGGCGGAGTTTCCGCTGCGAGACCTCGCGCCGTCGCACGAGGGGGAAGTGGCGCAGCGCTTCGGGTTCCGTGATGGGGCCGGGGAAGTCGGGATAATTTCGTCGGTGACCGAGCCGTTTTGCCGGGGATGCAACCGCTTGCGCGTATCGGCGGAGGGAAAGCTCTTCACGTGTTTGTTTGCGGAAGAGGGCTTCGATTTTCGTGCTCTACTACGGAGCGGCGCGGATGACGACGAAGTGCGCGAGGCGGTTCGGAATATCTGGACGGCGAGGACAGACCGCTACTCGGAACAACGTGGGCAGACGACGCAGCACAAGGCCGAGATGAGCTACCTTGGAGGATGAGGATGGAATGGGAAGCAGAGTTGATGCACTTGTTCGTGTCGGAGGGCCACAACTTTGCCGGGCGTCACGGCAAAGGGGCATTGGACTACACAGTCGAGGATCGAGACACGGTAAAATGCGTGGCGGGAAAGGGAATTCGCGGAGACCGCTACTTTGATCACAAGGAAGACTACAAGGGGCAGATCACCTTTTTCGACCAGGATGTCTACGAGGCGGTGAAGGAGCGGTTCGAACTTCCGGAGCTGAAAGCATCCGCATTCCGACGCAATATCGTGGTACGCGGGGCGCCCCTGAACGAATTGATCGGCTGCACCTTCTCGTTGCAGGGTCTCGAGTTCGAGGGGGTGGAGGAAGCGAAGCCCTGCTACTGGATGAACGACGCCTGCGCAGAAGGGGTGGAGGACTTCCTGCGCGGGAAAGGAGGCTTGCGGGTCCGTGTCAAGGTGGGCGGGGAGTTGATACGTGGACCGGGAGTGGTGGCGGTCCTGCCCTAGTGCATCGGCCCGCAAGTTAGGGTGCATTCGGAGATGAGAATCTTCGGAGATCAGTCAGCGGTCTCCGACCGAATGCAGGTGGCTGCGCGGGTCTTTTCTCCGATTTCTGCGTTGTTCGTC
>CAUZKZ010000426.1:0-5157 GCA_963580345.1 Verrucomicrobiia bacterium | reverse complement strand
TCCGGAGGCTCTTGTCTAGCAGAAACGCTCAATCGAAGATTCTATCAGCTTCGCAGCATTTTTGGCCAATCACCCTGGGCGCGCGACGGAGGCAATTCGAATTCCCTTGCAGGTGCGACACCTGCCTTGTTAGACAGTGCCGTTATGCTCAGGACCATAATTGCAGTCGCCGCCGCTACCGTGATCGTCTTCGGATGCGGTATGATCTCATGGCGTGCGCTTCCCTGGCACCAACCGCTCGACTTCGAGGATGGCGAGGCCGTCGCCAAAGTCATCAAGGAAAACGCCGATCAGCACGGCACTTACGCGTTTCCATCCAGGCGGCAGGAAGAAGGCCGCACTCCCCAGGACATGGAGGCCGAGTGGAAAAAAGGCCCGTTCATCTATGCCACCGTCCGCCCCGGCCCGAAGCCCGACATGAACATGGGGGCCACCATGATCCAGCAACTCCTGGTCGTCATCCTCGCCTCCATCACCATGGTCTTCCTGATTCAAAAGTCCCGGCACGACGCCTTCCTCGACCGCCTTTCCATGGCGGTCCTGGCGGGCCTGCTGCTCGGAATCATGAGCTCCCTTCCTCCGCGCATCTTCCTCGAAAGCACCGAAACCCTGGCCTCCTTCCTGGACGCCGTGATTCCTTGGTCGATCGCCGGCGCCGCGATAGCAGCGATCCTGCCGAAGCGAAGCACCGCGTAAATCGCCCCACTCCGGATTCACCTCAGACCCCGCGCCCCCCACGGGGTGGTGGTGGCGACGTCGACCAACCCTCGTCGCTGCGGTGCACACACCATGAAGCGCGAGCGACGGCAGCTCCGCCCTACAACAACTGCGTCTGCGCCAGGAGCCGGTAGGTCCCCTCCGAGGCGATAAGTTGGTCGTGCGTCCCCGACTGCACGATCTTGCCTTCCTGCAGGACGTAGATGCGATCGGCATGTTTCACGGTGCCGAGGCGGTGCGCGATGATGAGGCTGGTGCGGCCTTTCATCAATTCGCCGAGGGCCTCCTGGACAAGACGTTCACTTTCGGAGTCGAGGGCGCTGGTGGCCTCGTCCAGCAGGAGGATCTTTGGATCGGCCAGGATGGCGCGCGCGATGGCAATCCTCTGTCGTTGACCGCCACTGAGCTTCACCCCGCGCGGCCCGACGGTCGTCTCGTAGCCGTCGGGGAATTTCGATATGAACTCGTGGGCGTGAGCCTTGCGGGCCGCGGCTTTGATCTCCTCCTGCGAAGCGCCGGGACGGCCGTAAGCGATGTTCTCCCCCACCGATCCCCCGAACAACAAGACGTCCTGGGGCACCAGCGCCATCGCGCCGCGCAGGGTGGCGAGCGGGAGGTCGGCGGCGCGTTCGTCGTCGATAAGGAGAGCGCCATCCTGGGGATCGTAAAACCGGAGCAAGAGCGAAAAGAGGGTCGATTTGCCCGCCCCGCTCTGTCCCACGAAGGCGATGCGCTCACCTTGCTCGGCCTTGAACGACACGCCATTGAGCACCGCCTGCTCCGACCGGGAGGGATAGGCGAAGCTGAGGTTCTGGGCCTCCACGCCGCCCAGGATCTCGAAGGGGGCCTCTTCCGCCGCCACGTCTTCCGGCTCTTCGGCCAGGATCTCGCGCAGCCGCTCGGTCGCTCCGTTCGCTTTCTGGACCTGGCTCACGATCTCCGGGAAGGCGCCGAGGGAGGCTCCCACAAAGACGCTGAAGAGGATGAAGCCCACAAACTGGAAGCTGCTGATCTCGCCCTTCGCCAACATGCCGGCCCCGAACCACGCCACTACCGAAATCGTTCCGAACAGGACGAAGATGATGAAGGAAACGAAGAGGGCCCGCACCTTCGCTCCCTTGATCACGACACCGAGGTATTCCTGCAAGGCCGATCCGTAGCGTTCTTCTTCGAAGTTCTCGTTGCTGTAGGCCTTGAGTTCGGCGATCCCCTGCGTACTCTCTTCCACCACCACGCTGCTGGCCGCCAGGCTGTCCTGCGCCCCGCGGGAGTAGGAGCGCACCTTGCGCCCGAAGATCGCAACCGCCAGGACCACTACTGGGATCATCGCGAGCATCAAGAGAGCCAGCTTCCACGAGAAGATGAAGACGAAGACCAGCCCTCCAACCAGGGTCACTGATTGCCGCGCCAACTGAGGCACCGTGTTAAGAAGGGTTTCGCGCAGGACCGCCAAGTCCGCCGCCACCCGGCTGCTCAGTTCGCCGGCGCGGTGCTTCTGGAAAAATTCGATCGGCAAGCGCACCAACTTTCCAAATACGTCGCGGCGAATGTCATTCAAGGCGCTTTCACCGGCCTTGATGAACCCCCGCACCCGCCAGTATGCGATGAAGGCCTGCGTGGCGAGAATCACGAGAAGGGTCAGGACGGTGCGATTAATGCCGGCGCGCACGCTCTCGACATCGAGAGCCTTGCTGGCCTCGAATGCCTCCGCAAACGCCCCGGCCGGAAGGCCTATCAATTTGCTCAAATAGTAGGGAAAGGCGAGGGACAGTCCGGCGGTGAGGAACAGCGCCACCACGGAAGGAAGAAAGATGGCCCGATAGCGATCGAGGTAGCCGTAAAACGAGAGCGCCGAAACCCGCCGCCCCGACGTCTTTCCCGGCTCTTCGCTCTCGTTTGACATGCGCGGATGGGACACCAAGGCCCGCCCCGCGTCAATCCGTCTTCGCGACGCTTCGCGGTGGCAGGCCGAACCTGCAGACAGGCGCGCAGCTACGGTGCCAGGGTAACTTCCAGCCGGTAGTACATGCGGGGGCCGGCGGGCTGATCGCCTTCGAACGCGATGCTCTCCGTCCCTTCCGCCAGGGAGCGCGTCAGTCCGACCTGGGCCAGACCGGTCACGGCCAGGTAATTCCGGGCCACCAGATCGTCGGTCTGCTGGATCTCCCACGAGAGGCCGCGGGCATCGGCATCCAGCCTCAGCCGGATCGTGAAGCGGATCTTGCCCGCCGCTTCCTCCACCTGGAAGGCCCCCTCCGGGTGATCGTCCGCACCGGGATCGAGGGCGGCGAGGTACTCGATGACATTCGGTTGAAGGTCGTGGTCGGCATCCTCGCCGGGGAGGGTCTCCGCCCCGAGTGCATAACCCGTCATCCAGTCGTCATAGCGTTGCAGCGGGGTCTTGATCGCATCATCGAGGGCGGCCTGGATGATGGCCTGGATCGCGGATGCCGAGGCGCTGACCCGGCTGGCGTAGGCGCGGCTCTCATCCGTATCGTCCCCCACCGTCACCGGCTCCCACTGGTCGCAGGCCGCGTTGTCGCTGCCGATAAAGAATCCGAGGGCATCGAACATCGCCGCGTTGAAGTCCGATGAATCTTCGCAGGTTGTGTTGGTATCGTACTTCCCATCGACGGCGTAGATGACGCCGGCCAGTTTCCAGGTGGCGCCGTCCTTGATGAAGAGTGCTCCTCCCGAATCACCCGAGGCGGCCTGGCACTCCTCGGTCCCCGGGGCTTCGTCGAAGTCCGTCACCAGCAAATCGGCCGCGCTCGAACTGGGTTCGATCGAGTCGACCACGTTCACGCCCCAACGCGCGCGCTGGTCATTCGACCCCCACAACCATCCGCGGGTCTCGCTTGCCAGCGTGACTGCCGCTCCGCGCTGGCGGCCGCGTCCCATCATGACGGTTTGCTTTCCGGACTCGTTCGACTTCGTGTAAAGCTCGGCGTGAGCGGGGAAGTCGCCGTAAACCTCGAACACTCGCAGATCGGTTCCGGGAATGATCCAGGAACCGGCTCCTGCGTTGGCATTGGGATTGAGGAAGTAGGTCCGATCCGAGGCCGCGCCGGCGAAGAAGGACTTGTGGACAAAGGTGGTGTCTCCGGGCCCGAATCCCACGTGCTCCACGCTCAGGAAGTGGCGCGGAGAGATCATGGTTCCCAGGACGTTCTTGAAGTAACCCTGGAAATCCCAGCCGGATCCCACCCACACGCCCCCCGGCGCGATCTCCCGGTTATGGGCCGGGTCGGCGGTGTCAAAGAAGATCAAGCCGCGCGCGCCGGGGCTGCCGAACACCGAGACCATCGTGACGAGCAGCGCGACGGGGGAGAATCGGGGAAGTATGCTCATCGGGGATGGAACGCGGCGCCACCCCACGAGGCCGGGCCGCGGCGAAGATTTCCCCCACAGAGTGAACTATACCCGGAAGATGCGCAACCGCCAACTAAGATTGGCGGGCGGGACGCCGGCGGCGCAGGAAGAGCAGACCACTCATCGCCGCGAGGCCAAGGCTCGATGGTTCCGGAATCAGCAGGCCCGTCACCGCCGTGACGTCCGTATCAAATGTGCCGACGTCGGTGAAGAAGGTCCCCCGGTAGAGCGCGTTGGACCCGCGCGTGAAGAGACTGGCGGTTTCCGCGCTCGACACCGAGTCGACTCCGGTCGTGACGCCCGTGAGGACCCATTGTCCCCCCGCGAATGCGAAGGCCCCTCCGCCCGAATCGTTCAAGGCTCCCATCCCCTCGTTGCTGGTGACCCATTCCCCGGCTCCCGGTTCGTCGAAGTCCGCGGACCAGGCTTCAGTGGTGTAGCTCCCCAGATTGAGAGTGTTGACAATCCCGTTGGCGGGGACCCCGACAAGAAAGTCGACGTTGTTGAACCCCCACCGCGCGAGGCGCGTCGCGCTCCAATCGTAACCCATCTCGGCGCCAAAGGTGCTGGCATCGGAGGTATTGGCATCGGTGGTGGCGTTTTCCGTCCGGCGCAGGCCATTGCCAATCATGACGACTGCCTGGCCAAGGGTCGGGATCGACGTGGCGAGAGGGACGGACGGGAGGCTGGGCACCTGCAAATCGCCCCGCCGGTAACCGAGCAAGCGCAGATCGGAGTTCGGAATTTTCTGATTCGAAACGAGCGGATAGTTGAGGCCCTGAATCGTGATGGGAGCGGCGTTGCCGGCGTTGAAATGCCAAGCGCTCAGCGCAAAGGCGGTGCTATCACTGGGGCGGTATCCCATGTAGATGGCACTCCCCGCTCCTTCCTGGATGATGTTGTCGTAGTAGGGAAAGGGATTGGCGACCGCCAGGTTGAGTTGCCCAACAGTGGTATTGTTACACAGCCATCCCATAGACTGAGGTATTAATGGGTGGCTGGCGGCCGATCCCACCTAGGATCGGCCTGATGAAAAAACAAAAACCAGCCAATTCGAGATTCCCCGTC
>CAUZKZ010000425.1:0-5173 GCA_963580345.1 Verrucomicrobiia bacterium | reverse complement strand
CGATGCGCAAGCGGAGCTCCTAGTCGGACTTGCTCTCGCTTTTGTCGTCGCCGCCGCTGGAGCGAGGTGAGGACAGACGCTCCCCTTCAAGTACGGTAAACGAGGTTGGTGAGTCGGGAGTGCTTGTCGGTCCACTGTCATCTTCCCGGCTTGCGGCTCCTTCACCCGACTGCCGCGAAGCAGTTCTGGGCGCGGAGCGGGGCACCGATCGAGGCGCTGTCCGGTCGGCGGGCCTGGGCGCCGGTCGAGGCGCCGGCCGGCCGGCCGGCCGCGGTCTCACCCGCGTAGCCGGATCTATCCCCATCTCCTCCGGTGACGGCGGAGGTGGTGTTGGCCATTCTTGACGCTCAGGTTCCGACCGCTGGCGTCGTGCCGGGGGCCTGCTCGTTCGAGACCGTCCCCGGTCGGCAGGTGCCGGCCGGGGCTGCGACGAGCGATCCAGTCGCGGGTCCGCCGGCCGTGGCCGGGCCGATCTTCCCTGGCGTTGACCTCGTGATGAAGAGCCCAACTCCCCTATGGCCACCGTCGAATCGCCCGCCGCCGCCAACCCTTCCGATCCAGCGCCCGGGCACACCACAACTTCCACCCTTGCCCCTTTGAGCCGTGCCGTCGCGATCGCCGGTTCCAGGCTCGAATCGCCGGAGACGATTGTCAACACCCCAGCGTCTTCCGCCGCGTTCACCACGTCCACCGCCAGCGCCACGCTGACGCTTGTCCCGATCGCCTCCACCACGTGGAATCCGATATCTCGGATCACTTGCGTCCGGTTGCCTTCCCTCGACGGGGCCGAACGCCCGCTCAGGTAGGCCGTCGCTCGGTGCAGGCTCCTCCCGTCAGCCAATCGGTCCAGTAGCTGCGAGAGCTGTTCACCGCGGCCATCGGGGTTGGTCGCTCGTTCCACCGCCGCTACATCAACAAATACTGAGAGCTTCTCCCCATTTTTGAATAGAGCCTTGTTCAAATTTTCATCCTCATCAGGTTTTCGCTACGCCGTTTAATCCGCCGCGCCTGCCCAGTCGCCGATTTCAAAGGAGCAGCGGTGCTATCAGAGCCAGGAGCATCGCGAACGCCACGGTTAATGACAGCACGATCCATGCTCGCTGGATTGTGAACAACCCTCGCAGGCGCCTTCCCGTTCCGGCCATCGTCCGTTTGCTCGGGCGCGATTTCCTCCCCGCGGCGCTCGATTTATTCTTTCTTCGGACCATCATCCGTTCTTTGCGGCGGTAATATAATCGTCTGTCGGTGATAATAGCGTTCTGTCGCGCCAGGAGCTTCACCCGCCTACTTCGAATCTCGCTAGCGAGCACCGCCCCAGTGGATACACATTAAGTCCTATCACGTAAACTGCCCGGAGCAGTCAGTTTGAACGTCGAGTTCCTAGGTCGGGTTTCCTACCGGCGTGCCGTCCAGATTCAGGCCGAAGCGCTCTCGGCGCGGGTCGATGGACTGATCGCCGATACCGTCTTCCTTCTCGAACACGACCCCGTCGCAACCCTCGGGCGAGCGCTCGATGCTCGGCTTACCGATAGCCAGCGCCTTGCGCTTGGTGATCGCGGGGTCGAGATCGTCAACAGCGATCGCGGCGGCCAGGCCACTTTTCACGGTCCCGGGCAGCTGGTCGCGTACCCCATCCTGAGCCTGCGAACGAGAGCTAACGATGCCCATTCTTACCTGCGATCGCTCGAAAAACTCATCATCGAATGGCTGGCCTCCTGTGGAGTGGCGGCCGGTGTGGAGCCCGGCCTCACCGGCGTGTGGGCCGGCCATCGCAAAATCGCTTCCATTGGCGTAAGCATCCGTCGCGGAGTGACCTGCCACGGATTCGCCGTGAACCTCGACCCGGACCTGTCCGTCTTCCAACTGTTCGACCCCTGCGGTATCGACGGATCTCGGTTTACCAGCATTTACAGAGAGACCGGGAAGGCGCCGTCATTTGCTACGGCCGCCGATTCGATAGCTCCCTATTTTGATGAATTTCTCGGCGTCTCGAACTCAGATCGCTTGCCAGAATGCGTCCCTGCTCATGTCTAATCCCCCCACCAGCACCGACCTGCGGAAGCCCGAATGGCTACGAATGTCTCTGCCCCGTCCGTCGGCGGCTGAACCTTTGTTGAAAATTGTCCACAAGTTCGGTCTGGAGACAGTTTGTCGAGAGGCAAAGTGCCCAAATGCCCTGGACTGCCACGCCCGTGGCACCGCCACTTTCATGATCCTTGGGGCCGTCTGCACCCGAGCTTGCCGGTTCTGCAACGTCGCCTCCGGCCGGCCCGAAGCCGTCGATCGCACCGAACCGGCCCGCCTCGCCCTGGCCGTCGAAAGTCTCGGTCTTAAGCACTGCGTCATCACGTCGGTTGACCGCGACGACTTGCCCGATTTTGGAGCCGGCCACTTTGCCGACTGCATTCGGGCGGTCCGGTGCCGAAACCCCGATTGCACCGTCGAAGTGCTCACCCCCGACTTCAACGGCAGCGTTAATTCGATTCAAACCGTCGTTTCCGCTCGTCCCGACGTGTACAACCATAATCTGGAAACCGTTCCCCGCCTCTCACCGACAATTCGACCGAAGGCGAAGTACATACAGTCCCTTCGGCTTCTGGAGTACGTCAAACGCCTCGACCCGGCGATGCCTACGAAATCTGGTATCATGGCCGGCCTCGGGGAAAATCCGGAAGAGATTCCGCCCGTCCTCGACGATATGCGCGCCTACGGGATCGAAATCTTGACCATCGGACAGTATCTCCGGCCGACTCCAAAGCACGCGCCTGTGGCTCGCTACGTCCCGCCGGCCGAATTCGCTGAATGGGCCCGATACGCCCGAAGTATCGGGTTTGCCCACGCTTATTGTGGGCCCCTGGTCCGCAGCTCTTTCCATGCCGAGGAAGTGTTTGCCAGTGCCCGGGTATCCACTCTGTGACGCGCAACTCCAATTTCTGACAAGATAGCCACTCCACCGATGCGGGAAACCTCATGAGGGACCCGGAAGCAGGACCAAACTAAATGGCGACAACAAAGGCCAAAACCAGAAGCTCGAGTTCCCGGAGCAAGAAAAAGGCGCGGAAGCTACCGCCCAGGGACATGCTCGAGTGGATGTACCGGACCATGAAGCGCATCCGGTTGTTCGAGGAGGCCGCCGAGCGGGCTTTCAAATCCGCGCGCATGCGGGGCGCGCTTCATTTCTACAGCGGCGAGGAAGCCACCGCCACTGGAGTGTGTGCTGCCCTGGAGCAGACCGATTACATCACCTCTACCCATCGCGGCCACGGGCATTGCATCGCCAAAGGCGGCCGCCTCGACCGCATGATGGCCGAACTCTACGGAAGGTCAACCGGCTACTGTGCCGGCAAGGGCGGATCGATGCACATCGCCGATCTGGATCTTGGCATCCTCGGCGCCAACGGCATCGTCGGCGCCGGCGTGCCCATTGCCACCGGCGCAGCCCTGGGATCCAAAATCCGCGGGGAAGACAACGTGACAGTCTGCTTCTTCGGTGATGGGGCCTTGCCCACTGGGGCATTCCACGAAGGCATGAACTTCGCGGCGGTCCAAGACCTTGCGGTGGTCTTCGTCTGCGAGAACAATCAGTACGGCATGGCCTCCCACGTCTCCGACACCAGCGCCGGCAACCTCGCCGACCGTGCTGGCAATTACGGCATGCCCGGGGCCATCGTCGACGGCAATGACATCTTCGAGGTTTACGAGACTGTCACCGCTTTTGTGAAGCGCGCCCGCAAGGGTGATGGACCCTCCTTGATGATCGCCGACACCTACCGACATCACGGTCACACCGTCATGGACATGGCCGCCTACCGCCAGGCCGAGGTTGTGGCGAGGTGGCTGAAGCGGGATCCCCTTGTGCGGTTCCGGCGAGAGGTCATCGCCGCGAAAGCCCTGACCAACAAGCTGCTGGACGCCATCGACGCCGAAGTGGAGCAAGAAGTAAACGAAGCAATCGAATTTGCCGAGGCCAGTCCCTTCCCGGCCATCGACACAATTGAAGAAGGCGTATATGCAGACTGAGAATCGAGAGTAATGACTTCCACTCAGAGCGCCGCATCGGCTCCGACCGCCGCCCAGCCGCGCATGATCTTTTTCAATCTAGCCCTCCGCGAGGCCCTGGATGAAGAGATGGAGCGGGACCCGACCGTGTTCATTTATGGCGAAGAGATCGGAACTTGGGGCGGCGCCTACAAAGTCACCGAAGGTTTCCTGGAAAAATACGGGCCCGGTCGAATTGTTGACACCCCAATTTCCGAGGCGTTGATCGGCGGCGCCGCCGTTGGCGCCGCGATAACCGGGTCACGGCCGGTGGCCGAATTCATGTACCAGGACTTCATGGGTATCGCCATGGATCAGATCGTCAATCAGGCCGCCAAGAACCGCTACATGTTCGGTGGCAAGAACGCACTTCCCATCGTCTACCGGGCCCCTTTCGGCGCCGGCACCGGCAACGCCGCCCAGCACACCCAGAGCCTCGAAGCGTGGTTCACCCACGTCCCCGGCCTCAAAGTCGTCACCCCCTCCAACGCCTACGACGCCAAAGGACTTCTGAAGTCCGCGATCCGTGACGACAACGTGGTGCTTTTCTTTGAGCACAAGGCCCTTTATCGCGAACGCGGCCATGTCCCGGAGGAGGAGTATCTGGTGCCCCTCGGCGTCTCCGACGTAAAAAGGACCGGCGCCGACGCCACCATCGTCAGTTACTCCCGCCAGGTGCAGTTCTCCCTCAAGGCGGCTGAGGTTTTGGCCGAGGAGGGAATCGATGTCGAGGTAATCGACCTGCGGACTCTGTACCCGCTCGATATTGACCCCGTCATTGAATCGGTCCAGAAGACGAATCGAGTCATGGTCGTCCACGAGGCCGTCCGGTTCGGCGGCTTCGGCGGCGAGGTTGCCTCCCAGATCCAGGAGCTGGCGTTTGATTACCTGGACGCTCCGGTAAAGCGTCTCGGCGCGTCCCATGCGCCCGTGCCGTTCTCCGAGCCGTTGGAGTTCGCCTCATTCCCCAGCGTCGAAACAATCACACAGGGCGTCCGCGATCTTCTGCAGGGCGTCTAGCTCAGGCGTACCACCCCCGCGGCGGGTAACGCACGAAAGGTAATCAATGGCTACTCCGGTCCGGATGCCGCTCATGGGCATGACCATGGAGGAAGGCATCATCTCCACCTGGCTC
>CAUZKZ010000424.1:0-5181 GCA_963580345.1 Verrucomicrobiia bacterium | reverse complement strand
AAATGGCTTTTAACATACCGAGCTTGCCGACTCGCTCAGTAGGTCAACCTAAAAGTTGGCTTTTCTTCACTTTTATCTCACTGATAACCAATCAGTTCCGACGCTAGATTGACGCGAATGGCCCGGCCCCTTACGTCCTCGCGATCACAGCGGAGTAGATATCGTCCTTGGCGCCTAACTACCGGATGTAACGAGTGCCCTCAAAACTCGCACGGCCGCTTTTGCCTGAAGCGGATGTCGTCTCCCTCCCCTCCCCTGTCCGCTTTTGACGAAAGCGGACTTGGGCTACGGAAAAGAAACTGCCATGCAGGAGCATTTCCGCCGCTACTTCAACGAGTGCGAGCTCAACTTAGGATGTTACCCACCACGCTCCCCGCCACATCGGTGAGGCGGAAGTCGCGACCCGCGTATCGGTAGGTGAGCTGCTCATGATCAATCCCCATGAGATGGAGGATTGTGGCGTGGTAATCGTGCACATGAACGGGGTCCGCGGCGATGTGAATACCGTACTCATCGCTTTCCCCGTAGGTCATACCGCCTTTGACGCCCGCACCGGCGAGGAGACAGGTGAAGGCCCGGTGCCAGTGACTGCGGCCCTTGCCAGGATCGAACGGGGTTCGGCCGAACTCGGTGCAAATGGCCACCAGGGTGTCTTCGAAGAGACCGCGCTGCTTGAGGTCGCGCAAGAGCGCTGCAATCGACTGATCGGCGCGCTTGGCCATCGGGCGGTGGGCCTGCATGTCGCCGTGAGAGTCCCAGTTATTGCTCGCGCCACTGTCGATGATCTCCACCGTACGCACGCCGTTCTCGACCAGGCGCCGAGCCGCGAGACACTGCCAGGCAAAGCTCTTGCGGTCGCCCCGCTCCAGACCGTAGAGCTGATGAGTAGCGTCGCTCTCGTCCGAGAGGTCGAGCACCTCCGGCGCGATTTTCATCATTCCGCGGGCGGTTCGGAAACTGTTGCTGCGGGCGGCCAGGGCAAGATCGTCGGGACGCGAGCGGCTGAATTCTCTGTTGAAGTCGTCGACGAGCGCCGCCTCGAGGGCCCGCAAAGTGGTGTCCTTCACGATGGGGTCGAGGTGTGGGATGGGCTGCGCCCCGGGGATGACCCGCGCCCCCTGATGAACCGGTGGGAGGAAGTTGGAGTCCCACAACTGCGATCCTCCATAAGGCAGGTGCTCGCAAAGCACGACATAGGGAGGCAGGTTCGCATTGTGCGTTCCCAACCCGTAGCTCAGCCAGGAACCGATGCTGGGCAGCGGCACGGTGGGCGATCCGGTGTGCATCGCCAGAGCCGCCTGGAAGTGTTCCACGATGTCGGTGTGCAGGGTACGAATCACACAGAGGTCGTCCGCCAGGGCCCCAAGCTGTGGGAAGAGCTCGCTCACCATGAGCCCCGATTGCCCATGTGGCTTGAAGGTGAAAGGTGAGGCCTTCAAGGGGTGCTTCGAGACGCCGCGCAGGTGGGGCGCATCCACGACCTTGCCGTGATCCCGAGCCAAGGCCGGCTTGGGATCAAACGTATCGACATGCGACATTCCCCCTGTAAGGAAAATGTAGATGAGGCGCTTCGCCTTGGGCGGGAAGTGATGCCCTACCGGGAGGACCGCCCGCATCTCTCCGGCAGCGGCCGCCTGCTGCAACTGAGCGCGCAGAGCAAGGGAACCTGCACCAACAGCGGCACAGGAATGCATGAACTGGCGGCGGGACTGCGACTTGATCACGGGCGCTTTTCTCATGATTTCAGTCCACGTGGAAGAATTCGTTCGCGGTAAGCAGGGAACGGCAGAAGGCCGTCCAGGCAGCAAGATCGCTGCCACCTTGGTCACGGTAGGTATCGAGGAATTCACGGGCCCGGAGCGATTCCTGGGGCGTCGCGGCACGCTGGAAGGCGAGGGCGTAGGAGCGTTCGACTCTCCCTTCCGGCGAGCCGGCCAGAACCCGCTGCGCAAAGGATTCGGCCTCCCGTTTGAGCTCAGGGCTGTTCATGAGGAAGAGCGCCTGCGACGGGACGGTGGAGGTCCTTCGGCTCGCCGTCGTGGTGTTGGTATCCGGCCCGTCAAAGAGAGCGAGGAAGGGATGGCGCTGGAGCCGCGTGGTCATCAGGTAGACGCTCCGATGGTTGCTTTCAAAAAACTCGCGGAACTGGTTGTGCTGTGAAAATCCCCATCGTGCGATCGGCGGAAAAGGATGCTCGCCGGGACGCCGGAGATCGAGTCGTCCGCTCGTCGACATCTGAGCATCCCGGATCGCTTCGGCATCGAGCCGCCGACGCTCGTGCCTCCATATTAACTTATTGTCCGGATCGCGCTCCGCGTTGACCGGGTGGCCGGAACTTGCCAGTCGCCACACGCGAGAGGTCAGGATCAACCGGTGCAGCGACTTGGACCTCCATTCCTCTTTCATGAACCGCCGAGCGAGCCAGTCGAGGAGTTCCAGGTGGCTTGGTGCCGCGCCCTCCACCCCGAAATTTGACGCCGTGGCCACGATCCCGGTTCCGAAGTGGTTCTGCCAAATACGGTTGACCATGACGCGGGCGGTGAGCGGATGATCGGGACGGGTCAGCCACTCACCCAGCTGTCGGCGTCCGCTCTCGTTGGCGGGAATCGGGCTCAAGGCGAAGGGAGCGAGATGGATCGGGGCTCTCCGGGGAACAACCACTCCCGGCTGTGCGGGGTCCCCGCTCCGCTGCAGAAAGGCGGGCCGAGGCGTTCCCTCCTTGACGGCGTAAGCGATCGGGACATTCGGAGGAAACCCTCGCCGACGCGCAATCTCCTGAAGAGTAGAGAGCGACTCCTTGAGCGCGCCCAGTTCTTTTCCTGTCTGTTCCTGACGCGCCTTCAATTCGGCAAGCAGTGCCGCGGTTGCACCTGCGGCTTTGTCCACCTCCAGTTCCTTCTGGATCTCAGCAAGGATTCGCTCCTTCGCCGCGATGTCGTCCTGGAGTTCCTGAACGCGTTTACCGTGGTCCGCCATCCGGATCCCTGTCTCTTCCGGCGTGAGCAGCGGAATGAAATGTTCCCGTGGGCGTTTCTGCGAGCTAAACTCCTCGCCTCCCGCCCAGGGAAACTGCGTGCTCTCAAAGATGCCGTAGAGTGCGTAGTAGTCCCGCTGAGAAACCGGGTCGGACTTGTGGTCGTGGCACCGGGCGCACTTCATCGTAATCCCCATGAAGGCGCGTCCCACCGTGTCGATGGTGTCTTCGAGAGTGAGGTGCCAGAGTTCGTAAGGAGCGGTGGCATACCGGCGGCTCAAGGCCATAAAACCCGTGGCCGCGATCTTCCCGGACCGATCTCCGGGTGCCCCCTCAACAGCCAAGAGATCGCCCGCCAGTTGCTCGCGAACAAACTGGTCGTAAGGCTTGTCCGAGTTGAACGAGGCGATGACGTAATCGCGGTAAAGACGCGCCTCGGGAACCGGGTAGTCGGCATTATCCCCGGCCGTGTCGGCGTAGCGAGCGACATCCAGCCAGTGACGGCCCCAGAGCTCGCCATAGCGCGGAGATTCTAACAGCTCGTCAATGAGTCCGGCCCAGGCCGCGTCGTTCCAGGGAGTGAGCGCCGACACGGCCCGAGTCAGTTGCTCCATGGTTGGCGGCATTCCCCACAGATCGAAGTAGAGTCGTCGCACCAAGGTGCGGGGATCGGCCTGGGGCACCGGAGTGAGGCCATGCCTCCTCCACTCCGCGGCCACGAATCGATCGATGGGGTGATCGCTGGCAATGGCCGGATCCACCGGCGGCGGTTCCGGATTGCCGACCGGTTGAAATGCCCAGTGGTTGCGCGAAGCGGGCGGCTTGGTCTGAGAACGAGAACCCACATCGGGGTGGCCGGTGGTCACGGGGATGCGATACTTGGCAGAAAGCCACATTTCCAGGGCGCTCCGTTCTGTCGCTCGGAGAGCTCGCCCGAAGAGGACCACTTCCGCCACCTCTCCCTTGAATCCCCTCGCCCACTTCTGGGCGTGGCCCATGTAGAAACCGAGATCGAGACGCTTGGAAAAGTTGGGAAGATCTTGGCTACCGTTCATCTCTCCAACCGGCACTCCATTGACAAAGAACCAAGCGGACTTCGCCGGCACACCCTTCGCCTTGGTCAGCGTCAGAATGACGGGCTCACCGCCTACTACAGGAGTAGTAGGTCTTCTCACCGCGCTGGCGTCGTGCCCCCAGCCTCCAACGAAGATGGGCTGACTCTCGCGGCCCGACTGCAATCCGATACAGGCCCCGTGCGCCCGTCCGGGATTACCCTGGTGAGCGAGGTCTCCAAAGCCGGCCACCAGACCCACCTGCCCCGGCTGGTCGTGTTCCACCCGCGCCACCAGCACTAACGTGAGCTCCTCATCCCCTGTAATCTCCGGGGCGTTGTCCGCGGCGCCGCCCAGGCCCGTCTCCATCTCGAACCGCACCGCCGGAAAGCCGAAGATCGAGCTTCTGGCCACGAACTTCGCCGGAGCTCCGGTTCCGGCGCGCCGCGCGCCCGCCGTCGCCGCGAGGTCATGGCCCCGGCCGCTCCGGTCTTCCCAGAGGTGGATGGCCTGTCCATCCGTCCAGGGATTCCCGTCGGCCTGGAGCCAGAGTTGAAGGGCCGGCTTCAGCGACGCCGCGTCCGGGCTCAGTGAATCCGATGCGGCTAGCGTGCCCCCCAGGCTCAGGGAAAGGGCGAGAATCAGTTGGGGCACCCCCTTCATTCGGTGCCTTATGTTACTACCCATTTCCGGCCCACTTTTCAATCCTGTGCCGAAGGATTCCTGAGCCAGCTGTGGCGGGTATTCGTCTTCCGAGGGCGCTGGTCTTGGGAAGAGACCGATGGTGTCGTGCGTAACGTGGCGGACGCCATTGCATCTGATAATGAGAACGTTCCTCTTCATCGCGGCACTGCTTCCCACCTCCCTGCTCGCCAACTCGATCGAGTTTGAGATCGAGCGCGACGGACGCGTTTCACTGGGAGTCTTTGAGAGGGCAACCGGACAACTGCAGCGGACGTTACTGCGAGGAGAGACTTTGGAGCGGGGCAAGCCCTGGTGCATCGCCCCGCAAGTTAGGGTGCATTCGGAGATGAGAATCTTAGGAGATCAGTCACAGCCATCCCATAGACTGAGGTATTAATGGGTGGCTGGCGGCCGATCCCACCTAGGATCGGCCTGATGAAAAAACAAAAACCAGCCAATTCGAGATTCCCC
>CAUZKZ010000423.1:0-5199 GCA_963580345.1 Verrucomicrobiia bacterium | reverse complement strand
GCACCGTCCGTGGACTTGTAGACCGGCTCGAGTCCTTCCTTTTCAGAATAGGCGTTGCACCAAACCAACGCGTCCCACGCGGTCACCTCGTTGACTGGCTCGGTCTGTTCCAGGGTGGGCGCGGCCCAGGGCGTTGCCAGCCCGCCGGGTTGCTGAAAAACGTAGCGGTTGGCGTCGGCGAACGATTTCACTTCACGCCAGAGCTTGTAGGTCACCTCATGCTTGCCCATGTAGAACGGCCTCAGCGTCACCTTGTGCTTCGGCGTGGCAACCCCTTCGAAGCCCATGGTGAACTGGCCCCCGGGAACAAAGGCCATGCCCGGCGGCACTTCGAAGGCGGCCAGTTTCAGAGCGGCCATGCGCTTGACGGCATCCAGTTCCGCGGCGGCCTGCTCCCTTGCCGCAGCGAGTTCAGCGGCGGCCTGCGCCTTGACCGCAGCGAGTTCGGCGGCGGCCTGATCCTTTGCAGCGGCGAGTTCCGCGACGGCCTTGTCAAGTTTCGCAGCTGAGTCCTGCCCCGTGGCGTCCTGCTTGGAACACCCTGGCAACCCGATGCAAAGCAGGCAGGCCAGTCCCGCTCCGGCAAATCCCCGGCGGTTCTTGTGCATGCCGGACATAGGATAGCGTCGCGGAATGGGAGTCAAGAAAGCGGTTCCAACCCGTCGCCCTGTCCTATCGGGGGATCACTATTGCCATGGGCCGGATTTCTGCTCAGGCTCGCCGGTATGCAGTCATTCAAGTCATTTGTCGCTTTGCTGTGTGCGCCCGTTCTGCTGACCGCCACCGTGACGGCCGCGGAGAAGGTCAAGGACGCGCCCGCCGTGTCGAAGAAGCCCTCCCTCACCTACTACTATTTTGATGGATGACCATTTTGCGCAAAGATTACGGTCATCGTGAATGACCGCAAGAAACAGCACGGGGCGAAGCTCGATATCGCAGCGGTGAGGGTCGGCGACGGCAACAGCGCGAAGGAGATCAAGAAAGCCAAGCTCGTCTCGCACGGAATCATCGCCAAGGACAGGGAGGGCAAACTGCTCACAAAGGTCGACGGCCACGACTACGGCCAAGCCAAAGTGGACGAGGTGATCAATAAACTCCTTGCGGAGAAGAAACCCGCTGCAAAGGAGAAATAGCGGGAATGGGCCGGCAAGAGCAAGAGCGGGCAGCCGGGTAACTCTGCCAAAGCTCAGCAATGCTACCGCTCACTCTTGACACCGCCAGAGCGCCAACCTCATGCCGGATCAACGTTCGCTGGCCGGATGGATCCAGATCGGATTTCGTCAGTCCCGACACGACGGGCCCTCTTGAGATCAAGCAGCCATCTCAGTGAGCAGTGCGATTTGCACCGTCCGCCGAACCGACGTCCTCAATGCTTGTGCTGTCGGACGCCACGCGTCGCGCGAGCCAGCAAATCGCCCAGCCAGCGAGCACGGTCGGCGGCCCTTCACCCCAGGTCCACGACGCCGGCAGCCCGGCCGCAAGGTCGATTCCAGTTAAAACGACGCCCAGAATCGCGGTGAGGAAACCGAAAAAAACGATCAAGTGGTGGTAGCTCCAGACGTTGAGTCCCAGGTAGATCATCAGCGCTCCGAACAGGGCGTAAAGCGCCGACAGCGACCGCGTCATGTACTGAGCGAGCGGCGTCCGCTCCAACGGCTCCAGCCCCAACCAGGTGTTGCCGGCTTGCATCCAGGCGAACGGCATCACGATCGGGATCACGGCCAAAGCGGCCAGTGCACCGAGAACGATCAGAAGCCACTTGAGAATCGTCTCGGCTCGTCCAGTCCGCATGGGTGAAGGATAGCCTGTGTGGATTGATAGTCGAGGTAGAATAGAAAGATGGAAAAAGCGAAAAGCAAAAATGGGGAAGCACTAGCAAAGGCAGATCGTGTCCACCATGACGCTCTTCGGCTAACGACCACACCAAGATGAACATCAGATTGGCAATTCTCTGTACAGTAGTCCTCCTGCCTTGCATGTTCCGAGTGGAATCGTGACGAAATGGTCCGACCGTGTATCGACTTTTTCAAGGTGGAGCCAACAACCGGACCGCGCTTGACACAATGAGGGGTCTGCTTTAACGCGCCACAAGCGTTTTGTTCTCGTTAATGAAGAGGCGACCAATTCTCTCTCGGGCCCTGATTTCGTGTCCTGTATTGATGGGCGCCATCGCCGTCGCCGATCATCCGATCTTCAGCCTCGAAGAAGGTAGTGGGGGACCTGTGACGACCATCTCCGCGATCCCGCTGCCAGCCGGGGCTGTGAGCACGGGATTGCAGGGGCAGGCCATTTGGAATGACGAAATTTCAGATACGGCCTTGGCGCACTTCTCTGAGGAGGGTCGGGACATTCACAGCACCAAAAGCCTGTATACCCTGGCACTCAATGGAGCCTTCGGAGTGACAGACAATCTCACCATAGGCCTTTCGTTGCCCTACGTCTGGCGCAATTATCTGCGCGAGGCCGGGCATCACGAAGAAGAGAAGGACGATCATCACAAGGGGTTGGATCCTCACGAAGAAGAGGAGGGCACGGTCGAGAGTCTTGGTGATTCAGAGGGGCTGGGAGATATGATCATCTACGGGCAATATCGTTTCTTCCACGATTCCGCGAATGATCGGCATGCGGCCATCATTGCCGGAGTCAAGACGCCCACCGGGCGAACGGACGTGAAGTCCACGGGGGGGGAGATGTTTGAGGCGGAGCATCAACCCGGTTCGGGTTCTTGGGATCCGCTGGTGGGCGTGGCCGTGACTCAGCACTGGGGTCGGTGGTCGCTGGACGCCAATGTGCTATACACGTTCGCGACGGAAGGGAGCCAGGACACGAACCTCGGTGATATCCTGAATTATAACGTCAGTCTCTCGTATCAGGTGCTTGGTGCTTCCAATCGCGAGAAAGATCACGATCACGCAAGCGACCTGCTGAATCACTCTCATGGGCCCTCTCTCGATTTCATTGTGGAGTTGAACGGCGATTGGCGCGAGAAGGTCGAGATTGGCGGAGAATCAGACGGCAACACTGGCGGAAACATCGTTTACCTTTCCGCCGGTGGCCGGGTTGGTTGGGGGGACGGATGGTCCGCAAGTCTCTCCGCAGGAATTCCGATCATCGAAAATCTCAACGGTATACAGAGTGAACCGCAGGTGCGCGGATTGGCGGCGGTGTCGAAGGCCTTTTGAACTGGTCTTCGAAGCGTAGGCCCCACCTGGGAGATGCGCCATGGCGTGCAACCCCGACGGGGACTAAAGACGACGCGCCACGATCTCATTGCAGGCGACATTGATGATTGGCTCGTCTGGATCTGCCCCGCGAGCCCCCGGATCGTGATCGAAGCTCCAGAGGGCGCTCAGGGCCGCCGGCAGAAGGCTGCACCGGCCGTTCCCTTCGTTCAGGCAATCGTTTCAAGGGAGGGGGCCCATGGGAAGGACTGACTCCTTGCCCATGGACCGCAATGACCGCTGCATCAAATAGATCCTGTTAGGGCCTCCTTGTGATTGCGACTTCCCGTCGCCTTGATCGTCCGGTGCGCCGGGTAGTTTGCCCAGCGCAGGACCACCTCACAACGGTCGACCGAGAGAATCAGGGTTTCTCCATCTGGATCTCCATTTGCTGCTTGATCTATTTCTGCTTCCCCTCTTCGATGAGGAGGCAGGGGACGAGCGCTTCTTCTGCGCCGTGAGACCGCGGGCATGGCTGACGATTTCGGAAATGGTCTTTTTGCCGATACCGCTGACAAGGATCACCTCGTCGATGCTCTCGAAGGGACGTGCCTTCTCGATGGCCGCCGCGCGGGTCTTGGAAACCCCCTTGATGACCGCGAGTTCTGTGGGTGTTCCCTCGTTGAGGAGGGTCAGCACCTTGGATTTCTGAGTGGTGGTGAGTTCGGCCACCAGTTCGCGGGCGCCGGTCTGCGATGGGGGGGTCTTCTCTGCCGGGACTGCGGCGGGGACCGACGGCGACGCGGCGCGCTTGCTGGTGGCGGTCGAGTTCATCTTCTTGGACGCGCCGAAAACGGGCAACAAGGGCGATGATTTTGGCTTTCATGATGGTTCTCCTATTTTGATTTGTTGTTTCGATTTTGAATCTTACTTCAGTTTGCTTAATTTGTTCTTATGAACACTGCTCTAAAGAGCACCACTCGAGCTTCGGTGCAACACTTTTTTTCCGATATTTCAAATTGCCGCCTGATGGCGGTGCGAAAGGGGACAGCTCGAGGGGCCTTGCCCTTTTCCCCGCAAATGAACTAACCGTAGATTTTCAGCTCGCCTTGGGTGACGATCTCACCAGTGATCCGGACCGGTCTTATTCGCGTTTCACCCGGACCCCATCCATGAGCGCACGACTTTTACTCGCCGTTTTTCTCCTTGTTGCCGCGTTCGCTTGCGTGCAGGCGCAGGAGAAGTATCGCGTCTACTTCGGCACCTACACGGACAACGGGAGCAAGGGCATTTACCAGTGCGAGTTGAACCTGCAGGACGGCTCGCTGTCCGCAGCGACGCTGGCGGGGGAGACGAGCAGCCCGTCCTTCATTGCCTTTCATCCGAACAAGAAGTTTCTCTATGCCGTCAACGAAGGGGAGGCAGCCGTCAGCGCGTTCGCCATCGACCAGGGGACCGGCAATCTGACTTTTCTCAATTCGCAACCGTCGCAGGGTGGCGCGCCGTGCCATCTCGTCGTTGATCCGACCGGCAAGAACGTCCTCGCCGCCAACTACACGGGTGGAAGCTGCATCTGCATCCCCATCGAGGCGGACGGCAAGCTCGGCAAGGCATCGTCCTTCCACCAGCATGTGGGCAAAAGGAAGCACGGGCATTCGATCCATGTCGACAAAGCCAACAAGTTCGCCCTGTGCTGCGACCTGGGACTGGACCAGGTCATTATCTATGCCTTCGACGCGGCCAAGGGAAACTTGACGCCGCACGGCGCGTTCGACACGCCGAAGGGGGCCGGTCCGCGGCATTTCGCCTGGAGTCTCGACGGCAAGAGCGCCTACATCAACGGCGAGTCCGACCTGACCGTCATTGCCTGCGCTTATGACGCGGGCAAAGGGGTCCTGACGCAGAAGCAAGTGCTCTCCACCTTGCCCCGCAGCGTTGTTCGCAAGGGTGGCAGCACCGCCGAGACCGTCGTGCATCCGTCCGGCAAATTCGTCTACGTCTCGAACCGCGATCCCTACAATTCGATCGCGATCTTCTC
>CAUZKZ010000422.1:0-5203 GCA_963580345.1 Verrucomicrobiia bacterium | reverse complement strand
TTGTGCTTTCGCAGCGAGTTCTCGAGGTAGGAACGGTAGGAATCCGAGAGAAGGCGCTTGTCGTTGACGAAGAGAATGTAGAGCGGCACCGGGATGGCGGCGTAGCGCTCGTTGACGGCCGTGGTGGCGTAGAGGATCTTGAGGCGCTTGCGGTGACGCTTGTGGGCGGGCGGTGGATTGCGGCGCAAGGCGTCCTGCAGGTGGCGATTGAGCTGGCCGGTCCCCACAATTTCCTGGGCGTCCTTGCGGATCTTGCGGATCGCGCCGAAGATGCGGTCGAGCTCCTGCTTGCGCTTGGCCGAGACACAGATAAAGGGAGCGTAGTGGAGGAAGAAAAGTTCGTTGCGAATCAGTTCGCCGGCCTCCTCCATGCGCGGCCCCTTCGGGGCATCGGGGTGAAAGAGGTCCCACTTGTTGGCAACGATGAGGCAGGGTTTCTGTTCTTCCTGGATGAGGCGCGCGATCTTGCGGTCCTGGGCCGAGATCCCCGCGGCGAGATCGATGATGAGCAGACAGATGTCGGCCCGGCGGATCGAGCGCTCGGCGCGCATGGCGGAAAAAACCTCCACCGAGCTGTCCATGCGGGAGCGCTGGCGCAGGCCGGCCGTGTCGATGAGGGTGTGTCGTTCCCCGGCGCGATCGTAGGGGATGTCGATCGAGTCGCGGGTAGTGCCGGCCACCTCCGAGACGATGGTGCGCTCGTCATCGAGGATGGCGTTCACGAGGGAGGACTTGCCGACGTTCGGTTTGCCAACCACCGCGATTTTGAGGCCAACCGTCCTGGCGGCTTCTTCCGCTTCGCGGGCCGAATTCGCGAAGGGGGCGAGACGGGTGTCGAGTTCCGCGAGGAGATCCTCGAAGTTGCGGCCGTGCTCGGCCGAGACGGGGGTCCCGGCGCCGAGACCGAGGCGCGCGAAGTCGCCCACGACGTGATCGAGTTCCTGGTGGTCGGCCTTGTTGAGGACGAGACAGACCTTTTGGGATGCCTTGCGGAGCTGCTGGGCGATGGCCTCGTCGACCGAGGTGAGTCCCTCGCGGGCGTCGACCAGGAAAAGAATGATCTCGGCGGTGTCCATCGCGATCTGCGCCTCGGTGGTGACGGCTTCTGCGAAGTCGAGATCGGCCACGACGCCGATGCCCCCGGTATCGACGAGGTCGGCGGGCACGGCGGTGAGGCTGCACGGAGCGGCGATCCGGTCACGGGTGACGCCCGGTTGGTCGTGCACGATCGAGATCTTGCGACCGGCGAGGCGGTTGAAGAGGGCGGACTTCCCGACGTTGGGGCGTCCCACCAGCGCGACGACCGGCTTACGACAGGAGTTCGTCATGGATGTGGACGTGATGCTGGCGAAAGCCCTCGCGGACATTGAAGAATCCGGAGAGGACCAGGAAGACCGCGGTGAGGCTGGTGGGGTAGAGGGGAGTGATGGGGATAATCTTGAGCATGACCCAGGCGAGGGTGATCATGAGGAGCGCGGTGCTGACCTTGCCGGTCCAGTGGGTGTGGATCCGAACGTCCTGGTGCAGGATGTGGAGAACGGCCACGCCGCCGATCATCACCACCTCGCGGGCAATGACGAGCCCGGAAAACCAGATGGGCAGCGACCAGTCCTCGCCCCACTGCACGACCGAGAGGGTGATGACGGCGGTGAGGACGAGGAGCTTGTCGGCGATGGGGTCCAGGATGGCCCCGAGCCGGGAGCGCTGGCTGAAACGTCGGGCGATGAACCCGTCGACTCCGTCGGAGGCGGCCGCGACAACGAAGACCACCACAGCCCACCAGCGGTAGGCTTCATTGCCCACACCGTCCTCGAAGCTGCGGGCGTAATAGACTGCCAGCACCGCGAAGACCGGCACCAGGAGGATCCGGAGGAGGGTGATGTAAGTGGCGCCGGTCACGGGGACGGTCTAACATGGGAGGGACTCAAGTGGAAGGCTGGGTCGAAAGGTCGGGGGGACCTTTCGAGCTTTCGACTTTTGACATTCGACGGCTGCGGGTCTAACTGCGTCCCGTGACGCGGAGCGAGGTGAAACAGGCCCTGGAGGACGCCCGGGTGGTGCCCTCGAAACGCCTCGGGCAGAACTTTCTAACAGATTCTAACACCGCGCGCTGGATCGTGGATCAGCTCGAGCCGGGTGTGGAGGACTTCGTGCTGGAAGTGGGTCCGGGGACAGGGGCGCTGAGCGAGGTTCTGGCGGGCAGGGTGCGGAGATTGCTGCTGGTCGAATTTGACCGGCGTCTGGCGGAGTGGCTGACGAAGAGGTTTGCGGGAGAGGAGAGCGTGGAGGTGGTGCATGCCGACGCGGCGCGGTTCGACGTGCGGCAGCTCTTCAAGGAACAGCCGGTGAAGTTGCTCGGAAACCTTCCCTACTCGGCGGGCGGGGCAATCCTGCGCAATTTTCTGCAGAGGCCCTCGGCTGTCTCGCGAGGGGTTGTGATGCTGCAGAAGGAGGTCATCGATCGCATCCTGGCGGTCCCGCGCACCAAGAATTACGGGATGCTGAGCCTGCGGATGCAGAGCGAATGGGACAGCACCCCGCTCAAGACGATCAGACCGGAGCTCTTTCATCCGCGGCCCGCGATCGATTCCACCGTGATGGTGGTGGAGCCGCGACGGGCGGAATTGCCGGTCTACGACGTGCGCCTCTTCGACGAGTTGGGGCGCCGGGGTTTCGCGCAGCGGCGCAAGCAGCTTGGCAAGGCCCTTCCGGCCCTGCCGCCGTGGAGGGAGGTCGCGGCGGCCCTGGGGGTGCCGGCGACGGCCCGCGCCGAGGAGCTCTCGCTGGAAGAGTGGGTGGAGCTGTGCCGGCGCTACGACCCTCATCCGCTCCGAGACACCGCGCAAGACGGCGACGAACTGTTCGACGTGGTGGACGAGCACGACGAGGTGCAGCGCCAGGAGCGCCGGGAGGTGGTCCACGCCGAGGAGCTGCTGCACCGCGCCGTCCACGTTTTCGTCTTCAATAAGTCCGGGGAGGTGTTCCTGCAGAAGCGCTCGCGCCTCAAGGACAGCCACGCGGGGCGCTGGGATTCGAGTGCCTCCGGGCATCTCGACGCGGGAGAAAGCTACGACGCCTGCGCGGTGCGGGAACTCGGCGAGGAGCTCGGACAGAGGGGAGAAGGGCTGGAATTCCTGGCCAGGATTCCGGCCGGCCCCGCCACGGGCTGGGAATTCGTGCACCTCTACCGGGCCCGGCAGGACGCTCCGATGCGTTTTCCCTGCGCGGAAATCGAGGCGGGTCTGTGGCTGGCCCCGAAGGAGGTGGGAGCGTGGATTGCAAGGCGGCCGGGGGACTTTGCGAGTGGCTTTCTCGAATGCTGGAAGATTTGGGAGGAGGTTCCGTAGTTGCCAGCGGGGGCAAGGGGGGCGAAACTCCCGGCGCTGAAGTGTCGGTAGCAACGGCCAGACAGGGTGAATTATTCATCGCGGTGAGCGCGGCGGTGGCGCTGCATGGCGTCGCCTTCGCAGCGCTGGTATTGCTGGCCCTGGCGGAGATCCTGATCGACGGGAGCAGCCCGAAGACAAAGCCCCCGCGGTGGGAGCCGGAATCGGTTTTCGTGGAACTCAGTCCCGACTACTTCCAGGCGCCGCCACCCAGGCCTGAACCCGCCAAGGCGGCCGAAGCGGTCCCGGCCGTGGTGGCGGCGGCGCCCTCGTCCGACCAGAAAGCGTTCCTGCAGACCGACGAATCGCAGGCTTCCGAAACGACTCCGGAGCAGGCGGTCTTTATCGGTGAGCGCGATACGCGGGCCGCCAGTGAGGGCCCGGCCGTGGCCGATGCGCCGCCGCTGCCCACCCAGGCCGGCGAGGAGAGGTTGCGAAAGGAACTCAACCTTTTCGATTCGAGTTTCAACGACGGAGAGGAGCCCGGCGATAAGACCGCCGCAGAGGCTGCGCCGGAGAAGCCGGCAGGCGGTCCGGTCGAGGGCGAGAACGGGGAGGGGCAGCCCACCGAACCGGAGGAGATCCGGGAAGAGGAAGGGGGCCAGCCCAGGGACAGCCTTCTCAACAGCGACACCCAGGTCCCGGTTCCGGCCGCGAGAGGTGAGAACGACGAGCCGAAGGAGGAAACTCTGCCGCAGGAGAAGAAAAACCAGTCCGAGGCCGCAGCGTCGAAGCGGGGTGAGGAGGGCACCGCCGAGAAACCGCCGGAAGAGCTCCCCAAGAAAAGCGGCTTCCGCACCGAGTCGAGGAAAACCCGCATCAGGGGCTCGCTCAAGCGCCAGGGACGCAGCGCCCTCGATGTCGAGAATACCCCGACGGGCCGTTATCGCGCCCAGGTCTACCGCGTCATCGAGCGCGAGTGGCAGAAGCAGTGCATCAACTACCGCAACCATATCCTGCCGGGCTCCCTGACCCTGCGCTTCTTCGTCGATCAGCGCGGCGGGGTCTCGGGCCTGAGATACATCTACGAGTTCCAAACCAGTGAAATCCAGAAAGGGTTCTCGGTCATGTCGGTCCGGCAGGCCAGCCTTCCGCGCATGCCGAGGGCGGTGGTGAAGGAACTCGACGGCGAGCCGATGGAATGCGAGCTCGATCTCAATTTCCGCTTCTAGTTTATGATATCACTATCGG
Source organism: Verrucomicrobiia bacterium (assembly GCA_963580345.1). Taxonomy (GTDB): domain Bacteria; phylum Verrucomicrobiota; class Verrucomicrobiia; order Verrucomicrobiales; family Akkermansiaceae; genus Roseibacillus_B. The sequence goes on along the minus strand of CAUZKZ010000422.1, from coordinate 626 downwards.
AGGCCACGCAGGTCCTGGGGGCAGAGGTAGTTCCTCGTGCCCTGGAGAACACCTGGAAATTCTTCACGGACGGCGGGGTCTTCATGTTGCTGATCGTGCTGTGTTCGCTGGTAGGGCTGGCGGTCATCCTTTACAAGGCCCTCACCCTCACGAAGGGGCGGGTCCTGCCGGATCGGCTGGCGGGCGAGGTGGAGCGCCTCGAGAGCCACCTGGCGGACGGGAGCATGCGGGAACTGCAGGCGGAGTTCCGGGAAGGCGAAACGGCGCTGGCCCGCCTTTGTGCGGTGGCGATGAGGAATGCGGGCCGGACCCAGGGGGAGGTGCAGGAGGCGGTCCAGTCCTCCGCCCGCGAGGAGGTGGTCAAGATGCACGCCGGGCTGCCGGTGCTGGACGTCGTGATCACGATCGCTCCGCTCCTGGGCCTGCTGGGAACCGCGAGCGGCCTGGTGGTGGTCTTCGGGAACTCGGGAGACCTCGGGGCCAGCGCGGACCACGCCAAGATCGCGACCGGGATTGCGCGGGCGCTGGGGACGACCATTGCGGGCCTGGTGGTGGCGGTTCCGTCGGTGGTGGCTCACAGTGTGTTCACGCGGAAGATCGAGAGGACGGCGGCGCGACTGGAGGTC
>CAUZKZ010000421.1:0-5205 GCA_963580345.1 Verrucomicrobiia bacterium | reverse complement strand
AAATTGAATAAAACCCAGTCTGTTTGAAGGACTACACTAGCATTCCCTCTAGGCATTGGCCCCAGCAAGGCGAGGCGGCAAGGTTGGGGCTTGGAGTGCGGGGCTTCGCACCGCTTTGGATTTGGGTCCCGGGACTCACCGGCGTCGGCATCATCCACCTTCGATCGCAACTCCAAATCTTAATCCTCAATCCAAAGCGGCGAAAATCGCCGCACTCCACATTGCGCCACCACAAAATGCCCAGCGTGTCCGACCAGGCGCCGGGTTCGTCAAGGCTCCAGGAACGGTTGCGCGCTGCGCAGATAGGCGAACAGATCGCGCACTTGCTGATCGGAGAGGCCGTCTAACAGTCCCGTCGGCATCAGGCTGCGCCCGAGGGGAGTCATTTCGGACACCTGGTTTCGAGGGAGCGCCACGTCGCTGCCATCGAACTGCCGCACCACGATGGATTGTGCGCCGCGATCGGCGATAAAGCCCGTCAGCAGGCGCCCGTCCGCGGTCTTGACCGAGAACCCTTCGTAGCCCTCGCGAATCTCGGCGTTGGGGTCGAGGATACTGGTCAACATCGTGCCAAGGTCGTCACGCTGGTAACTGGTGAGATCCGGACCGATGCGGCCGCCCTTGTAGAACAGGACGTGGCACGCCGCGCAGCGTTGCTTGAAGAGGGGCCGGCCGCGGTAGGGGCTGCCGGGTGCCTTCGCGATGATCTCGCGAACCTGCGCGACGCGTTCCGTGGTGGGACGGCCCGGGCCCGCCTCCGCGCCGAAATGCTTTTTCACGAGGGTGGCGAGCTGCCCGTCGGGGTGGCGGCGCAACGTCGCGACGGCCTCCGGGGCGACTCCCTCCGCTTTCAAGGTGCCGGCCTCGATCGCCGCCAGCCACGATCGACTCCAGGTTACGCGGCTGGCGAGCAGAGCCTCCGCCGCAACGCGCTCATCGACGGTCAGGGAAGGATAGGCTTCCAGGATGGCGTCGGCGACCTCCGGCGCGGAAAATCCCTGCAAGGCGGCGAGCGCTGCTTTTCGGACCGCGCTTTCCTTTTCGGCATGCACCATCTGCACCAGCACCTCCCGTGTTTCCTCCTGCGCGATTTCCCCGAAGGCCTTGATGAGCCGCAGGCGCTCGACTCCCTTCGCCTTGGGATCGCCGACCACGCCAATGGCCTCCTTGAGGGCGGCCTTCTTCCCCTGTCTCACGCGCAAGACCAGGGACATCCTTCCGGTCTCGCCCAGCGCGGCCCGGAGTTCGCCGGGGAGAGCCGGCAGGGCCCCGCCTTCGAAGGCCTGCTCGAATCCTTCCATCAGTCGCGTGCGCTGATCCTCGTCGGGAGCGAGACGGAGCAGCTCGGCACACACCAGCAGGTCGGTCTCGCGACCCTGCAGGGCGAAGCGGCGCATGAGGCGCGGGAGAATCTCGCGAATCACCGTCGGCTGCATCCAGAGGCGGCGATCCTTCATGGTGACCAAGACCGCTTCGCGTCCGGAGTCGCAATGCTTTTCGATCGCCCACCAGAACATGAGAGGCAGATTCGGATCATCGAGGTCGCCGCTACGCGCCAGGACTTCACCGAGGATTGGCAAGGCCTGGGCGGCCGGGAGGCGTTGAACGGTGGAAGCGATCTGCGACCAGACTTCGAGGTCCTTCTCGGTCTTGGCCAGCTCCCGAATTGCCTCGGCGGTTCCTTTCGAAATCTTTCCACCGTCACCCAGCAACCGAATCGTCCAGGCCCGCACCGCGGGATACGGGTGGCGCAAGGTCCCGGCCGCAACCTCCTCGTTCAGTCCCCCCACCCGGTAAAGCGCCCACAAGCCATCGAGGGCCGCACGCCCCTCGTGGTCGCGAACCCACCCCGCGAGCTTCTCGCGCAGTCCCTTCTCCTTTCCTCGCTCCCCGAGCAGTCGCACCGCGGTCCGGCGCTGCCACCTGTTAGGGTGCCCGAGCAGGGCGACCAGGGCGTTGGTGTCGAGGGTCGAGAGGTCGGTGTCCCTCCGGAGCTCGTTCCCCTTCCCGCGCAACCGGTAGACCCGCCCGGTGGAAGGATCGATCTGGCTCTGGTAGTGCTGCCCGTGCGCGATGTAGTGCTCGTAAAAGTCAGCAACGTAGATCGAGCCGTCCGGGGCGTTGCAAAGGTAGACCGGACGGAAGGCCTCGTCTTCGCTCACGAGGGGATGCCCGAGGTCCGCCGTTTCAAATGTGGATCCTCGCGGCGTCCGCTCGCTCAGGACCAGGAAGTGATGGAGCGGGTCGGCGGCGAGGAAGCGCCCCTGCATGCGCGTCGGCATCGCGGTTCCCTCACAGAGGATGGTGTTGTGGCTGAAGCGTGGAATGTCGTTCTTGCTCCGCATCATGGGCAGATCGCCGAAGGCGTAGGGATTGACGGGGGGGCCGAACTTGCTCGGGGTGCGCCCCTGCTTGAGGAGGTAGCCGCCCTGCACGTAGTGCCAGCCCCGCGTGTTGCCGCCGTTGTGTCCCGAAAAGAGCCGGCCTTCGGAATCGAACTCGAGTCCAAAGACATTGCCGCCACCCTCCGCGAAGATCTCGAAGCGCCGCTCCTTCGGTTCGTAGCGCCAGGCCATGCAGCCCTCGAAGTAGACGCCGGGGGCGTCCCCGCCATCGAGCCCGGGCCGCACCACGCGCGACGCCACGGTGCTCCCCTGCCCGCCGTAGATCCAGCCATCCGGTCCCCATACCAACCCGTTCGCCACCGAGTGGGTGTCCTCGAATCCGAAGCCCGCCAGGTGCACTTCCGGATCTCCGTCCGGCACATCGTCACGATTCCTGTCCGGGTAGAACAACAGGTATGGCGTGTGCATGACCCACACCCCGTCGTGATCGGGCAAGGCGGCGTTGGCGAGGTCGAGCCCGTCAAGAAAGACCTTGTGCCGGTCGAACTTGCCGTCCCCGTCGCTGTCCTCGTGCACGCTGATCCGCGACCGGCCGCGATTGTGATGCGGCGGCGCCTTCGGTTCCCGGTCATACTTGGCGCGATAATACTTGTCGCGGCTGATCTGCTTCAACCCGGCCGGGTACGGGTACTGCCGGTACTGCGCCACCCACAGCCGTCCGCGGTCGTCGAAGCTGAGGTGAGTGGGCTGCGCCACGAGGGGCTCGGCGAGCAATTCCTCGATGACGAGGTCCCCCTCCGGCTTCATCAATGCCAGGCTCTCGGCCGGCGGGAGGCGGGGCCCGGGCATCAGTTCCCCGGCCTCGCCGAGAATCCGGCTGGCCTCCTTGAATTGATCGAAGGCCGCGCGTGGCGGCTTCTCGGCCCTCGCCTCGCCGGCGATGTCCTCCCCGTCGCCCCGTCGGAACTCCCAGCTTCCCTCCAGCACGCACTCGAGGAAGTAGCCCTGGATCGAGGGCGCCTCGTGGAGGAAGCCGCCCTTGCCTTCCTTGTGGTAAACGCGCACCGCGACCTCATTCCACTGACCCTTCACCAGCGATCCCGGGGGCACCTTGTACCGGTTCGTCCCTTCGACCTTGCGCTCGAAGTCCGGAGGGAAGTTTCCCGCTCCCCCGATCCGGGCGCGGTTGACAAAGACCTCGTGCACCTCGGCCACCTGCCGGATGCTGAACGTCACAGACTCACGAAAGAGCGGCCGCCCGGTCATGACGGTCCAGTGATCCGGCACCTTCACCCAGCAACGATACCAGGCATAGCCGGGCTCGTCCCACCTCCCGGGCACGGGGGCGGTCTGCCATGCGGCGTCCTGAGCCGCGGCCCCCAATAACGACACGCAGAACCATCCCGCCACGCTGGCGAGGACCCAACCATTCGAATATCTGTGCTTGGCGTACCTCACGGCCGCCAAGGCTAGACAAGGACGCCGGAAAACAAAACCGGCATTTTTGGGACTCTCTCTCCATCGCCACCGCCGGCGGCCCGAGCCGCAGCGCTGATCTCGACCTCCGGATCGACGAACCGTTCGGCAGGCCTGAAAGGCCGCCACAGCGATGCCCGGTGGGAAGCGCCGGGACGGCGAGGCGCAACGATCATCAAGCCCTGGAGGGGCGCGAGAGACCCTTCCGGCCTGTCAGGCCGGCAATTTAGCGAGACGGCCCAATTCTCACATTGTCTCCGATCCTTGCCAGGTTAGGATCCCCAAATGACCTCACTGGCACGTCCTCTTCTCGTGGTCCTGGCCCTCTCGTTCACCGCGCCCGCCGAGGACGAGAAGAAGGAACTCCGCCTCGGCTTGATCGGCCTCGATACCTCGCACGTTACGGCCTTTACCTCACGCTTCAACGAGAAGGATAACCCCAACCATGTTCCGGGCGGAAAGGTGGTGGCGGCCTTCAAGGGCGGCAGCGCCGACATCCCCTCGAGCCGCGACCGGGTCGACGGTTACACCAAGACCCTCGTCGAAAAGTACGGAGTCAAACTCTACGAGGACATCGGGGAGTTGTGCAAACAGGTCGACGCCGTCCTCGTCACCAGCGTCGACGGCCGTCCCCACCTCGCGCAGGCCCGGCCCGTCATTGCAGCCGGCAAGCCGGTCTTCATCGACAAGCCCGTGGCGGGATCTCTCAAGGATGCGATCGAGATCTATCGCCTCGCCCGCGAAGCCGGGGTCCCGTGCTTCAGCAGTTCGTCCCTGCGCTGGTATCCCGGCGTGGTGGAAGTGGCGCAGGCCGACGTCGGGGAAGTGCGCGCCGCGATCTCGTATGGCCCCGCCCCGACCGAACCACATCATCCTAGCCTCTTCTGGTACGGTATCCATCCCACCGAGTCCCTCTTCACCGTGATGGGTCCGGGCTGCGAGAGCGTCGTCGCGACCGCCACCGGGGACTCCATGGTCGTGACCGGCAAGTGGTCGGGGGAGCGGGTCGGCACCCTGCACGGCATCCGGGGAGGTCCGGCTGCCTACAAGGTGACCGCCTTCGGCACCAAGGGCATCGCGGAACAGAAGTCCGGGGGCGACTACACGCCCATGCTTCGCGAAATCATCGCGTTCTTCAATTCCGGCAAGCCGCCGGTCACGCCGGAACTCACCCTCGAGATCTACGCCTTCATGGAAGCCGCCGATGAAAGCGCCCGCCAGGACGGGAAGCCGGTGACCATCGCGGAAATGCTCAAAAAGAACGGTTGGAAGAAGAACTAGGGCATCGGCCGGGAAGTTAGGGTGCATTCGGCGCGAGGGTTTTTCTTCGAGTTCAAGGCGTGAGGAAGGAGCTGGTCGGGACCAGTGACTGACGAACAACGCA
>CAUZKZ010000420.1:0-5246 GCA_963580345.1 Verrucomicrobiia bacterium | reverse complement strand
CCCCCAGTCCGTGTTGATATTGTAGAGCGCCTTCACGAGGATCCAGTTGCCTAGCGCGAAGGGATCGGGCACGTAGATGTAGACCGCCCCCTGGCCGGATTCGATGGCGCTCACCGCCGCGATCGAGTCGTCAATCGCCACCGCGCGTCCGAATCGGCTCACCGTCCCGGCGAGCCCGGCGGAAGGCACGATCACGCCCGAGAACACGAAGGAATCGGACCCGGCATTCTGCTTGTAAACCTGCACTTCGCTCGCGGTGGCGGCCCCGGTCGAGCCCACCAGCAGGCGCACCCCGTCGGTGGCGAGGGCGTCGCCGGACCCGCTGCGATGGGTCGTGTTGAGTTTCTCGATGAGGGTCGGGACGGTCCGGGTGCTCCCAATCCCGGTCCCTGCGCCAAGCGCGAGGACGAGGTTGAGGAGAAGGCGTCCGGTTTTGCGGCGACGGGCGGGAGTGCTCATGGAGTGCGAGCCGGTGTGGGCATCAATCGATTGCGGGTCGGCCCCGCTGGCGGGGCCTCACGCCAGAGACAACCCTTCAACCGCCATGAGCGGGGCCGATTATCAAGAATGTACGGCAAACTTCACTCCACCCACACCATGGCTTCGAGATCCTCGCGGTCGATGAATTCGAGGGTCGCGAGGTGGGTCGCTTCCAGGATCACCGGCGGCGCCAACCCCGCATCGAGCGCTTCCTTCCAGCGGGTCACGCACAGGCACCAGCGATCGCCCGCGACCAGCCCCGGAAAGTGAAACTCGGGGCGGGGGGTGGAGAGATCGTTGCCCGTCTCCCGCGAGAATTCGAGGAACGTCTCCGTCATGACCGCGCACACGACGTGCACCCCGCGGTCCCCGGGGCCGAGGCGGCAGTGGCCGTCGCGCAGGTATCCCGTCGGCGGATCGATCCCGCACGGCTCCAGCGGCCCGCCCAACACATTGCTCTGTTCACGCTTCTTCACCGTACCAGACTCTCCGCGATCGCGGCGGGAATCAATGATCAATCTCGCTCACCCGCCAAGCTGCGCCGGGAGAGCGCGAAAACCGGCGGTCGCGCTGGCTTGCCGGTTAGAGGACTCGGGCCATGAAGGCAAAGCCCGCATCTATTTGGCCAAGATCAAATTCCCGTGACGCTCCCGAGGAGAACGCGGCCGGAGGACAAAACCTCCAGCGAGAGAGGCTCGATTTTACCGGGAGGCTGGTATTACAACCCCCCCGGATGTCTCACCGAGTGCCCGTTCTTCTTGCGATGCCTGGTGCGCCACTTGGGCCCATCCTGCCTGGACTGGCCCTGGTTATCGAATCGCAGTCCCGCGATGTTGAGGAAGACGTGGCCGTTGCGGGCATAGACCGTGATCCATTTGCCGTGGCCACGCTTCCCGTAACTGAGAAATCCTCGCGACGGCATCTGGTTGTCCAGTAGACCGGCATTGCGGAGGACATAGGACGCCGCCCCCGAGCAATCGTACCCGGAATCGTTCAGGCGGGCGTGGCCGCCCCCCCACTTGTAGGGCAATCCCCGGATCCGGTTCGCGGCCGCGATGGCCCGCTTCACGGCCGGCGGGGCATGCGGCGGGGCCACCGCGCGGCCGTTCAGAAGCACGGCCGTGTCTCCGTGCTCGGCCTTGTAGGCCACGGCGTATTTCGCCTTACCGTGCCGGGAACAGGAGGAGGAGCATATCGCCGCGACAACGGCGAAAAGCGTGAGGGCGTGTTTCATCGATTTCATACATGAAGGGTGACCATCAAGGGATTCTAACCTCTTTGGCGCGGCCTGTCCACGACGAATCAGCCCCCGTGCCACCACGAATTCAGGCTAGGCGGGACCCGGCCCAGGGTCGAGCCGGATGTCCTGATCGCCCGCGACCCGCCCCGGCAAATCCTGCCCCCCACAAGGGTGACGTTCAGGCGATGCCCTTGCCCGCGAGCCGGAATCCCACCGATGATCACAGGCGGGCGGTCCGAAGCCACGCTCCGGCTTGTTCCATGGCCCGGGCCCGATGGCTGAGCTCGTTTTTCACCTCGGGGCCCAGTTCCGCGAAGCTCTGGGCGTAGCCCTCCGGAACAAAGAGCGGATCGTAGCCGAATCCGGCTGCACCCCGGGGTTCCTCGAGAAGGCGGCCATCCACCGCTCCGTCGAAGTTCGCCAGAACATCACCGTTTCGCGCCAAGACGACCACACAGCGAAAGCGTCCCGTCCGCCTTGCAGCGTCGATCCCCGAAAGCTCCGCCAGTAACCTCAGATTATTGGCCCGGTCGTCAGAATCCGGGCCTGCAAAGCGCGCCGAATGCACACCAGGTCGTCCCCCCAGGGCATCCACTTCCAGCCCCGAGTCGTCTGCCAAAACCAGCCCATCCGCTATCCGACTGGTCGCAACCGCCTTGAGGATCGCATTTTCAAGGAATGTGGCCCCGGTTTCTTCGACTTCGGGTGCTTGTGGCAAGGTGGAAAGATCAGCAATCTTAAAGGATTTACCAAGTAACATTATGAGTTCTTCGGTCTTGTGGGGATTGCGGGTAGCGAGTAATAATTTCGTGTTCACCTCTGCTCAATCGGATAGCGTTTCACCGAAAAAATCCGAGAAATCTGGAATAAAATCTGCATTAGAGTCACCTAACCAGCGATGAAAACAATCCTTCGAATCACCGCTGTTCTCCTGCTCGCCGGCTTCCCGGCCCTCGCTGCTCCGGATTGGATGACCGACTTGGAAGCCGCTTTCGCCAAGGCCAAGCAGGAGAAAAAATCCGTCCTGGTGGAGTTCACGGGCTCCGACTGGTGTCCGCCCCGCCAGATGATGCACAAGAAAGTCTTCTCCAAGAAAGAGTTCATCTCGAAGGCCTCCAAGGACTTCATTCTGGTCGAACTCGATTTTCCGACAGGCAACCCCGCCCTCAAGAAGAAGAACGACCCTTACGCCAAGAAGTACAAGATCGAAGGATTCCCCACCGTGATCCTCTTCGATGACAAGGCGAAAGAATTCACCCGCTTCTTCGCGTCGAATTACCCTTCCATCGAAAAGTTTCTCGCTCACCTGAGATCTTCCCTGAGCCGGAAGGATCTCGAGTAACGGTTCTCCACTCCTTTCTCTGAAAGGAGGGACAGAGGCCCCGTCGCGGTTTCGGTGCTACCGCGGCGGGGTTCTGGTTTTGGCGGGTGCCCGGAATTCCGGAAGCGAATCGGCAAAGGGCGTGCTATTCCGCCGCGCATCGGTCAGAAAGGGCGCGATGAATCGACTCCTCGCCACTCTCCTCCTCGCTTCCTGTCTGCCGGCTCCGGCCGAATCACGGGCTGCCGGGGAACATCCCGCCGCCACCCCGGAAGAGGTCGGCATGTCGTCCGCCAAATTGAAATTGGTGAGCGAGAAGGTGGAAGAATTGCTGGGGAAGAAGCGCTTGTCAGGTGCCTCCGTGAGGGTGACCCGGAAAGGCAAGCTGGTCTATAACAAGAACTTCGGCCTCCGCGATCTCGAGAACAAAAAGAGGATCGAAGCAGACACGATTTTCCGGATCTACTCCATGTCGAAGTCCATCACCTCCGCCGCGGCCATGATGCTGGCGGATGAGGGCAAGCTCGTCCTGGACGATCCGATCGCAAAACACCTTCCGTCCTTCAAGGAGGTCAAGGTGTGGAAGCACGGCAGGACCGCGGCTCCCACCAGGACTCCCACCGTTCGCGATTATACCCGGTTCCTGCAGATGATCGCCAACGGAGGTGAGCTGCAGGGCGTACGCCTGCTCAAGAAGGAGACCGTCGCAGCCATGACCCGCAACCAGCTTTCCGAGGAGGCCATGCCGATCGCCTTCGGTCCCCTCAAGCGCGCCGGAACCGGGTTCGGTCTCGGGTTCTGCGTGAAGGTGGCAAACACCGACTGGAACAGGGCCGGCCGCATCGGAGAGTACGGGTGGGGCGGGATCGCCAGCACCCACTACTGGGTCTCGCCCCACGATCACCTCGTAGTCGTCACCATGGAGCAAACCCTCCCATACGACTTCCTGCTCGAAAACGAACTCAAGCCGCTCATCTACGCCGCCATCGAGGAGTAGCGTGCCGCAGCCATTTCCCGCCAATCCGTTCTCGGCGTGCGGATCCCTCCGAGCCTGGAAGCGACTGTCACCCTTCCGACTTTTAGACTTTCGACCCTTCCCGCCATCTGCCACCGTCCCGCCCCGCTTTGCAGGACGAGCACGAGGACGATGAGCGAACGACGCAAACCCTATCCCTTCGACGAATTCGAGCCCCGGTGGCAGGCCCTCTGGGACGAGGAGAAGGCCTTTCGCACCCCGGGTCCCGGCGACTCCGATTTCGACCCTTCCAGGCCGAAGTTCTACGTCCTCGACATGTTCCCCTACCCGAGCGGCACGGGCCTGCACGTCGGCCACCCGGAGGGATATACCGCCACCGACATTCTCGGACGCTACAAACGCAAGCGCGGTTTTAACGTCCTGCACCCCATGGGCTGGGATGCATTTGGCCTCCCCGCCGAGGAGCACGCCCGCAAGACCAGCGAGCACCCGCGCATCAACACCCGGAACAACATCGACAACTTCCGTCGCCAGCTGAAGATGCTGGGCTTCTGCTACGACTGGGACCGCGAGGTCAATACCACCGATCCGAATTACGTGAAGTGGACCCAGTGGATCTTCCTGCAGATCTACAACAGCTACTTCGACGAGACCGAACAGAAGGCCAAACCGGTCTCCGGGTTGGAAGCCATGGGCTGGAGCAAGGAGCAGATCGACGAAGTCCGCCTGGCCTACGTGGCGGAAGCGCCCGTGAACTGGTCGCCCGATCTGGGCACCGTCCTCGCCAACGAGGAAGTGGCGGAATGGCAGGAGAAGGGATTCACGGTCGAACGCCGGCCCCTGCGCCAGTGGATGCTACGCATCACGAAGTACGCCCAGCGCCTCATCGATGAACTGGAAGAGCTCGACTGGCCCGAGGGCATCAAGCTCCTGCAACGCAATTGGATCGGGCGCTCGGAAGGGGCGAGTGTGAAATTTTCTCTCGCGAATCACGATGAGGAGATTGAAGTGTTCACGACCCGGCCCGACACCCTCTTCGGTGCGACCTACATGGTGTTGGCGCCGGAGCACCCCCTTGTCGACCAGATCACCACTGCGGACCAAAAGGCGGCCGTGGAGGCCTACAAGAAGACCTGCGCCACCAAGTCCGAGATGGAGCGGGGCGATCTCAACAAGGGGAAGACCGGGGTTCCAACCGGCGCGCTTGCAATCAACCCCGTTAACGAGGA
>CAUZKZ010000419.1:0-5250 GCA_963580345.1 Verrucomicrobiia bacterium | reverse complement strand
CTGTTCTTCTGGTTGGTGTTGATCAGCAAGCGGGCCTCGTCCCCGGGCTTGTATTCCTTCTTGTCCAGCACCAGTTCGAGGGGGTTGAAGCGGCTATCGGCGCCGTCGTCGTTGACTTTGCGAACCACGAAGACCGTGGCACCTTCCTCCTTGTTGCCCTTCGCGTCCGTCAGCGTCACCGCAAAGCGGTACTGCCCCGACGCCGGTGCCTTGAAGCGCAGTTGACCTTCTCCGTTCTCCGCGGGCTTGAGCTCGAAGGTCTTCACCTTCTCTTCCCGCACCTTGCCCTCCGCACCGACCTTCACCCGATACAAGTCCGCCGTGCCGTTCACCTTCACCTCCCGGCCGTCCAGGGTCTTGGCCGCGAACGAGGCGTTCACGCTTTCCCCAGGCCGGGCGTACCCCCGGTCCAGCCACACCGTCGCGGCGAAAGGGCGACGCGCCGCCAGGACGCTCCCGTTCCCGTAAATTGTCCGGCGGGAGGCATCTGTCACCTCCGCCGAGATCTGGTAGCGGTGATCCATATCCCCGTGCACCAACTTGGCAAGGGAGGTATCGATCGCGATCTCGACCGTTCCGTCCGCCCCGATTTCGTACTCCCGTTCCATGACCAGTTCCGGCGGTGTCCAGCGGTTCCCGCTCCACCACCACGGCACGGGTGCCACGCACCCCCAGCTCTTCCACCCCGGGTACCAGTCGTAGTTCCCGCAGAACCACCAGTAGCCCTCCCCGTAGAGCCAGTCCCAGCGCCCATGCGGAAACCACCGCTGGGTGTGACTGAAGCGCTGCACCTTGACCTTCACCTTGCCCTCTGTCACGGGCGCTCCGTGATAGTACTTCGCGAGGACTTTCGCAGTGATCACCTCGCCCAGGCTGACCGGGGTGTCCGGCCCCTCCACCTTCACCTCGAACTCCGGCTTCTTGTACTCCTCCACGCGAAACTGCGCGTGACCGCCCGGCACCGAGCCTTTCAGTTGGATGGTATAGAGGCCCAGGCGCGCATCGGCCGGGAGTTCATAGTCGACCTCGACTCCCCCAAACTCGTCGGTCCGCAGGTTCTTCGCCTCGTGCACTTTCCCGGTGCCCTGGTGATGAATCTCCAGCGTGCACGATTTCCCGGCATACTCCGAAACGTCACCGAGATCGTACTTTGCGGTCCGCGACCAGAACTTGATGTGCACCGGTTGCTCGGGGCGATACACCGGCCGGTCGGTCAGGCCATAGGACTTCGCGACCGTGTAGTCATCCCACCGAAAATCCCTCCAGCGGTGAGACTGGAAACCCAGCAGAGCGCGCCTCTTGCCATCGCTGCGCGCCACCGCCATCCACATGTAGTCCTTCCCGAGAAACTCCTTTTCCAAAATGAGCGTCCCGTCCGCCCCGACTTCTTTCTTCATGCGGGTCGTCTTGATGTCGAACTTCTTGAGAACGCGCTTCGCTCCCTCGCGGCGAATGGTGCGATAGCCGAAGAACTCGATCTCGCCGCCCAACGGCGCTCCCGCCTTGCTGTCGGCCAGGTAGAAGAGCTTTCCCTCCTTGAGTTGCTGGGAAAGGAGGGCCGTATCGCTGATCCAGATTACGACCCACGACGTGTTCCCGTCTCCGGCCTTGGCCTTCAGAAGATACGCTCCCGCCTCACTGGTCGGCATTTCGAATTGCACCCGCGTGTCCCAGTGTCCTTTCCGGGGCTGCAATTCCACTTGCCAGTCCTTCACCTTCTCTCCCAGATACTTGTCCTGATTTTCCTGCACGAGGCGGTGCCCGATCGACCCCACGTTTATCTTGCTACCGTCGATCAGGCGCGGGTTGCTCTCGAGGTGCTTGAAGATATCCGCCACAACATCGTCAATCTTGAGGGCATGCAGCACCAGATCCGCTTCCTTTGCGTTGCGGTACACGAAGTCCACCTGCACCTTCTCCCCGGCCTGGAACATGGGGGCCGACTCGAAGCGTCCCCAGTCGTTCAGGATCTGATTCAGGAGTTTCTGGCGATTCTGCTCGTGCCCCTTCCCGTGCGTTTCAATCACGCGGGCAAGCTCCTTGGCACCCTGGGCGTACTGCCGCCGATCGAGGAGGACCTCCACCAGGAGATCGCCAGCCGAGGCCCTCGTGACGTTGTTCCCCCCCCGCGATAATTTTCGCAACATGGGGATGAAGCGATATTCCTCCGCAAGCTCGAAACGCTTCACGCCACTCGCCAGGCTCGCAATGGTCTCGTTTTCCTTGAGGGTGTGAATCTGCAGGATCCCCTTGGATTCATCCGGATCCATCTGGCTCCACCACCCGTATCTCGAGAGAGCGCGCACTCCGTAATGCTGCACCAGGAAGTTGGCCCACTGATAATCGACCTGCACCTTTTTCGCTGCGTCCAGCCGGCCCGTCTCGGTCCTGGCCCAGCGCCACCGCTCGCCGTCATTCGCCGCCGCCTCCCACGATTTCGGAATCGCGATGACGAGAGGGTTTCCCTCGTCATCGACGGGTGCCCCGGATCCACTCGAGAGATCCCTGCCTGTCCCGTAGTCGGGGAGCGTGTCGATCGGAGTCAAGACGCCCAGCGCCCAGATGCGTTGTATTCCGCTCCGTCCCATCTGTACGATTTGGGCGAGTTCCGAGTGCACCTGGGCAAGTTCCTGGTCGCGCGTCTTGCCTTTGGCCTTCTCGATCGTGGCCAGGCAAAGCTGCAGGGCGCGTACCCGGTCCCGCTCCTCGGCCGAGACGCGGCGCCCGCCCCCGCGGTGTTGTCCTCGCCGGAACTCGCCATCAACAATGAAGCCCCAGTGCTGCGTCTGCCAGTAGGCCCGGGCGGCTGCCCGCAGGAGCCGCCAGTTCTCGGGGTGCGCCTCCACGGCCCCCTCGATCGTGGCATCCGCCTCGTGAATGCTGTTCAGGCGACGCAACGCGTCCAGGGTCAAAGACAAATCCTGTCCAGTCTGTCCGTCATCGACCTTTTCGAGGAGCTTGCGATGCAATTCCAGGGCGTCCTTCCAGTTGCCCTCCTGGCGAAGCGCTTCCGCTTTCCGGTGGGTCTCCTTCGCAGGAAGATCGTCCTGTCCCTGCACCACCGCTACGGCCGCGAGCGTCGCCGCCAGAAAAATCTTCAAGTTCATCGTAATGGAATCGTTGCTGGTTTTGCGGGCGCGCCGAACCCGTCGCGGCGCCGCGTTGCTATAAAGACCCTTACCACCGCATTTACTTGGCCCAAAGCCGACGAATTTACGATCCCTTTACGATTCGGGATCGTCCTTCTCGAAGTCCACCACCCGCGGCCGGGCCTTGCGGAGCCGCGTCCGTCCCCCGTTCGCCGCCCGCAGCGGCTGGAAAATGGCATCCGCTCCGCTTTGCTTCACCTCGAACACGATCGACATCAACTCCCCCAGGCGCCCTTTCGGGTACCCGCGTTCCTTGAACCAGGCCAGATATTCCGGCGGAAGATCCATGATCGGCACCCCGCGCGGCGGATAGTCCTCCGGCCCGAATTTCCCGAAAGGCATCGAGGTTCGCCCAATTTCCTCCAGGAGATTCCGCAGATCTTCCCGGTCGATCTCTGTGAATTCCACCTGCCAACTCCATCACAAGACGGCACGGCCTGGAAGACCCGAAAGGCCGAATCGACGGGCAATTGAAACGGATTTCGGGACCTGCCCTTCATCCCCTCCCCGCCCATCAACAATCTCCTGAATCGATCATCTCTGGTACTCCATCGATTCCAATGATTTCAATTCTCCGTTCACGATAACGGAGTCATCACACCGGGACGACCTCACTCCAGGCCCAGGCTGAGTTGCTCGGTGTTTTCGGGATCCGCAAACCGGACCCCGACCCCGATCAGGCGCACCGCCTTCCCCGCTCCCCGCGACCAGGCCTCGGCGAGAAGTTGGCGGTAGACCTCGGCATCCAGCACCTCTTCGGCCGTCGGGAGGGCGACCCGGTGCCCGGTGGCGCGTTCCGCGGTGGTTCCCGTGAAATCGGCAAACTTCAGCTTCACCACCAGGGACCTCACGACCCGGTCGGAGTGCTTGGCCTCCACGGACTCCACCACGTGAGTCCGAAGCTCTTCCATGATTCCCACCAGGGGCGGGAACTCCGCAATGTTTTCCGGGAGAGTCGTCTCGCTGCTCAGCGACTTCCGGATTCGATTGGGCTTCACCGGCCGCTCATCGCGGCCCCGGCACATCTCGTGGAGCTCCACCCCCCATTTCCCGAAGCGCTCCGCCAACTCCACCTTGCTCAGTTTCTGCATGTCCCCGCAGGTGCGCACCTCCATCGTGGCGAGGCGTTCTTCCATTTTCCTCCCCACCCCGAAGAGCCGCTTTACCGGAAGGTCCTCCATGAATTCAGAAACCTCCTCGGCTGTCACCTCGAATTGACCGTTGGGCTTGTTCCAATCACTCGCGATTTTCGCCAGGAGCTTGTTCGGCGCGATTCCCGCCGAGGCCGTCAGTCCGGTTTCCTCTTCGATCCGGGACCGGATCTCCCACGCCAGCGCGGCGCCGTCCGATTGCAGGTGGCTGACATCCAGAAAGGCCTCATCGAGGGAGAGCGGCTCAATCAACTTCGTGAAGCCCGCGAATATCTCCCGCACCCGCCGTGACTCCTGGCTGTAGATCTCGAAGCGCGGCGGGAGGACGATCAGCTGTGGGCAAAGTTCCAGGGCCCGGAACGTCGGCATGGCGGACCGGCATCCGAATTTACGCGCCTCGTAGCTTGCGGTGGTGAGGACCCCCCGCCTCTCCCGGCCTCCCACCGCCACGGGCTTCCCACGCAAGGCAGGATCATCCCGCATCTCGATCGCTGCGTAGAAGCAGTCCATGTCGATATGCAGGATTTTGCGCACGGGTAACCATATCCGCTGGCGGCGCCACCGCAATCCAGTCTCCGCGAGGCGCATCCCGCGTGGGCTCCGGCCCGCCGGATCTCAACCCTTCGTCGTCACCGGCAATTCGAGGACGAAACACGCCCCCGCGCTCCGTTCCCCGTCGATCCGCAGGTTTCCGCCCAGGGCCCGTGCCAACCGGCGACAAAGCGCCAGGCCGAGGCCGACCCCGGGCTTGGAGTGGGCCGCATCGCGCGCGGATTTGTGGAAGGGCCGGAAGAGCTTCTTGAGGTCCGCCCGCGCAATACCGCCGCCCTCGTCGCACACTTCGATGCGGGCCGTCTTGCCTCCGTTTGAAGCTCGCAGGTGGATGCCGCGCTCCCCCTGGTCAGGCAGTCCGTACTTGCAGGCGTTGTCCACCAGGTTGAAGACAATCT
>CAUZKZ010000418.1:0-5254 GCA_963580345.1 Verrucomicrobiia bacterium | reverse complement strand
GGTCGATTGGAAGGACACGCGCAGTAGCGACCGACCTCGTGCCAGCGGTTCGTGTTCATGGCGCGAGGCTTACTACGACGCGGAAGAAGTTTCCGCTCTCGAGAGGATCGCCGGCCGCGGGGAGGTCCTGCACGGTGTTGTCGCCGGCACGATTGGAGAGAAGGTGCCATAATTTTAGATCGTGGCTGCGCTCGAGGGTGTAGGTGCGGCCGGCCAGAGTGGGGAAGGAAAGCACCGAGCCGGCCGGATTGGCGGGGTCGGGAGCGATGGAGATGGTAAAGCGTGAGTTCGGGTCGAGGGGGTCGGTGAGGGTGAGAAGGGACTCGGCGAGATTGGACTGCCCGTCGCGGTCGGCGTCTTCTTCTCCGTCGCCGGTCCCATCTCCATCCGTGTCGGCGAGAATGGGACTGGTGCCGAGGGTGCCTTCCAGTTCGTCGGGGAGACCGTCGTTGTCGTCATCGGGGTCGGTGAGGTCGGGATCGCCGTCGAGGTCGGTATCGGTGAGATTGGTGACGGAGACATCGTCGATCGCGAGACCCTGGGAGCCGGCCGGGGAGGTGAAGGATTGACCCGGATTGACGGCACCGCGGGTGTGGGGGTGGCCGGAGAACCGGGTCCACGCAAAGTCCGCGGCCTCGCCTCCCTCGCCCGACAGACCGAGACTGTCCATTCCTTCGGCGGGAAGGGGATCCCCTTGCGCCACCCCGATGTCGGTGGAGGTCATCCCGGCGGCAGGTCCGTTCGTGGCGGCGATGACGCCCCCGTAGGAGAGAAGCTGCAGGACGGTGGATCCTTCCACGATAGCGAGTCCGTCCGGTGAACCGTTTTGAAGATTGGGAATCAGTTTCGAGTAGAGGCGGTGTCCCGAAGCGGTGGTGTGATCGAGCGTAAAGGTATCGAGGGTGTGCGTTGAGTAGGTGCCGCCGCCATCGCCGTTGTAGAAGACCACCGAGAGGTTCGATGGGGAGCCGGTATGGCCCGGTCCGACCGCGATCTCCACGAACTCGCCGCGGTCGAGCCCGTCGTTGTCGTAGTGGATTTCGTTGAGGAAGACCCCGGCGGGCACGGCCCCACCTCCTTCGGCCCCGGGCGTGACCGTGAAGCGGAGTCGGAAACTTTCGCCCGGCGGAATGGAGAGATGGGAGACGAGGGCAGAGCGAAGGGACGGGACCCCGCCCGCGAGAGGACCGGATGGCAGGGTGTTGTCGGAGGTGAAGGTGAGGAGCGGAAGCGGAACAGGGATACCCTCGACGAGGAGGGTCACGACGATCCGGTCCGGCGGACCATCGTGCGATGCGCGCCACTGCTCGGCGGTGTAATTGATGGCGAGAGCGGAGATGGGCACCGCGGACTCATTGCGGAATTCGGCGCTGGTGGAGACCGGAGTGCTACCCAGCAGAATGCCGAGGGAAGGGTCGTTGCCGTAGGCGTAGTTGCCGGGGGTGGCGCCGGCCCCGTCGTCGAATCCGTGCCAGACCCCGCCGGAGGTCGGCCAGCGGGCCGGATCGGCGGACCCGTCGAAGGTGTCAAATCCCTCGACGATCGTCTGCCCCGAGTCGGTGAAATGGAAGCGGGTGGTGTTGGTGTCCGTCACGGTGAGCGCGGCGGTGGCTGGACTGAATCCGGGAGCGTGGGCCGTGAAGGTGACGACCTGGCTCCCGTCGAGCAGGGCGTCGAGTTGCGGGATCACGTCGGACTGTTGCGATGCCGTCCCGGCAGGAAAGATCAGCATCGTGAGTGCCGCCACCGCTTCGCTGGGATCCGAGGAGGAGACGGTGACCACCACCTCGTTGCCCGGCTCGGGGGCGGCGGGAAGAGTGACGGTGAGGACGGCCGTCCCGCCAGGGTCGGACTCGGCGACAGAACCGCTCGAGAGGTCCAGCGACAAGGGCGGGAGATTCACCAGCTCGAAGTCCGCGAACAGGGCGAAGTGATCCGAGGCGTCGTTGCTCGTGCCGGCCGGAAGCGGCGAACCGGCTTTTGGAAGTCCATCGGCGTTGTTGAGATCCAGGACGCTGTTATAGATTTCGCTTCCGTGGGGGCGACTGGTGAGGGCCGGGGTGGCGAGGATGAAGTCGATCGTGCTGGAGCCGGAGGTTTTGTCCGATCCATTCAACTGCCGGGCGTCGAGGGCAGTCAGCGGGATCGCGCTGAAGAATCCGGCGGGCCCGGAAAAGTAGCGAAGGGGGAAGGAGACATCGCTGCCCAGAACGAAACTTCCCGGGAGACCGGCCGGCAGGGTGTGGTAGACCTGGTCGGAGCCGATCAGGTTGAAGTCGCCGAGCACGATCACGGGGTCGGCGGCGGTCAGGTTGTTGTCCTGCAGGTAGGCGCGGGAGCGGTGCAATTCGACCGCGCGGCGAAAGGGATCGTCCGTTTCCAGGCAGCACTTCAGGTGCAGGGTCAGGATGGTGGGATCGTCCGTGATGCCGGGGACATCGACCACGATAGCGGAAATCTGCCGTGCCATGTCCCTGGCGCCGGGAGGCGGGGCGATGTTGGTGGACGCGGTAAGCGGGTGGCGGCTGAGGAAGCAGACGCGGTTGGAGTTGTCGAGGACGCCCGTGGTCTCGGCGAGGTGGATGGTGGGATAGCCGAGAGTGGTGGCGAGGGAATCGAGCGGGGAGGGATCGCCGGTGAGGTCGTTGCTCCGGATCTCCTGCAGGGCCACCACATCGGCGTCGAGGCGGGCCAGGATGTCGCGCAAGGCGTCATGACCGGTGGTGCCCGGTGCGCCGATTCCGCTCAGGCTGTTGAAAGTCGCGACGCGAAGAGACGTGGCATCGGCGACGGCCGCTGCCAGCGCGACGCAGAGCGTCAGTGCGATCCGGGGATTGAGGGCGGGACTCATCCGAGGCGCCACGCTATACGACAAGGAGCGGAGGATGTCGAACCGGCTGGGGAGGTCTTCCGCCCGGCGCGCCTACCCCTGTAGAATCTGGGTAAGCACGTAGGGCAGAATCCCTCCCGCCCGGTAGTAATCGATCTCGACCGGGGTATCCAATCTCACCACCACGGGCACTTCGAGAGCGGATCCGTCCGTGTCTTGGGCGCGCAGGGTCACTTCCGTGCGGGGAGCGATGTCATTGCCGAGGCCCGTGATCGAGAACATGGCGCCGTGCAACTCGGCGACCTTGTCGTAGTCCGACGCGTTGACAAAATTCAGTGGCAGGACGCCCATGCCGATCAGGTTGGAGCGGTGAATGCGTTCGAAGGACTTCGTCACGACCGCCTTTACCCCGAGGAGCCGCGTCCCCTTGGCCGCCCAGTCGCGAGAGGATCCCATCCCGTAGTCGATCCCGCCGATGACGATCAGCGGCGTGCCGTCGACCAGGTATGCTTGCGCCGCGTCGTAGATGTGGGTGGTCGTGCCGCCCGTGGTGGTTTTTGGGAGGCCGAGCGCGGGGACGGCGCGAGAGCCGTGATACACCGTGTACCCGCCCTCCGTGGCGGGCACCATGAGGTTCTTGATGCGCACGTTGCCGAAAGTGCCGCGCGTCATGACCCGGTCGTTTCCGCGCCGGGATCCGAAGGAGTTGAATTGCGCCTTCTCCACGCCGTTCGCGAGAAGATACTTTCCAGCCGGCGAGTCCTCCGGGATGGCGCCGGCAGGAGAGATGTGGTCGGTGGTGACCGAGTCGCCGAAAATTCCGAGGGGACGGGCGTCCAGGATATCGGTGATGTCGCCGGGGGTGGTCGCGTATCCGTCGAAGAAGGGCGGGTGCTGGATGTAGGTCGAGGCCTCGTCCCACTGGTAGGTGGCGCCGGACTTGCCGGGGATCTCGCCCCACTTCGGGTTGGCGGTGTCGAAGTCGCCGTAGAGCCGGTCGAAGACCTCGGGCTTGAGGGCTGCATCCAGTTGTTCCCTGACCTCCGCCTGGGTGGGCCAGAGGTCCTTCAGGAATACCGGGTTGCCGTCGAAGTCATTGCCGAGCGGGTCGGAGGTGAGATCGAGATCGACGCGGCCCGCGAGGGCGTAAGCCACCACCAGGGGCGGCGACATCAGGAAGTTGGCGCGGATCGAGCCGTGCACCCGCGCTTCGAAATTGCGGTTGCCGGAAAGCACCGAGGCGCACACGAGGTCGTCCTCCTTGATCGCCAACTCGATGGCGGGATGAAGTGGGCCGGAATTCCCGATACAGGTCGTGCACCCGTAACCGACGGTTTGGAATCCAAGCTGATCGAGTTCCGCCTGCAGTCCGGTGCGATCGAGGTAATCCGTGACGACCCGCGATCCGGGGGCCAGGGAGGTCTTCACGTAGGGCGCGATGGTGAGGCCTTTTTCGATGGCCTTCCTGGCGAGGAGGCCCGCCGCCAGCATGACGCTCGGATTGGAGGTGTTGGTGCAACTCGTGATGGCCGCGATGAGGACCGCGCCGTGGGAAAGATGCGTGTCAATCGGTCCGAAAACTTCGCCGCCATCGACGCAGTTAGGGCTTGGGCGATTGGAGACCATCTCGGCCCGGTCCCGTTCGCCGGTGGCACTGGCCAGGAGCGCCGGGGCGTGGGCCGATACGCCGGCCGGGGTGTCCATGGTGACCGGGACCCGCACATGGCGGTCGCCGGCTTCGCGCCCGAAGCCACCTTCCGACACGGGCGCCTCGAACAGGGCGTTGAAGGCGGTGGCGAGGCCCGGGACATCGATGCGGTCCTGGGGCCGCTTGGGGCCGGCCACGGCGGGAACGATCTCTGCGAGGTCCAGTTCCAGCAGGTCGGTGTAGTCGCATTCCCCTTTGTCCGGAATGCCGAACATGCCCTGCGCCACGAAGTAGTTCTTCACCGTTTCGCACAGCTCCGCGCTGCGCCCCGTGCCGCGAAGGTAGTTGAGCGTTTCGTCGTCGATCGGGAAGAAGCCCATGGTGGCCCCGTACTCGGGCGCCATGTTGGCGATCGTGGCGCGATCGGGCAGGGTGAGGGCCTGGGCCCCGGGCCCGAAAAATTCCACAAACTTGCCGACCACCCCGTGGGCGCGCAGCAATTCCGTGATCCGCAAGGTGAGGTCGGTGGCGGTGACCCCTTCCGACAACTGGCCGCGAAGGCAGACCCCCACGACCTCCGGTACGAGGAAGGTCACCGGCTGGCCAAGCATGCCGGCCTCCGCCTCGATCCCGCCCACGCCCCAGCCCACGACTCCGAGGCCGTTGATCATGGTGGTGTGCGAATCGGTCCCCACCAGGGTATCCGGGTAGTAAATTGTAGGATGTCCGTCCCGGTCATGATCCTTTCCCTCCACGACCGGGACGGCCGTGCCACT
>CAUZKZ010000417.1:0-5285 GCA_963580345.1 Verrucomicrobiia bacterium | reverse complement strand
GGCATTGAGTGAGCCCAAGAACTCTCCCTGGTGGATGCCGGCGTCCCTGCCGGCATTGAGTGAGCCCAAGAACTCTCCCTGGTGGATGCCGGCGTCCCTGCCGGCATGGTCTAGCCCAAGATCCAACCATCGCGGCCGGGACGCCGCGATCCACCAGCCCGCGGCCGCCCTGCGCGACGCGCTTAGCAACTCACCGCCGGTGCCGGCAGTTCGCGGTCGATCTCCTCGAGGCGGTATCCAAACCCGCTCCCGCCGATGGTGGAGAGGTCAAGCATTCCGTTCCGACGCCGGTACAATCCCGGATGCACCTTCTCCTCCGCCGCGGAGGCTTCCGGGTAGAACTGCATGGCGTTGGTCTCGACCCCCATGATGGTGCCGGCCCTTGCCGCGAGGAGGACATGTGGCACCTGGGCCAGCATCGGGTTGGTGAGATCCTGCACCATCAGCGTCATCCCGTGCGCCTTGGCCCAGCAGCAGCTCAGCAAGGCCCCAGTCTGCGTCTTGCACGTTTTGAGCGCCACCCCCGTCCATCCCAGTTGCCGCCCCAACTCGACCAGTTTCCAATCGTGGGCGCTCTCGTCGAGAAAGAGCGGCTTGCGAGCCGAAACGCTGTGGACATCGATGCGATTCTTATCCAACTCATAAGGAAAGGGCTGCTCGACGTAGAGCAGCATTCCGTACAACCGCGGATGATCGTGGCAGAGCCGGTCGAGGATTTCGTTGACGTAATCCGTCTCCGTCACGGTGCAGTTGAAGTCCGCCGTCAGCCAGTCCACGCCCCGCTCCGCAGCGAGTTGACCGACCTTGACGGTGCGCTCGTAGTCCCACTCCGCATCGTTGCCTCGCAGCTTGATCTTGAGACACTTCAGGCCATCCCGCTCGATCCAATCCGCCAGGAGCACCGGATATCCGTCGTCGGGCTCCTCGCCGGTCAGTTCTCCCTCGTCGATGGGATCCAGCCCTCCCACCAGGTGCCAGGCCGGCAGCGAGGCCGGCGGTTCCGGCGAGAGAAAGTCGGCCGGAAATTTCCCCGCAAAGGAAACCGCCGCTCCCTCCGCAGGCCGGACAAACTCGGAGAGGTCGCGGCTGAGGTGATCCGGCCCATAAAGCTCGTACACGCCCCGGCCGTGCAAATTCCCGTAAGCGTCGTGCACGGCAAGGTCGAACAACGAACAGCACACCAGGGCCGCCAACCACGGCAGGGGCTCGCCCACACGCTCGCGGTTGAAGGTCGCGAGCAGAGCCCGCAGTTCTCCCTCGATGAACTCGTGCCCGAGTTCCATCGGGTGCCCGGCCCCGTCGAATTCGCTCCACGCCCCCGCCAACCGCTCGCAGAAACTCTTCATCGCGGCGTGCCGTTCCTCGTAGGGCAGCGCTGCGGGCCACACCCAGGTCACGCTCAGGGGTGTTTCGCCCCAACCTTCCGCGGTCTTCCCATCCGCCCCCGCCACCGTCAGTTTCACCCGCGCACATGTCACCGCGGTGACGGTCTCGATTCCGAACTTGAGCGGCATCCGCGTCTCGACCGGAAGGAAGTAGAGGGTGGCGCCCACGCAGCGGATGTCGGTCGGTTTTGCCATCTCCCGGCTAGTTTGTTAGCTCTTCCCGGCTTGACAAGCCTGCCGATAGAGCCCCCCCCACGACCCCGGCACCCCCGGCAGGCTTCTCGCCAACGATCCGGCCAGGGCCCGCCTGACCTGCGATCGCGACACCTTCACGCCGTGCGCGAGCTCCTCCCACCCGGCTCCCTCGAGGCGGTCCAGGGTTTTCACCCCGAGCACCGCCGGCAGGCCGGTGGCCGCGCGCAAGGTCACCCCGCGCACCGACGCCGTGTAGCGAAACCCGTCGGCGAGAAGCTCCCGAGCCCGCCCCCGCCACTCACCCGCCGCCTCCAGCAGGGAAGCCGGCCGGGCTGACTCCGGTCCGGGCAGGTAGCAGCGCCCCCGTTCCAGGTCCTCCGCCACATCCCGCAGGATGTTCACCAGTTGCAGGCCCTTCCCGTAGTTGGCCCCCCACTCCAACAAGTTCTGCCGGCTCTCGCGCGCAAACGACTCCTCGCAGGCGAATCCGATCTCGGTCCAGAACTCCCCCACGCACCCCGCCACACGGTAGGCGTACAGTTCCAGTTCCTCGGGAGTCTCCAGCCGGACAACGCCGGCCCGTTCGAAGCGCTCCAGATCCCACGCCTGTCCTTCCGTGATCGTCCCCACCACCTTTCTCACGTGCTTGCCGACCCCGCGATCCACGGCCTCCAGCCAGTCGAAGCAATCGCCGCAGCGCAGGACCAGGTCCCACTCGCCGCGCGACAAGCCCGCACCTTCCAGGGTACCCGGAAGACTCTGCGCGAACTGTTGCACATCGCTCCGCTTGCCCGGGGCGCTCAGCAAGCCCCGGAGACGCCCTAACAGCTCGCGCCGGGTGGTGAGTTCCACCGTGCCGGCATCGGCAATCGTGTCGCTCAGGCGCGCCAGCAAGTACCCCAGGCTGGCCGGCTCGCGAAACCCGCTCGGCAAGAGGCGGAGGGTAAGATAGAAGGAGCGCGACACCGCCTTGAGGACGTCACTGGCCAGCTTTCGGTCGTGGGACACCGCCGCCATTCCTCCTCCGATTCCCGAAACTTGAAATCGAAAACTTGAATCTTTTTGCACCTTTACCTCCACATCCCCTTTTGTCACCGGATCTGCCCCTATTGCTCCTTCTACAAGCACACTCCGGGTGACACCGACCTCTCCCGTTTTGTCGAGGCCCTTCTCAGCGAGGCTCGCGGGCGCCGGGAGGCCGCCGGACCGCTGCGCACTCTCTACCTCGGCGGTGGAACGCCCTCCATGCTCTCGCCGACCCACCTCACCCGCCTCTTCGAGGGCCTGCGCCGGACCTTCGATTTTTCGCAGTGCGCAGAACTGACCCTCGAAGCCAATCCTGCCACCTTCACGTCCCGCACCGCCCGGCTCTATCGGGATCTCGGCGTGAAT
Organism: Verrucomicrobiia bacterium; assembly: GCA_963580345.1. GTDB lineage: Bacteria > Verrucomicrobiota > Verrucomicrobiia > Verrucomicrobiales > Akkermansiaceae > Roseibacillus_B. The sequence goes on along the minus strand of CAUZKZ010000417.1, from coordinate 2,313 downwards.
CGTGTCTCACTGGGCATTCAGTCTTTCCACCCCGAGCACCTCCGCACCCTTGGCCGGGAGCACGACCCCCACCAGGCTACCGCTTCCTTTCACCTCTTGCGTGAGGTGTCCGGACTCGCCGTCAACATCGATCTCATCTTCTCGCTGCCCGGCCAGACCGTGGAGGACTGGCGCCAGACCCTGCAAGCCACCCGCGACCTCGCCCCCGAGCACATCTCGGCCTACAACCTCACCTACGAAGAGGACACCCCCTTTTTCGAGCGATTCCAGTCCGGCGCCTACCGGGATGACCCGGAGCGCAATGCCGCCATGTTCTCCCTGGCCGACGACCTGCTCGGCGCCTCCGGCTACCACCACTACGAGACCTCCAACTACGCCCGGCCCGGATTCGAGTCGCTTCACAATCGTGGCTATTGGCGCGGCGCCGACTACCTGGGCCTCGGTCCTTCCGCCGTCTCCACCATGGCGGGCCACCGCTGGAAAAACGTTCCGGATACCCGGCGCTATCTCGCCATGATCGAGCGTATCGGCCGTGCCGAGACGGAAGTGGAAGATCTCCGCCCCAGCCAACTCCGCCTGGAGCGCCTCGCCCTCCTCCTCCGCACTTCCGAGGGCGTCCCCCGCCAACACCTGCGGGACGTCTCGCCCGAGCGCATCGCACAGCTCACGGAGGAATGCCTCGCCACCCTCACTTCCCACCGCCTCACTCTCACCGGCCGCGGACCCCTCCTGGTCGATTCGATTCTGGAGCATCTGGTGAGCTGACGGAGGCGTCGCATTCGGCCAGCGGCTCCCGCCCGCAATCACCCCCGGCGGGATGCCGGTGCATGCCACGCCGGAGCGAGGCGCGAAGGCGGATCCCCGCCGGCATGATTGAGCCTGAGACCCAACCATCGCGCCCACGACGCCGCGATCCACCAGGCCCACGGTTCGGATTCCGCCCCGCACTCGCTACTTGCCACCCGCTACCTGCTCCTCGACCCTGCCCTCGATGCTCGACCGCACCTACCCGTTGGCGCGCAAGTTTCTCTTTCGCCTCGACGCCGAGCGGGCTCACCACTGGTCGCTGGCCGGTCTGCGCTTCGCGGAGCGCTGTGGGATTCTCAAGGGATTGGCGGGGGAACCGCCGCGGGCCGAACCGGTCCAGTGCATGGGCCTCACCTTCCCCAATCCGATCGGCCTGGCGGCAGGCCTCGATAAGACGGGCAACGCCATCGACGCCTTTGGCCGCCTCGGCTTCGGCTTCATCGAAATCGGCACCATCACCCCTCGCCCGCAGCCCGGCAACCCCAAGCCGCGCCTCTTCCGGCTCGTGGACCGAGAGGCCATTATCAATCGCATGGGCTTCAATAACCCCGGCCTCGAGGGCGGCGTGAATAACGTGCAATCCTCGAAGTCCTTCCAGGGCTTGGTGGGATTCAACATCGGGAAAAACAAGGACACCCCTAACGAGCGCGCCATCGACGACTACCTCGCCTGCCTGCGCGGCGCCTGGCCGGTGGCGGACTACATCGCCGTCAATCTCTCCTCACCCAACACCCCAGGCCTGCGCGACCTGCAGGACGCCGACTCCGCGGCCCGGCTGCTCTCCCGCCTCCAGCAGGAATGCGCCACGCTCACCAGCGCCTCGGGGCGCCGCGTCCCGCTCGCCCTCAAGGTGGCCCCGGACCTGCGCGATGCAGAGATCGCCGCCCTCAGTCGCGTCTTCCTGGATCACGGGCTGGACGCCCTCATCGCCACCAACACCACCGTGGCGCGGGACGCTGTTGCGGATCACCCACTGAGCAACGAAGCTGGGGGCCTCTCCGGCACGCCTCTCACCGCCCGCTCCACCGAGGTCATCGCCGCCTTTCACGCCGAACTGGGAGACAGAATCCCGATTATGGGGGTGGGCGGAATCATGACCGTCCGCGACGCCCTCCAGAAACTCTCTGCCGGCGCCACCCTCCTCCAGATTTATACGGGATTTGTTTATCACGGCCCGGTCCTCCTCCACGAAATTCTGAATAGATTGGCAGAGCCCTCGTCGTAAGTTAAGAACCCGCCACTTGATTCTTTGCGATGCCTCCAATGCCGGAATCAATTAAGTTGGCCAAGAAGTTAACATCAACTAAGGTAATCCCATGAAAATCAAGATCCTGACAAGCCTGACCGCCTCCGCCGCTCTTCTCTTCGCAAGTTGTGCCGCGGGACCCAACACGCAACGCGGAGCTGCCGCCGGTGCAGCCGTCGGCGCCGTCGGTGGCGCCATCATCGGAAACAACGTTGGCGACGGCAATGCCGCTCGCGGGGCCCTCATCGGAGCAGCGTCCG
>CAUZKZ010000416.1:0-5289 GCA_963580345.1 Verrucomicrobiia bacterium | reverse complement strand
TGCTCCCGGACAACTGGGCCACCGACCACAAAGCCGCTCAAGCTTCGGACGAGATCCCGGCCGCCGCATAATCACACCCTGCTCCGATCTTCCACCAAATCCGCATCGGGTTGGTCGGACGCTTACGCCCAAAGGGCCGCAACAACAGAGCCCAGGGCGCAGCCCTGGGTCCGGACAATTGCAATTGACCGCGGCCTGAAAGGTCGCAAGAAATCTTCGATCCCGCTTTCGATGCCGCAATCCCTTTCACAAGTCTACGCCCATCTTGTGTTCAGCACGAAGGACCGAGAACCCTGGCTAACCGATGATATCCAGGCGCGTTTGTTTCCCTATCTTGCGGGCGCGCTGAACAATCAAGACAGCGCGGCCGTCAAAGTTGGCGGGCACTTTGATCATGTGCATTTGTTGTATCGTATCTCCAGGAACCAGATCCCCAGCAAGGTAATCGGCGAGATCAAGGCACAGAGTTCGAAGTGGGCAAAGGAAGAGTTTCCTCGGATAAGCGGATTCGCATGGTAGGGTGGGTACGGATTATTCTCGGTGAGCGCCTCACAGGTGAATGAAGTGACCGAGTACATCGAAAATCAAGCGGAGCATCATCGGAAGGTGACGTTTCAGGAGGAGTTCCGCAGGTTTTTGGACCGGCATGGGGTGGAGTTCGATGAACGGTACGTTTGGGATTAGTTGGAGATTCTCGCGGCCCTTCAGGCCGCGGGTCGTTCACCGTATGCCTACCCAGGGCTGCGCCCTGGGCTTCGTTGTCACGGCCTTTCAGGCCACGGTCATATCCTGATGGCAATCCCAGGGCTGCGCCGGGCTTCGTTGTCATGGCCTTTCAGGCCGCGGTCATATCCTGATGGCAATCCCAGGGCTGCGCCGGGCTTTGTTGTCATGGCCCTTCAGGCCGCGGTCATATCCTGATGCCAATTGACGCCGCCGGCCTCTCAAGTTCCCTCCACCCGAATCCTCCCGCCCTCCAATCGCAGGACACAATCCGCCACCTGCTCCGATTCGCGGCTGCTGTGCGTGATGTGCAAAGCCGTCAGGGCGTGCTCGCGCTGAAGTCCCTTCAGCAATTCCGCCATCTCGTCCCGCGTATCCTCGTCCAGCGCCGAGAGCGGTTCGTCCAGCAGGAGAACCTTCGGATTCACGGCCAGGGCACGTCCCAGGGCCACGCGCTGCCGTTCGCCGCCGGACAAGCCCGGCGGTTTTCGATCGAGAAGGTGGTCGACACCCAGCTCCGCCGCGAGCCTCTTCACGGTTTGCTCCACCTCCAGGATGGAGCGGCGCCTGATGCGCAGCCCGAACCCGATCTGCTCGCGCACCGTCATGGTCGGAAAGAGAGCCCCGTCCTGCGGGACGTATCCGATGCCGCGTTGGCCGGGCGGCTTCAGCGTCACGTCCTTGCCCGCGATGAAGATTCTTCCTTCCACGGGAATCCGCAATCCGCAGATCAGCTCAACGACCGTGGTCTTCCCACAGCCGGTCTTCCCCATCAGGACGCTGTATTTCCCGTCCGGCACTTCACAGTTGAGCTTTTCCAGGGCGAAGTCCCCGGCCACCCACGAGATGTCGATCAGTTCAATCATATCTTGGCCTCACCATCGCTCCCCCGCCCAGCGCATCGTGACCAGCACCAGCATCGCAAAGACGACCATCAGCAAGCTGACCGCCACCGCGGCCTCCAGGTTTCCGACGCTCAACTCCAGCCACACCGTGGTGGGCAACACTTCCGTTTTCATGCGGGTTGCGCCCGCGAAGACCAGGATCGGACCGAACTCGCCCAGGCTCCGTGCCCACGCCACACTGAGGGCGGCCACCATCCCCTTGCCCGCTGCCGGCAGGGTCACGCGCCACACTGCCCCGCCCCGCGAACAACCGAGCGTCATCGCGACATCCTCCGGCCGTTGCGAGAGCTGGTCGAAGGTCCCGCGCATGGTCCGGATTGCAAAGGCCGCCCCGATCACGAGTTGCGCCAACACCACCCCGAAGACGGTGTAGGTGAATGGGATCACCTTTTCGACCAGGCCCCCGAAGGAGGTCTGGAAAAGGATCAGCAGGCACAGCCCGATCACCAACGGCGGGAGGACGATCGGGATGTCGAGCGCGGACTCCAGCAGGGCCTTGAACCGAAAGTTGGCGCGCGCCAAAAGGTATCCGGCCGGCACCGCAATCAGGAGCGAGAGCAGCGCGGTCAGCGAGCAGGTCAGGAGACTGAGGTAAATCGAGTGCTGAATCTGCCTCGACTGCAACGCCTTCAGGAGCTCTCCCGGCGAACTGTGGGTCGCGGTGGCGAACAGCATCCCCAGGATGAAGAGGAGGTAGCCCCCCGTCACGACCACCAGGAACACCCAGAAGGGCGAGTATCTCCTCCGGCCCTGGCGTATCGGTTCCCGCTCAGCCATACCCACGACCGCTACTTCTCGGGAGGCTGCTTGAGCCAGGGTGGAATTTCCAGTTCCGAACTCTTCACCGGCGCCTGGTCGCCCAACCACGTAAACCCGGTCTCCTCAAAACGGGCGCGATGCTTCTGCAGGAAGGCCAAGAGCCGCCCGGCGAGTTGCCGCCGCTCCGAATCCTTGCGCACCGAGAAGGGCTGCACCGCCCGCGCACCTTCATGCTTGATCGGGAAAAATTCCAGGTGCTCCGCCTGCAGACGGTAATTCACTTCGTACACGATCACGGCATCGAGGGCCCCGACCCGCATCTGGTTGATGAGAAAGTCGGCGGTGGGCACCTCGACCACCACATTCTTGCGCACCGCCTTTTCGAGCGCGGAGGAGCGCAGCATACCCTGCGTCATGTATCCCAGGGTCGATTGGTCGGCATTGCAAATTCCCACCTTCACCCCCTCCTGCGCGAGGTCGGCGAGGGTCTCGATGTTCTTCGGGTTCCCCTTCTGGGTCGAGATCCCGATGATCGTCTCGGTCAGCATCACAGCCTCCGGAAAATGCTCCGCCACCGGCGGCACGAAGCAGAGGTCACAGGCGTAGTAGGCATCGGGGAACTTTGGATTGCTGGTGTCGGTCATGGCCTGCATGGTAGCGCACAGCACGCCGCAGCCATTGAAGACGGTCGTCACCGTTACGCCCTCGCGTTCCGCAAACTCCGCGAGCGTCTTTTCCACCGCGGGCCGGTTCACGCCCCCGCTGTAGAGGATCAACTCCGGCTTTTCGGCCCACGGGTCTCCCTCGATCGCCTTGAATCCCTTCTCCCGGAAAATTTTTGCGCCCTTGTCCGGGGCGGTGAGAAAGCGGGCGAACATCAGGGCCGAGGCAGGATGCTGGGAGGCGCTCAAAACCGAAACCGTCACGGTATCGACCCGGTTTGCGAACTGCGCCACCTCGATGGCCTCGATGCCCTTGAACTGCGGCACGGTGGAATTCCAGAGCACCGCCGCATCGATCGAACCGAGGGACAGGTCGGCTGCCATCTCGGTGACGGTGGGCTTCATGACGGTCACCTTTCCGGCCAGTTCCTCCCAGCGCGCGCCCGCCGTGGCCTTGGTGGCCTTGCCGACACTGGCCGCTTCCGGGTTGGCGACCGCCACCTTCAAGTCGTCGCGAAAGAGATCCTCGAAGCTTTGCACGTTCTTCGGATTTCCGGCCCGCACCGCGATGACCGGGTACTGGTGACAGAGGGGAAGCACCTCCTCCACCGCCCCGGCTTTCTTCGCCGCTTCCACCGCCGTCTCGTCGGCCGCGACGAACAAATCTCCGCGTTGCGCCACCCTGATCTGGCTCAGCAGGGTGCCCGTCCCGCCATATTGCAACTGCACCTCCACCCCGTATTCCTTCCGATACAGCTCTGCTGCCGCCGCGACCGGTTTCTTGAGTCCGGCTGCGCAGTAGACCGTGATCGATTTCGCTCCGCCTTCAGGGCGCTGGTCTTTCTGGTAGGTCCAGATCAGCCCGCCCACGAGGATGAGCAGGGCGGTTGAGATGCCGATCAGAGCTTTCATGAGTGGTTGTGATGCCGTTTCGTTCCGGGTGGGCCATTCCCCCGCCTCGTCACTTTTGCGGGTCGTCCTTCTCGCCTCCGAACCGGCGGATTTCCAGCGCGGCCGGAGCGGGCGCCGGTCCCCGGGGGGTCTCCGGTGCAGGGTCGCCTCCTCTTGCCTCGACGGCCCGGTCGGCCGCCATCTGCGCCGCCATCAGGCGCGCCTCCCAGTCGATCGCAAGCCCAAGATCCCAGCCCGGATTCTGCACCTTCACGCGACACGAACAGGCCCCCAGCAGAAAGAGCGACACTTCGTCGATACCCTGCTTGTCGAGGTCGCCGGAACTCCAGACCCCCAAAACCCGCCCTCGCCCGAACACCACCGCCGCGCAGGGCTCCTTGCCTCTTCGAAGCGATTCCCCCTCCTTGCCCGGACCCGCCAACATCTTGAGGAAGATCTGCTCCCTGGGGTCATCACGGGCGATCCGCAAAAACGACAAGCCCACCCGCAACTCCGGTCCCGGCCCAAGCTGGCTGTCGGGATCGCTGAGATCCTGTTTCGGAATGGCTGCCACCGTGCCAAGATACGCAAGACGGCTCTTCAGCCGCTTCTCGAAGGCGGCGTCCGCGGCCTCCTCACCGCTCGCGATCATCACCCACACCATCGAGTCTCCGGCCAGAATCCGCCGCACCACTTCCTCCCGGGCCGGCGAAGTGAAGAGACTCGACGCATCATTGCCAAGTTCTCCCGACCACACCACTGCTCTCTCGTCGGACGGCATGACCAGGTTCCCACCCGCCGCCGCGCCGTCAAGCGACACGATCTCGACCTCCGTCCGGGTCTCGTCGAGCTTTTTCTGGAAGGCCCGCCCCCCCGCGGAGTTCACCCACCCATCCGGCACCTCCAGCCGGTAGGCATCCGCCTGCCACCGATCGAGCGCGAATCGGAAAACCGGCACCGTGCACGCCTCGACCGCCGCGCCCATCAAGAACGTGGCACCGAGGGCCCTGGCGATGATTGCGTTCATCCTTCTCATCTTACTTCCCGCCGAACCCTACCACTTTCCCGTCCTCTGTCGCCACAAATAGGCTCCCGTTTGCAACCACCAGTCCGCCCGTCGCTCCGGTGGCGGCCAGGATCTCCGGCGCGGATGGGACCGCCCCGGCCACCGGGCCGAAGGCAAGGGCGAGAAGGACTGGACCAGTGTGGATCTTCATGAAATGGGAGGGGCGAAGCGAAAGCCAAACCGCTCCGTCGAATTTCCACAACTACTTAGGGCTTCCTGAATTAATTAGCTCTGCTGGAATCGCAGTCGTTAATTAAGGAATCCTGAAGGTGAAGTGGACGGG
>CAUZKZ010000415.1:0-5297 GCA_963580345.1 Verrucomicrobiia bacterium | reverse complement strand
CTCGGAGTGAAATACTACCGTTGGCTACGACTCGCACTCTACCAAGCCACTTGCTGGGAAGAGTCTCTCGACCAGCTACGCGCCCTTTACGCCGATTATTGATCCTGAGTTTCGGACACCGATGCAGAGAGAATAAAGGGACAGGTCAGAATGGCACGGGTCAGAATGGCACGGTGGGATAAGGCGTTGATCTCGGCGAAAGCCTCTGATCAGGAAGCGGGCCGCGGTGTCCCGCGCATCGTGCCGGCCCGACCACCCATGGCACGCGTGATTACAAAACATCGCCGGAGCGATCAACCACCTTTCAATCCTTCCAGCCCGCCGCGAATGTGGAGGTCGCGCTGCGGGAAGGGAATCTCGATCCCGGCCTCCTTGAGGCGGTCGTTGATGGTGGTGTAGAGATCATGCCTGACGGAGAGCCGCCGGTCGAGGCTCGGCAGGTAGCAGCGCACCACGAAGTCGAGGCTGGAGTCGCCGAAGTTCTCGAAGGTGACGCTGGGAGCGGGATCCTGGAGGAGGGCCGGGTGATTCTCGAGAATCCCGAGGACGAGCCTGCTCACTTCTTGCGTATTGCTGCCGTAGGCCACCCCGATCTTGATCACGATCCGGTTCGTGGTGTTGGAGAGGGTCCAGTTCAGGACCTGGCCGGTAATGAACTCCTTGTTGGGCACCACGAACTCCTTGCGATCCCAGTCCGTGATGGTGGTGGCGCGGATCCGGATACGCGAGATCACGCCGGTGACGTTCGAGACTGTCACGACGTCCCCAACCCGGATGGGACGTTCGAAGAGGAGGATGATTCCGCACACGAAGTTCGCCACGATCTCCTGCAGGCCGAATCCGAGGCCGACGCTCAGGGCGGCGAGGATCCAGCCGAACTGCGACCAGTCGAGCGCGAGGGCCTGGAAAGCCCCGATCACCCCGAACGCCACGATCACGTACTGCGCGAGAGTCGCGATCGCGTAGCGCACTCCGCTGTCGATCGGCAACCTGCGGAGGATGGCGATCTCCAGGATCCCGGGCAGGTTCTTCGCCACCACGGTGGTGGCCACCAGGATGAGGAGGAAGAGCAGGATGTCCGCGATGGAGGCATGCCCGACCAGGGTGTGCTGGTCGAGAGAGCGGAGGACCGGGAGGGTGTCGGCCCACGCGAACCAGACCGCCGCCGCCATCACGGCGAGCACCACGGCGCGGAGGAGGCGCCGGGTCTGGGCGCCGACCAGGTCGAGATCCATCGCGGCTTCTTCCGGGTCGATCACGGTTTGCTCGACTTCCGCCACTCCGTCCGCCACGGCGGCTTCCCGCCTCGCCTTGCGTTCCGCGAGCATCTGCTCGAGCGCCAGCTTGCGTTCGCGGATCCGGAACCAGCGCAGGAGGAGTTCGTAGAGAAGGACGGCGCCGATCGCGATCACGACCGTGATCTCCATCCGCCAGCTGAGTTCGACCGCGGTGATGAGGTAGCCGAAGACGGCGAGAACCGCGAGGATCACCGGGAGCAGGATCATGGCCGGATACCAGAGGTAGCGAAGGCGCTGCACGCCGCCTTCCGGATTGCGGGAGGTGAATCCCGAGAGGATGCCATCAGAGGGCCGAAGGAGTCTTGCCAGCCACCATGCCGCCCAGAGCATGGCGAAGATGACGGCGAGGCGGCCGACGGAGTGCACGTGCTCGTTGGACGGGTCCGCCATGAAGACTGCCGCCACCAGCATGGCGGGCACGTACCCGATCGCCATGCCCGTCACCTGGCGGAACATGCGCTGCAGCACCGGCGCGGTCCACCGGAAGTGCACCTGCGCGAGCCCATCCTTGCGGCTCATCTCCCGGACGAAAACGAAGGTGAAGAGGAGCGGGGCGATTCCGATCAGACCCTGCGACACCCCGCGCAACCAATCGCTCGCATCGGGCTCGTAAAACAGCTCGAACCCGACCGTCCAGAGGAGCAGGGAAAACGGGGCCGAGATCGCGATCACGATTCCGAGGGCCTCGAGGGTGAAGAAGTACTGGTCGGCCGAGACACGCCGGATCTTGGGACCGAAGGCCGCCATGCGCCTGCGCAGGCGCCGCCGGAGGAGAAGCAACAACACCGCCACAACCGCAAGGAGGCCAACGCGCACCGGCGCGCGCTTCACCGCATTGCCCAACGCCCTGGCCAGTTCGTCCCAACGCTCCGGGCCGAAGAGCCAGTTGAGGCCGGACGGAAGCCCGGTGAGGGTGGCCAGCCCGGCACGGGGCGAGCTCGGAACCCAGAAGAGGTTCTCCCGGAGGAAGGTCTTGAAGTTCTCCACAGTTTGGAGGTGGACGCGCTCATTCGATTCGAGGGTAGCGAGGTTCCAGATCAGGGTGCCGTACTGCGTACTGAGCTCCTCGAGAATCTCGCGGCGGGTGTCCTTCAATTCCGTGCCGGGTTCCTTTCCCGCCGGGGTCTCCGCCTTCAACTTGCGCAACTCGGCATCGACTGTGATGCGCGCCAGCCGAGCCTCGACGGTCTCGTCCTGCCGGCTGCGCAAGGCGCGCTTCATTTCGCCTGCGCTCGGCATGGTCCGCTGCTGGTCGAGGAGCACCTGGCTGGAGGCGCCGCGGCCTCCGCTCGCCTCGAGCCGCTGCTTCACGAACTCGAACTCGGTCGACAGCAGTTCGGACTCCTTGTCGAGGTCGTCGATGGCGCGCTGGGAGGCCGCGATTCTCCCCGCGACTCCCTTGAGCTCCTTCGAATACTTGCTGATCTCATCCGCGACGCCGCCTTCGTCGTCACCGGTGAGCCGGGCTTCCTCCGCCACGCGTTCCGCATCGGTGGCCTTGTCGCGCAAGCCGGCATTTTTGAGCTTGCGGAGTTCCTCGACACGCAACTCGAGGCGCCGGGCCTCGACTTCCCGCACCTTCCGCCGGGCCGTTAACATCGCCCGCCGTCCGGGGGCGCCGAGCCGCTCCTGCTCGAGGGTGTCCAACCCCGCCCTCGCCGCCTCGAGGCGCGACTCCGCGTGCGCAAGCTCCGCCTCCTCGTCGGCAGTGCGCTCCGTCTTATCCCGCAGCGCGGCAATCGCGGTCTCGGCCTTCGCCTTCCGCTCCTGCGCTCCCGCTGACTCGGTCGCGATCTCCCCCGGCCGCTGGTCGGCCTCGGACACGGCGTCCGTGATCTCCGTGAGGAGGTCCTTCGCCTTCTTCAGGCTCGATTCTTCGGTGGTGAACAGCACCTGGAGGACCTCGATCTCCATGACCCGCTCCGAGCGCGGAACGAGTTCGCGGGGGTCCTTCGGAACCTGGATCTCCGCCAACCGCGCCGTGAGGTTGGCGGTGTTCTTCGGCGCCTCCTCGATCGAGTTTCGAAAGGCGACGCCCTTTTTGCGGCTTTCCTCCGCGGCCACCGCGAACCCCTCGGCCTCCTTGTAGAGCGCGACCAACCTGGTGCGAGTCGCCTCGTCGAGTTCGTTGTTGCCCTCCAGGGCTTTCCGCTTCGCCACGAGGTCCGCGAGGGCCGGCCCGATCGAGGCGGCGGCCCCCTCCCCCGCCTCCTGCGCCCGTAGCGGTCCGGTCCAGCCCATCCACAACAAGGCTGCCGTAACGGAAACCGCGATCGTTCTCATCTGCGGCGCGAGCCTAGCAGGACGCGGCACGGTGCAAAGTGCTACCTCGGGAAATCCCGCCGCGTGATCGCAGAAGGGCGGAACATCCTTGGCCGCTATTCACAAACACGCGGACAAGTTCCAAGGCGCGCGATTGCGGCCAGGAATCTATCAACGTGGTCTCCGCCAAGGTGGTGCTGCTTGCGGTGGGCCGTTCCGCCACAGGGGGCCCTTTTTTTCGGCGTCTATCCTACGCTGCGGGCGTCCCGGCTGGATCCGGTGGAAGCCTCGCGTCACGAATAGCGACTACTCGGCTTTTGTTCCCGCGGGTTTGGGAGGCGCCTTCATCGAACCCCAACCCACCATCCTGGCCACGCGGAGGCCGTTGATAACCGTTGTATCTGCCTGGCAGCCAATGTTGGGCGCGCCGCCTTTCTTGATTCCTTTCTTTCTCTGGCGTCTTGAAGCGACAAAAACCTACGGCACCGTCAGATCGACGTCGTCGATGTACCAGCCGGCCTGGGTGGGATCCGAGAAGTCGTCGGAAAGGAAGCGGAACTCGATCACGACGTTCTTGCCGACGGCGGCGGCGGGAAGGGTCTTGTTGAAGTCGGTCCAACCGGCGGGACTGTTCCCTTCGATGGCCGATGCGAGGATGGCCAGTTCCGCGTTGGCATCGTCGGCGTCCAGGAGCCTGACCTGTCCGGAGTCGAAGCCCTCCTCGATGTCCACGTACTGGGAAAAGTTGAGGGTCGCCCCGGCCGCGGCGGTGAGATCGATCGCCGGGGAGCGCAGCCACACCACGGCATCGTTGGTGTAATCGGCATCGATGTTGGTGCCGAAGCAATTGGTCCCTCCATTGGCGGCCCCGGGGCCGACATTGGTAGGAGCTCCGACTTCCCAGAGCGTGCCGAGGTCTCCCTCCGATCCGGTGGACCAGGCCCCCTGGCCGCCCTCGAAGTCGTCCGAAAAGACGGCCTCCGGCGGCGCCGGGAACCCCTCGATCACGAAGAAGCGCTCCAGATCGGCGGGAAGCGGAATGATGAGGGTATTGGTGGGCGGGGTGGCCTCGATGTCCTCGTGCCCGTCGAAAATCGTCCAGGTCTCGGGGTCGCCGTTGGACGGATCGGTTTCGCTGCGCAGGTTGTAGAGATTTCCGAGCAGGCTCTCCCACTCGATGGTGAGCATCCCGCTTCCGCCGTCGTAAGAAAACTGCGTGATGCGCAGCGCCTCGTCGGGAACGAACGCGGTGAAAGCCACGTGGTCAATCTTGAGCGTTTCATCCCCCGGGTCGGCGAACTCGATGATCGTGATCGGAGCGGCACCCGCGGGACGGTCGATTCGCAAATACCCGCACCGCCCGTTCCCGACGATGTCGAGGTTGGGAAAGTTCGTGTTGTCGATGTCAATCCATGGTCCTCCGTTGATTCGCAAAAGGTTGGCGGGACCAACCGCAGCATGCGGGTAGTGCCAGCTGCTGAGTGCGATGCCAACGGAATTGGCACCGACCGCGAAGTTCAACGCCCCCGGATCCAACGGCGTAACGTCGTAGAAGCTGAAAATGTTGCCTCCATCCCAGGCCTCAGTCCCTGCCCCTTCCGGAAAATTGAAGACGCCGAAGTTGGTGGCGGAAAAATCAGGGTGCAGCGTCCCGTCCTCGAAATCCTCAATCTCATAGCCGGTGATGCCGAGCACAGCGTCCATCGCGGCGGTGTCGGGGTTATAGGCGTCCACTCC
>CAUZKZ010000414.1:0-5298 GCA_963580345.1 Verrucomicrobiia bacterium | reverse complement strand
GTGCCGTCGAACACCAGCCGAATTGTCCGCATACCGTCCGACTTGCCCATGTCCGCGCCATGCTGAAGATTGACGACCATGAAGTATTCCTCGCCCTGCTCGTCCTCAAAGAACGATACCAGCGCGCCCCATTCATTCGTCTCCACGATCTGTACGTCCTGCAGCGCGCCCTGGGGGGTGAACGCTTCGTTGTGGATAGGCGGGTTCGGATTGTGCAGCGGGTAGACGGGCGGAGGGGCGTTCCAGAGCAGCCCGTTTCCCACGTACATTACCTCGCTTCGCGTCCGCAGAGGAACGAGCGCGCGGCCGATTTTTTGAATTTCATCGCCAAGATCCCGAAGGGCAAACCAGGCGCACGAGGGAACCGTGTCTTCGTAGGTGTGCGGCGGACCGGCATCGCTGATCGGGCTCTCATCATGGCCGTAGTAATCGAACAAGAGGACCCCTGTGCCGCCGTGAGCCAGGAAGGCGTACACGAGAAACCGCAGGTCGGCGGCGTCAGGAATCCGATAGGCTTCCGCGGGGTTCGCGTCCTCCTGTCCCCGGGCCTGAAGGTACATCCACAGCGGCAGATTGTTGTCGACGGCCGACTGCCGTGCCCAGTCGATGTGGTAGAGGTAGTTGGATTGCGTCGACCCGTCCCGCAAGACCGGATACTGGGCGATGCTGATCACGTCCGGCTGCACCTGCAGGATGACATCGTCATGGTCGTACTCGTGAATCGAAAGGTTCACGAGTACCGGCCGGCCCGGATGACTCGTCCGTACCCATGCGGCGATGGTCGCGGCATCGAGCACTTCTACTGCCGACACGGGTTCGTCGCCGGCCTGGACGAACGTGTTGCCGGCAATCGCCAGGGCCTGGTCCATGCCGTTGGTCCCACCGACTGCGCCGCAGGACCATTCAAGATTTCCGTCGTTTGCCGCCTGAAACATGTGCAGTGCGTCGAGTGGCGTCGTCCAGGACAGGTTGTTCAAGCCCGCCGCCTGGAAGCGGTCGATCCTTTCGGGAAGCCGGTTGGCCGGGACGCTGTTGTGCAGGCCCATGACCAGGAACGGGCGGGAGGACTGCCACTGATCGTAAACCTCGGGGTAGGGATACCAGGCCAGAGAGGGATGGAAAAGAAAGGCGAATTGAAAGACGAAGAACGAAGTCAGTAGCTTGGGCTTCCAGCCCGAGCGGCGCAAGGCAGGAACATGATGTGGCAAATGGGTGGAGCACGCTCGATTATTTTCAACCCATGTCCTCTTCTTGCCCGGGTCGGCCTGGAAGGCCAACCTACTCCGTGGCTTCGGCGTTGCAACGGGACGTAAGCCGGCGCAAAAGGAGTTCATGATTCGGCGAAAGAGAAAGTACGTGCGCCCTTGCGCAGGGGTCGTTCGAAACGTTCGCGGCGCCTGTGCGTCAATTCTCACTTCGCAAATCCCAGGGGTTGCCGTTGGACCACTTGAACAGTTCACCGCTGCCCCCTTCAAACGGGAGCGTGAGAGTCCGTTGTCCTCCGACGCCGGACACGGTCTGGAGAAACTCCACGTTTCCGGTCCATCGATTGAGGCGCTCGACTTGCGTGACGGTTGCATCGAATCCGAGTTGGATGGTTCGCGAAGCCGCTTTCTTGCTCAGGTTCGGGCCGTGCATGAGGTTGACGATCATGAAGTATTCCTCGCCGGCCGCATCGTCAAAGAAGGAAATCTGAACGCCCTTGTGTTCGACGCCGGGACCCGGCGGGGCGGCGATGAATTCGTCGATCGACAGCGTGCCGTGAAAGGGTCCGCCGCCACCGAGCTGCATGGCGTTGCACTGCCACCCGTTTCCCTTGCCCGGGTGATCATCGAGATCGAAGTCTTCCACGACTTTCTGTCCGTCGATATAGCAGTCCACCCGGTTTTCGTCGGCCAGGCCCTTGAAATGAACGGTGTATTCATGCGGAACATCCGGCGCCAACGGGAATGGCGCCGTCAACCCGCCATAGTCCCGGAGGTCGATCAGGAAAAGGTTTCCGCCCACAAACTCGTTCCCGAACAATCGGAGTTCATAGTCGCCGCCGAAGCCGGCAGGACCCGCGAGCACGTTCACCAGGTAAGCGGTTCCCGAGTACTGGAATCGGGTGGTTGCGACCCAACCGTCGTTGGAGTCCAGGGCCGTGGTGGTGGATGGCTGGTTCTCGAGCGTCGGATGATGGATCAGCCGCGGGATGTCGACACCGTTCGAACTGGCCACGGCCATCCCACCGGTTACGGTCCACGTTCCGCAGCAGACGTCTGCAACGGAACCCCACGTGACGGCATCCAGATTCGTGTCGAACGGAATGTTGAGACCGGACTTGAACGGGTCCAGCTCCGGATCGGGCCCGTTGGAGGAGACGACCCCGACCAGGTCCACCGATTGCAATGGTGGATGGGGCGTAAACGGTTCGTTTTGAATTGGAGGACTCGGATTGTGCTGGCTGTAGGTGGGCGGACCGTCCGCCCACAGCAGGTTGTGGCCGGAATACATCACCTCGTCCTTGGTGCGAAGATTCGTCAGCGCCCGTCCGAGATGCTGGATTTCGGACGCCAGGTCGCGCAGGGCGAACCAGGGGGGCGAGACGGTTGTGTTTTCGTACCGGTGGGGAATTGCGGCGGAGGTCGGATCGGCCACTCCGGTGTCGATCACCATCGCCTCCTGGTGACCGTAGTAACTGAACAGCATGATGCCGGTGCCGCCGTGCGCGAGAAAGGAATAGACGAGAAAGCGCATGTCGGATTCACCGGGGATGCGGTAGGCTCGTCCCGGATCCGGATCCTCGCGGCCGTACGCCTGGAGGTACATCCAGTAGGGCAGGTTGTGTTCCGTTGCCGTCTGCCGCCCCCAGTCGACATTGTAAAGGTAGTGGGTCTGTGTTGTGCCGTTTCTGAGCAAGGGATAGTGATCAAAGCTGAACACGTCCGGCTGAACCTCCGCAATGAGGAAGTCGTGATCGATTTTTGCGATGGAAAGATTGACCACGATCGGCGTGGAAGGATGGTGCTGACGAACCCAATCCGCAATGGCGGCCATCTCCAGAACCTCTTCCGTCGTGGCGGGTTCATCTCCCGCCATAATCCACGAGTTGCCGGGGGTCTGCAGGGCCAGTGCCAGCGCGTTGGTTCCTCCGCTCGCCCAGCAGGACCAGTCCAACCCCGCCGCGTGCGCGGCCTGGAACATGTGGATTGCATTCTCGGGCTTTCCCCAGCAGAAATTGTTCAGGTCGGCCGCCTTGAATCGCTCCATCCGCTGTAGCAGCCGATCCGTGGGAACGCTGTTGTGCAGCCCGGACAGCCCGAAAGGGCGGTCCTGCTGCCACAGGTCGTATATTGCCGGGTACGGATACCAGGCTTGAGCGCACACGCACCCGAGGGTCGCGGCGGCCAGGAAAATGATCCGGAATTTTGCTTTGCTTTTCACGTTCACGTCCCACAGGACTTCCGGACATGATACACTATAAGGATCGTGAAATCTAACGGAATTGGAGTTCGCCGGATCCGAAGGTACTTTGCACGGGGAAAGGACAGAGCCGCCGCGACATGATGTACCGCGGATTTCGCGGATTGACGAGGCGCAGGAAAGTGGACGTCGCTCTCCAGGATCTGAATCATGAAAACGACACCGGTTGAAGGCGTTTGGCGCACCAGAGGATTCGATGCCTTTCGCGAAGGCGTCTTCGGGAATGCGGGGGAGAATCTCTACGTCTCCCGCGCCGGGACGCTTCAACGAATTCATCTCTTCGATCTGAATCGCGACGGATACGTCGATCTCCTCTTTTGCAACGCCCAGGAGCATCACGAATCACCGCCCGCCTACGTCTACACGGGCGTGCCGGAAAATCCCATACGCAGGGAGTTGCCGTCGGCCGGATCCCCGACCGGCGCAGTAGCGGACATCAGCGGGAACGGCTACGACGACCTGGTTCTGGGCATGGAAAAGAGCGGAGAGGCGGGTCTGCGAAATGCGTTCATCTACTTCGGCTCGCCGGAAGGGCTCTCCGAGAAGTGCCTGCTTCATCTGCCCGCGCATAAGTGCACCTCCGTGACGGCCGGCGACTTGACCGGCGACGGAAAGGTTGACCTCGCCTTCATCATCAAGCGGAAGCTCCGCATCTTTTACCAGGGCGACCTCGGACTTGAAGCGAAGTCGTTCGTGGATCTGGACATCACGGCCGATCAGATCGGGGCTTTTGACCTGGACGGAAACGGGTGCGCGGACCTTTGCGCCTGCACTCCGGAATCAGCGCCCCGCATCTACTGGGGCGGGGCCGATGGGATCCGGCCCGACCGATACAGTGACCTGGTTGTCGGCGAGGAAGGCGAAGAGATGCCGGTCGAGATCCCTGAGGGATTGAGCCTGGAGGAGCAGACCGGTGGCGTGTTTCCCATCGTGAACGTAGTCCGGCTCGAAGGAGTGCCGCATCTGTTCGTGCCTTTCCGTGAGAGGATGTTTCTCGTTCCGGTTCTGCCGGACCGCGCCTTCGGGCTGCCGCGTGAATTCCCTTGCCGGATGGCATTCGCGGTGGCGACCGGAGATCTGAATGGGGACGGGTCTGTCGATCTTGTGGTGGCTTGCCGCGACCGGTCGGGGGACAGCGAATGCTCCTGGATTTACGAGGGCGCGGACCCGGTGCGGTGCGTGTCGCTCCCCACGAACCGGGCCTGCGACGTAGCGGTGGGCGATCTTGATGGAAACGGATACGACGACATTGTGATCAGTCAGTGGCGGGGCGACGCCCGATTTTCTTGCGACTGCCCGGTGTTTCGGGGCGGTCCGGACGGTGTCGACCCGGATCCTGTCCAACTTCCCGGGGAGGGTGCGCGCCGGGTGTTTCTTGCCCGCACGTGTGATGACCCGCGGCCGCAGATTCTATTCGTCAATCACCGCGGGCGCGATGCGAACAACGACGTGGACTCCACGATCTTCTATGGCGGCCCGGACGGCTTTTCCCCCGAGCGAAAGACATCGCTGAAAGGTCGGGGAGCGGTGGTCGCCTCCTGCTCCGATCTCAATGACAACGGCTGGCCGGACATCGTCCTTGCAAACAGCGCGGAGAACGCGCAGCACCTCGATCCCGGAACATTTGTGTTTCGGGGTGGACCGGATGGATTCTCGTACGAACCAGATCTCATCGTCCCGACGCGCCGCGCCTGGAACTGCCGGGTCGCGGACCTCGATCGCGATGGGTACCTCGATCTGATCGTGGCGAAGTACTACGAACGGGACATCCTGATCTATCGCGGTGGCCCGGACGGATTTGATCTCGAGCATCCTGCGAGGATTACCCTGCCC
>CAUZKZ010000413.1:0-5321 GCA_963580345.1 Verrucomicrobiia bacterium | reverse complement strand
GCTACCCAGAGTTCTTCCTGCGCGGGGAGAGTCTTCTTGCGGATCATTAACGAACCTTAACCAACTCCGCTACCATCAGCAAATTCGATTCTCGCCGAACGGAGGTATTTCAACAGTCTCTTAGGCGAGGGCGAAATCTATATCTCTGGAGTCCGATACTCCATCGCTTATGATATGTCTAATGATTGAGCGTTAAAACTATGCGGGAGGAGTTCGGAGAGGCGATGGGTGGCGACCAGATTGTTGTTTTGGTCTGACACCAGGACCAGCAGCTCCGGATTGAATTCGGCCAGGACCTGGCGGCAGGCACCGCAGGGCCTGGCGCCGCCCGGGGCGCAAATCGCGAGGGCCTGGAAGGCACGCTCTCCCTCCGAAATCGCCTTGAAAACCGCGGCCCGTTCGGCACAGATCGTGAGGCCGTAAGAGGAGTTCTCCACGTTGCACGCCGCCACGATTCGGCCCGAATCGGTCGCGAGGGCGGCCCCCACCTGGAAGTTGGAGTAGGGCGCATAGGCGGAGCGGGCCGCCACGCTGGCCGCCTTGAGCAATTCCGTTTCTTCGACTCCTTTAATCACCGGTCCTCTGCCCCCGCTTGGCCCTCCCCCGCGCAGCCCTTTCCAACTCCCCGGCACCCGCCGCCCGGGCCTCGGGAACACGGCCCGCGCCGCGTCCCTTCCGCCCCAATCCGTGGGTTTGAAGGGCCCTCATCGCTCCATTCTTGTGCGACATCCGGGGGCACAAGTAAACTATGAAGTTTTAGGAATGTTAACTAAATGATCGAGTTGAGATAGATCGTCCGCCCCGGGGGGCCCCACCTGGAATCCGCGAATCGACCTTCCGTCGCACCCCTCCCAGGGTTCCGGCCCCGGCGGCCCGGGTCCAGGATGAGGCGGCCGGAGGTCGCCGGTAGCGAATTCCCGGTCGCCCTCCGCGGTCCCGAACTCGGTCGCGATGGGGAGATCCTCTCTACCTGTCCCCCTTCGGAGTCAAGACCACGGACGGGCCGCCGCGGCCGTTGCTCGCGGGGTCCACTCTCGCCGGCGAGCGGGCGGCACTCGCAGGTCAAAGGACCTTCCCACCCTGAAGCGACCCGCGCTGCTCATGGGAAGAGCCCGCGCTTCTTCTTCACTTCCGCCACTTCGCTCACCCCGAGACTGAGGGCAGCGGTGCGGTGCGACACCGACTTGTCCTTGGCGTAGTGCATGATCCGCTCGAAGGCCCCCTCCAACATGGTCTCCAGCTTGGTCAGGACTTCGCGCTCCGACCAGTGAAAGCGGGAGAGATTCTGAACCCATTCGAAATAGGAGACCGTCACGCCGCCCGCGTTGCAGAGAATATCGGGCAGGACAAAGATGTCTCCGCGCTCCTCGATGATGACATCAGCGGCGGGGGTAGTGGGTCCGTTGGCGGCCTCGGCCAGGACGCGGCACTTCAACCGGGCGGCGTTGTCCCCGGTAATGACCCGCTCCAGAGCGGCAGGGACCAGCACCGAACATTGCTGCAGGAGCATTTCGTCCGGATCGATGGGCTCCGCCTCCGGAAATCCCGCCACGCCCCTCTCCGCATTCACATGGGCGCGCAGGGCGGAAACGTCGATCCCCTGGTCGTTCCACAGCGCTCCCGTGATGTCGGAGACCCCGATGACCTTCGTCCCGGACCACGAGAGGGTTTCCGCGGTGTGGGCGCCGACATTTCCAAACCCCTGGATCACGGCCGTGCTGCCATTCTGCTGACCCAGCTTGCTCAGGGCGCGCATGGCCAAAAAGGCCACTCCGTGACCGGTCGCTTCCTTTCGCCCTGCCGATCCCTGCAATTCGACCGGCTTGCCCGTCACGATTCCCGGCACGAGATGACCGGCGTGCGTGGAGCAGACATCCAGGATCCACGCCATGGTCTGCTCGTCGGTCCCCATGTCGGGGGCCATGATGTCGATCTCCTCTCCAATGAAGGGGATGATCTCGGCGGCAAAACGCCGCGTCAGCTTTTCGACTTCGCGCAGACTCATCGCGCGCGGGTCGCAGGTGATGCCGCCCTTCGCTCCGCCGAACGGCAAGCGCATCATGGCACACTTCCAGTTCATCCACATCGCCAGGGCCGCCACTTCGCCGAGATCCACGGACGGGTGGTATCGCAAGCCGCCCTTCACGGGTCCACGCGAGAGGTGATGCTGGACGCGGTGCCCGAAGAAGACCTCGGTGCGTCCATCGTCCATGTGCACCGGCATCGTGACGGTGATGAGCCGCTTCGGCCATTTGCACCGCTCCCGGATGTCCGCCGGCAACTCGAGGAGGTCTGCCACCTGGTCGAATTGCGTTGCAGCCATTTGGAAGACCGGACTCTGCAACAACCGCTCTCTCATGCGCAGTGAACCAACACGATCCACCCCCGATCCGCGAGGAAATTAGCATGGCGGACACACCCCGGCCCTTGTCGTGCCCCGGGGCGGCGCTATGGTCCGGGCCGACATGAAAGCGCTCCTCCCGCCCGCCCTCGGCATCCTTCTGCTCGGTTCCTCCGCGCAGGGTGCGGAAGAAATCACCACCGAGGAGGTCACCTACCCCGCCGGGCGGGTCAAGGCCCAGGCCTACTTCGCCTCTCCCAAAGCCAAGGGCCCCCACCCCGGGGTCCTGGTGATCCACGAGCGGTGGGGGCACAACGACTACGCCCGGAAGCGCGCCGAGATGCTGGCGGAACTGGGCTACGCCGCGCTCGCAGTCGACATGTTCGGAGATGGCCGCAAGGCCCATGATCCACGGGGTGCCGCCACTCTTGTGCTGCATATCCGGAATCATCAACCCGAACTGGCAACCCGCTTCCGGGCCGCCTTGAACTACCTGCGGGAACGCGAGGAGAACGACCCGGAAAAAATCGCGGCGGTCGGTTTCGATTTCGGCGGCGATGTCTGTCTCCAGATGGCCCGCAACGGGACGGTCGGGCTCGACGGGGTGGCGGCCTTTCACTGCGGGCTGAAAGTGCGCTCCCCCAATCCCCCCATCAGCGAGCTCAAGGCCAGGATTCTCGTGCTCCACGGGGAGGAGGACGTCTACACACCGCCGAAGGTGGTGGAGAGCTTCAAGAAGACCATGAAGGATCTCAAGGCGGACCTGAAGTTCGTGGCCTATCCCGGCGCCATGCACGGCTTCGCCAACCCCGAGGCCTCCAAGATCGGCGAGAAATTCAACATTCCGCACGTCTACCACCCCGCCGCCGCCAAAGCCTCCTGGGCAGAACTCCGGACCTTCCTCCAGGAGCTGTGGGAGGATCCGGCCGAATAGGCGAGGGGCTCGCCACCGCCCCACCACCCGCGCCCCCGCCGGGGAATTTGTAGCGCCCCGGAGCCTCTGATCGGAGAACCCCCATGAAACCTCTTCTCTCCCTCGCACTCGCCGCGTCCTGTTTCGTCCTCGCCTGCCAGCCCGAGACCTCCGGTCGTGCGGAGGACGGTGCCGAGGCCCAACCGCCCGGCGAGACCAATCCGGTGCCCCCACCCAAGCTCCCCGCGCCGCCCATCCCGGCCCCGGCCCCGGAGGTGGTTTCCGCCCTCCAGACCCAGGCCTTCGGGAAGAAACTCCTCGGGCGCACCGCGGTGCTGGTGGGCGACCGGTTCGTGAAAGCCGACCTGCGGAGCGCGCCGGAGTTTTACCTCATCCATTGGTCGGCCAGCTGGTGAGGCGCCTGCCGCCAGCACGCTCCCCAGTTGGTGGAGCACTACCAGGAACTCATCGCCCCCAATCCCAGGGTCGCCATGATCCACGCCAGCCTCGATGACGATGTGGCCGACGCTGCCAAATGGGCTCGCGCGGAAAAATTTCCCTGGCCCACGGTCCTCCTGGACGAGCACGAAGCCACCGGCCTCGACACCCTGGGTGGCCAGGAACAAGTGCCCGATACGGTCCTGGTCGACAAGGACGGAAAGGTCCTCACCCGGGATGAGGAGGAGGCCTTCGCAAAAATCGCGGCCCTGAAATGACAACTTTGTGCAAGCGGCGCCGTTAAATCCAATTGAGGGTTGTTTCCCTCTCATCTTATGAAATTCAAGAATCTCCTCGCCGCCGGCGTGGCCCTCTCCTTCGGCGTCGGCTCGCTCCAGGCCCGAACCTGGACCAACGCCGACGGAAGCAAGACCTTCGAGGCCGACTTCAAGACCTACGACAAGGAGGGCGGCAAAGTAACGGTCCTCATGGGCAACGGACGTTCCGTCACCTTCGCCGTCGCCAAGCTCTCCGAGGACGACCGTAAATTTCTCGATGAGCAGGCCAAAAATGATCCGGCCGCCGGGGGCGCCGATGTGAAGGATGCTCTCAAGGAGCAGAAGATCGGAGCGAAACTCATCAAGCCCGGGATCCTCAAAAAGCTCGACGGCAAACGCTTCGCCAAGTTCGAGATGGAGAAGGCGCCCGAGTACTACCTGGTCTACTACTCCGCCAGTTGGTGAGGGCCTTGCCAAGCCTCCGCTCCACAGTTGGTGAAGCAATACAAATCCGAAGTGGCCGACAATCCGAAGGTAGAGTTGGTCCATGTGAGCCTCGATAACGACGAAAAGGCCGCCGAAGCATGGGCCGGCAAGGAAGGCTTTCCCTGGCCAACCGTCATGAGGGCCGACATGGCGAGCAGTGGCCTCGATGCCTTTGCCCCGCAGGGCATCCCGAACTACAAGCTTATCGATAAAGACGGCAATGTGGTTGCTGAAGGCAAAGGCGCCGTCTTCCAGAAAATTGCCACCCTGGAAGCCGACTCAGGGGCCTGAGTGACACCCGCACCAGGCCGCAACAATGCGGCGCACCACCCGGCACCGTTGCAAATGCGCAAGCGGCCCGACCTTCCGCCGGGCCGCTTTTCTTTCCCTTTCCGGACGGTTCTCCCTCGCCTCCCACCCGCCCCCACCCCCTGCTCCCGCGAGCCACGTCAGCGAAGCCGGAACTTGCCCCACGGAAGCATCCCCCCATACTTGTTCACACCATGAACCGTCTCGCTCCCTTTTTCCTGATCCTATTGACCGCCACTCTCTGCTCCTGCGGTCTCGCCGGCAGGCTCCTTCAGACCCCCGTCCGACTCATCCAGGCCGGTTCCCGCACCGTCACGGGAGACGCCCGCGATCCCTCCCCTCCCGCCACGGCAGAGGCCGCCCGGATTCACGGCATCGCGCTCAAAAACGCCCGGTACTCCTTGGACTGAGCGGATTTATTTTAGTTTGATTAACAATTTAATTTGTTAACCTCTCCGGGTGTCCGGCCATCGGCCGGGTGCAGGACAAAAAAGTTAAGATGGTCTAGTTTAATGAAGAAGACCAGCGGCGTTTCTCTTGACGTCGCGTCTTCAGG
>CAUZKZ010000412.1:0-5349 GCA_963580345.1 Verrucomicrobiia bacterium | reverse complement strand
GCCTCGGTATCAACGACGATCTCTACGATGCCGACCAGCACCACATCGTCTCGAACGCATCCTGCACGACGAACTGCCTGGCGCCCATGGTGAAGGTCCTTCATGACAAGTGGGGCATCGAGCGGGGCTTCATGAGCACCATTCACAGCTACACCGGCGACCAGAATCTCCTCGACGCCCCGCACGGTGACCTGCGCCGGGCTCGCTCCGCCGCCATCAGCATCGTGCCTTCCTCCACCGGGGCGGCGCGCGCCATCGGTCTTGTGATTCCGGAACTGCAGGGCAAGCTGAACGGCGGTGCCTTCCGGGTTCCGACGCCCACCGGCTCGCTCACCGACTTCGTGGCGGAACTGCAGGACGGCGTCTCCGTGACGGCGGAGGAAGTGAACGCCGCGTTCAAAGTCGCGGCGGAGGGCCCCATGAAAGGAGTCCTGGAGTACAGCGAAGAACCCCTCGTCCTGGCCGACATCGTCGGCAATCCGCACAGCTCGATTTTCGACTCCGGCCTCACCACCGTCCTCGAAGGCAACCTCGTGAAGATCTGCTCGTGGTACGACAACGAGTGGGGCTATTCCTGCCGGGCGGCCGACGCGATGGGGCTGCTGGCCGGTTGACGCTTCCGTCACTCATTCAAGTCGGCGGTCACCTTCCCGCCATTTCCCATGGCCAAGCTCAGTATTCGCGACCTGGAAGTCCAGGACCGGGAAGTCTTGATGCGGGTTGATTTCAACGTTCCCCTTCAGGATGGCGAAATAACCGATGACACCCGCATTGAGGCCGCCCTTCCGTCGATCCAACGGCTCCGGGATAACGGGGCGAAGGTGGTCCTGTGCTCCCACCTGGGCCGTCCCAAAGGGGAGCCGGAACCGCAGTACTCTCTGCGGCCCGCCGCGACCCGCCTCGCGGAACTCCTCGGAACGGAGGTGGGCTTTGCTCCGGACTGCATCGGGGAAGAGACCGCGGCGGTGCGTCTCACTCTCAATGCCGGGGAGATTCTCCTGCTGGAGAATACCCGCTTTCACCGCGGCGAGAAGGAGAACGATTCCGGGTTTGCGAGGCAGTTGGCCGGCGGCGCCGTGCTGTTCGTCAATGACGCCTTCGGGTCGGCCCATCGGGCGCATGCCTCCACCGAGGGAGTGACCCGCCACGTCGAGAAAAGCGCAATGGGATTCCTGATCGAGCGCGAACTGGAATTCCTGTGCGAAAAACTGGATTCCCCGGAGCGTCCCTTCCTCGTCATCCTCGGCGGCGCGAAGGTGAGCGACAAGATCGAGGTCATCTCCGCCCTCCTGGAGAAGGCGGACTCCTTCCTCATCGGCGGTGCGATGGCGAACACTTTCCGCAAGGCCCAGGGGCATGCGCTGGGAGCGAGCCTCCTGGAAGGAGACAAGCTCGATCTCGCCCTCGAACTCCTCGCCAAGGCCGAAGCGAAGGGCGTGAAGTTCCTCCTGCCCGCGGATACCCGCGTGACCCAGGAGTTCAAGGAGGGCGCCGAGACAAAGGTCACCGCTCCCTACGCCGAGGGTGGGGGAGTCGAGGACGGCTGGGAGGGAATCGATATCGGGGACAGAGCCATCGAGGAGTTCGTGGCGGAAATCGCCAGGGCCAGGACGATCGTCTGGAACGGCCCCATGGGAGTTTTCGAGATGACTTCCTTCGAAAAGGGAACGCGGGCGATTTCCCAGGCGGTGGCCGAAGCGGATGCTCTGACCATCGTGGGTGGCGGCGATTCCGTCACGGCGGTGAAGAAGTATGGACTCGGTGACCGCATGTCGTTTATTTCAACGGGGGGAGGGGCTTCCCTCGAATTGCTCGAAGGCAAGGAACTGCCGGGGGTGGCAGCGCTCACGGAGCACTAACCAAACATGATCATGGCACGAAAACCGATAATCGCAGCGAACTGGAAGATGAACAAGGGGCCGTCGGAGACGGTGGAGTTCCTGGAGGCCTTTGGCCCGGGCGCGGAGGAATTGGCAGAGTTCGCCGACATCGTTGTTGCGCCACCATTGGTGTCCCTGCCGGCTGCGGCGGAGTTGCTGGCGGAGTTGCTGGCGGAGTCGGTGGTGGCACTGGCGGCCCAGAATTTTTCGGAACAGGACGAAGGCGCATTCACCGGAGAGGTGAGCACTGCCATGCTCAACGAGGTCGGGGTGCAGTACGTCATCGTCGGCCACAGCGAACGCCGCGCGATTTACCGCGAGGGCGACAAGTTGATCAATTCCAAGATCAGGAAGGCCCTCGCAGCCGATCTGAAACCGATTTTCTGCATCGGGGAGACTCTCGAAGAACGCGAGGGCGGCAAGCTCGAGGAGGTGCTCCGGACCCAGGTGCGGGAAGGGCTCGCCAGCCTCACGGATGAGGACATGGCAAACGTCGTGGTGGCCTATGAGCCGGTCTGGGCGATCGGCACGGGGGTCACCGCCACCCCGGAACAGGCCCAGGAGGCTCACGCGTTCGTGCGAATCCTGGTGCGGGAAATCTTCGGTGAGGCGGTGGCAGAGCAGGTCCGCATCCAGTATGGCGGGAGTGTGAAGCCCGGCAATTCGGCGGAACTCATGGCGCAACCCGACATTGACGGCGCCCTGGTGGGAGGCGCCAGTCTCGAGGCCGAGAGCTTCCGTGAACTTATCATGAACGGGATACCCGCTCCGGCCGCGTAGCGCCCCGTCGATCGCCGCACCACCATGAATCTTGCCGTCTACGGGTCTCCCGGCGGCGGCTTGGTGATCGGCGAGGGACCATTCGAGAGGCGGGCAGATCCCCCCGCCGCGGGGTGGGCCTTCTACCGCAACGACTTCGCGCTGTCCTCGGCGAACCCCTGGCAGGTGCCTGCCAAGGTGACCGAACTGGGAGCCGGCGACCCGTTTCCCGTGGAAAAGAGAGGCGGGGTGACAGTCCAGTGGGAGGAGCCCGAGGTGGACCCCTTTGCGGAGGTTTACGCGGAGGTCTCGCAGGCGATTCGAGGAGGAACAATCGAGAAGTCGGTCCCGGTTGTCACGGCCCGCGGGTGCGTGAAAAGGGGATCGCCGCTTGGCCTGTTGCACTCCCTGGAAGGGGTGAAGGCTCCCTTACGCCCTTACGCCTGGATCGAGGGCAAGGAGGGCTTCGCCGGCTTGTCCCCGGAATTGTTGTTCCGGCTGCAGGGAGACGCCCTTCAGACCATGGCGCTGGCCGGAACCGCCCGACGGGAAGAACGCGACGCCTTCGGGGTCGATGAGAAGGAGATCCGCGAACACGAGTTCGTCGCGCAGACCCTGCTCGCCAAGCTCTCCGATCTGGGCCGCACCACCCGTTACCCACGCGAAATCATGGATCTCGACCGGCTGGTTCACTTTCACAGTGGAATCGATCTGGAACTTGCGCGCCGCGAGCCGGTCGACCGCCTGGTGCGGGTGCTGCATCCGACCCCTGCCCTGGGGCCCTTGCCCCGGACCGAGGAGACCATGGCGCAGCTTCTTGCCTGGCGCGCCCACCTCGGCTGTCCGCCG
This sequence comes from Verrucomicrobiia bacterium, assembly GCA_963580345.1. GTDB lineage: Bacteria > Verrucomicrobiota > Verrucomicrobiia > Verrucomicrobiales > Akkermansiaceae > Roseibacillus_B. The sequence goes on along the minus strand of CAUZKZ010000412.1, from coordinate 1,861 downwards.
TGGTTTGGAGCCCCCTTCGGTCTCTGGCGGGAGGGCTCCTTCGAAGTCCTGGTGGCGATCCGCATGGTGGCCTGGAGCGGAAGCGAGGTTCTCATTCCCTCCGGATGCGGTGTGATCGACGAAAGCCGCCTTGTCAACGAGTGGCGCGAACTTCGCTTGAAGCGGGAAGCAGTGCGCGAAGCCTTTGGGCTCTAGTGTCCTGGCGCTATTGCTGCCAGGCGGTGCCCGGGTGTCGGAGGGCGATCCGCCGCGGCGGTTTTCCAGAGACTGCGGTCAACGGCCTGTTTCCCTCCCCGGTCCGCCCGGGAAGCGGTGGATCAAGGCCGCACACCTGCCGCAGGATGCCGGATGCGATATCGTTCCGGGGGGAACAGACCGGCGGATCCACAAGGTGCGGGGCTCGACGGAGGACCGTGGGCGATTTGAGCCGCGGGTCGCGAGGTTCGGGAAGTCCGGAACCACCCCGGGTTGCGTGCTCCGCGAGCCAGCAAAGAGCCAGGAAACTCGGCGCGAGCCTTGGGAAGAGTTAATTTCAGTGATACATTAATAATGTGGGTAAAAATCTGAAATTATGTTTGGATTATACTTATCGACATAGATAGTTTGTTTCCGATGAGCAAACGGAATGGCGAAAGAAATTCGGCTAAAGGGCGCCGCTACTCCCTCGCGGAGAAGAACGCGGTCCTGAAACATGTGGAGACCGTCAACCTGGAACGTGGCCGAGGGGGAATCTCGGCCGCTGCGGAGCAGTTCGGGGTCTCCCCGCTGACCATCAGCAACTGGTTGCACAGCGAGGGGGTTTCGTCTCGGTCGCAAGGTTCCCATCCGCCGGTCGAGATATTCTATCGTATGGCCGAAGTTCAAGAGCAGATTATGAAGGCCGAGGGCGAATTGGCGCGTTACGAAAGGGAATACGCCAAACTAAAGAGTGAACTGTAAGATGTTGCCTCCCAAGGTGCCGGCGATCTTGACGGCTGGCGGGCCCGATGAAGAGAGAGGCGTCACTGGCCCTGCAGGCCTGCCTGGAGCGGGGCGTGCGGGAGTTCGTGGTGTGTGCGGGCGCGCGTAATGCGCCCCTGGTCCTGGCCCTCGCGCGGGCCGGGGGAGTGCGGTTGTGGAATCACTTTGAAGAGCGCGGGGCCGCGTTTTTTGCGTTGGGGCGCGCGATGGAAACCGGCCGGCCGGTAGGAGTGGTGACGACGAGTGGCACGGCAGCCGCGGAGCTCCTGCCCGCCGTGATCGAAGCCCACTACCAGGGGCGCCCGCTGGTCGCAATCACGGCCGACCGGCCGAGGGAGTATCGGGGGAGCGGCGCCCCGCAGGCGATCGAGCAGGTTGGGATATTTGGCAAGTACGTGGAAGGAAGTGACGATCCGGGAGCGACGCGCGGTGCGCAGGAGGCGGAGCCCGGGGAATTGTTTTCAGGATGGAGTGGGTGCAGGCCGTGGCACCTGAACGTGTGTTTGGAGGAGGAGGCGGAGGTGCCGGAACTCGAGGTGCCGGAAGAGGACCCGGGGAGAGCGGCCCGCAAGCGGCCGGCCGTGACGGAACTCGTCGATTTTCTGGGGGGCGACGCGTTTCGGGGGGTGGTGGTCATGTTGGGCGGACTGGAGCCGAAAGAACGCGAGGAGACTCTCCACTTTCTCAAGGACCTGGGTGCGCCAGTGGTGGCAGACGCCACCAGCGGTCTGCGGGAGGCGCTGGGCAGCCTAGCCCTGACCGATGGGGACGGCCTGGCGCGCGCGCAGCCCCCGGGGAAGATCCTGCGGCTCGGGGACGTGCCGGTGGGCCGCTTCTGGCGCGATCTCGAGGAACTGCCAGAGCCCCGCGTGCTTTCGATCACGCGGACGGGATTTTCCGG
>CAUZKZ010000411.1:0-5370 GCA_963580345.1 Verrucomicrobiia bacterium | reverse complement strand
CGCGTCTCGTGGTTGGATCGAGAGACTTTCACTGGCATTGAGATTACCCGTGAAGTTCCGGAACTCTGCATCGGGAAACAGGTCGATCTTCGCTTGCGGTACCACCGTCTCGGCGGCGAGCGGGCCAGAACTCAGGGCGAGGACGAGGAAGGCACGAGTGCTCATCACTTCTTTCCGGCCAGTGATTGCACTTCCTCTTCGGTGAGAGCGCGATCAAAGATCGCGATCTCATCCAGCCGCCCTTCCCAGTTGTCCTGGTTGTCACTGCGTCCGCCGAAGAAGAGCTGAGGCAGGTGGATGCCGCTCTTGGGGAGGTCTGCCTGGTGCAACTCTTCCACGCCGTTCAGGAAGACGCGCAGGCTGGTCTCCGATCGCACCACCGCGAGGTGCTGCCACTCCCAGCGTGGGATCACCGATTTGCCCGCCTGCAGGGAAAGTTCGCCAGGCCCCCGCTGCAGGATGAGGCGTCCGGCGTGTTCACCTTTGCCGCCGACTCCCGCGTGGAGCGAGCCGGTGGCCAGCCCGTGATCGTGTCCCCGCGAAACGAGCCAGCCGCTCACCTTGCGTGCGTCGCTGGGCATGCCGTTCCAGAACCAGAGCGAGAGCGACCACTGGTCTGCGAGGCCGGGAGGGCGCGTGCGCAGGCGTCCCCCGGCGAACATCGCGGCGCGATTAGTTTGGCCGGGGCCACAGAAAAGAGCGGAGCGTGGTCCTTCGAGGTAGTAGGTCACGTGGGACTCGTAGATCGCATCGTGGCGGTGGGGGCTGGAGTCGAGGGCGCGCGGTCCGGCGAACTCGTCGAGCCGATACCAGGCCGCCGGCTGCAACTGCGCGATGGCGGATGCGGCCGGGCCGCGGCTTTGTCGAGGATGGCGCCGGGGCACTCCGGTGACCTGCTCCAGCAGAAGCGTGCACGACTCGGCGATGCGCGGTTCCGCGCTCACTTCCAGTCCGGCCGAGCGGGCGGCCCAGGTGTTGTAGCCGCCGAAGAGATGCTGTTCCGGAGGCGGAATGTAGCCATCCCCACCATTGGCCAACTCGATCACCATGGTCTTCTCCAGCGGGCTGCTCCCTTTGATCTTCAAGCCCGTGATGGCGTAGGTCTCGTTGGGAGTGGTGGCGATGGCGATATCCCCGATGCGCAGGGCCTGGGTGACCACTTCGGTTTCCTGCCGCTCATGAAGAATGACCTGTTCCCGCGCGTAGATCTCCTCCTGCGTCCTGGGCAGGCGGTCGCCCATCTTCTCCACCACCCGCTGCGACCATTCCAGGAGTTGCTTGTCGGGCACGCGGTAGTTCAGGGTCATGCGCTGTTCCGCCATGGCGAGGTCCGCCGCTTCGCGGTACTCGACTGCCTCCAGGACCCCACTGGCCAGGTCGACCAGTCCGGAGGCATACTCTTCGATCTTGGCGAGCTTGTTCCAACTCTCGGGCAGGGCGTAGTCGCGCCGCCAGATGTCCCCGCTGCAGCCGTGCGACATGATCCCCACGAACTTGCTCCCGGGTTCGGGTGCGAGGCGTTTCTTCAGTCCCTCGCAGAAAAGACCAAAATAGTCGGCGCTGATTCCATCCTCCCCGGAAAAATAGTGCATCGAGAAGTTGGCGAGCACGGCCAGCGGTTTGCCCTCGCGGGTCTGAATCGAGATGAGGGAGAGCTCCGGGTCCTCCGGTCCCGATTCGCCCGTGACGTCGTCGAGGTTGCTGGCCGCGTGCATGTTGGCGCGGACGGTGGGATTGCCGAAGGGATCATTGACAATGCGGTCGGGTCGCCGGATCCAGCGCCGCAGGGCGGTGAATTCGGGAGCGCTCGTCCTCCCGAAGCCAATGCGGGCCGGCCGCAGGTCTTTGACCACACGCTCGATGGCCAGGACGAGGCGCTTTTTGAGGAAAGGAACGTAGTTGGGATCGGGCGGCGTGCCCAGCCCTCCCATGCAGGAACCCGCGGAGTGGGTGTGGGTGGCCGAGATCATGATACGGTCGCCGGGAATCCCGGTCGCTTTGGAAGCATTCTTCTTCACCTCATCGAGAAGGGGCCGGGGCATCATGCAGCTGTCCACCACCACGATAACCGCGGTGGTCCGTCCGTCGGAGAGGGCCAGGGCCCGCGCTTTGAGGGGTGTCTTGACCTTGTCCATCGTGTTGCTCTGAAAGCCGCCGTTCACGATGACGGGAAACTGCTGCGGGGTGACATCGACGACCACCGCGCCGGCCTGGAAGGAGGCCGCGGGACGGCGTTCGGGCGGGGATTTGGCAGGCAGGAAGCAACACAGGGCTGCGGTGAGCACCAGGGCAAGGAGACTCAGGGAAAGGGCAGGGCGATTCATGGCGTTGGTTGTTTGGGCGGACCGAATTGAGTAACTTCGAGAGAGTTCGTGATTACGAAGCACATTCAACACCAATGTTCGGGAATCTGATCTTCTATGTTAGTCTTACTCCGTCGCCGAAACCTCTCCAAAGATCCCTTTCCCGCGGGAGTTCGCCGCTTTAAACCCGATAGCCTTTACGCTTCTCATAGCTACGAAGCGCGTCCTTTGCACCCCCACCAACCCCGGGGCTTAAGGTCCCGGAAAAATGGGGCTGAAAAAGGAATTCCCTAGCCGTTTGATTGCATCCATGAAAGATCGATTCGCGTAGATTCGCGGTCAGCATCTTTTGTCTTCGTCACCGAGCAAGGAACCCATTCAATCAACATGCAACCTGTAATACTACGAGCGGCGGTTCTGTTGGCGACACTCAGCGCGGGCTCGATTTGTGTCGCGGCGGAGGCTGGCGCCGGGAAGAAGACCTTCACGTTCCGCATCGAGGATCGGGTTACGATCCGCAGTAATCCGACCACGCAGATCGCCATCTCGGTGAAAGAGTGGCCGGGCCAGACCTTTTTGTTGTGGATGCCCGAGGACGTGCGGCCGCTGTGGAACCAGTGGACGCCCGCAGTCGCCCGGCAAAACTTTTCCAAGACCGAGCGGGGGGGCTTGCTCTGGAGTTTCACCAAGAATCCGGGGGCTGTGATCACGGCCGAGCTGATTCCCCGGGAGGCGTCGCTGTTGCTGGAGGTCCGGGTGACCAACCGCGGTAGCAAGCCGCTGGCCAACGTGATGGCCCAGAACTGCCTGCACTTCTCGCAGGCGCCGGGATTCGCCTGCGACGATTTTTCGCGGATCCATATCCGCACCGGCGGCGCATGGAAGCGGCTCAGCGAGCTAAAGCCCAAGGCCGGGCTGCCGATGTACTACCGATCCGGATTTCTGGAAGCGAAGCGCCGCGACAGTTGGGGCGGTGACCTTCACCATCTGGTGCAGAAACAGCGAGCCGACCATCCGCTGATCGCCTGCACTTCCAAGGATGGACGGCGGACCGTCGCCACCGTCGCGGCGGACTACGAGTGCGTCTATCACAACCGCGACCTGAAATCGAAATACCTGTACTGCATCCACAGCCACCAGGCCCCGCTCCCGCTCCTCGCGCCGGGCAAGGAAAAGGTCTTCCGCCAGTGCATCTATTTTCTAGACGGCACCGTGGCCGACTGCGTGCGGGCCTACGACAAAGATCGCAAGGCCGGCCTGTTTGGAGAGGTGGAGAGCGAGAAGTGAGGCGTGAGGGGATGCTGTTTGATAGGCTGCGGTGGTCCACCTCGACTGGAAAACCTTTCCGCCTTCTACCGCACCGTGAACTCCGCACCCTCGCTGTGGCACGGATCGACCGGACACCCCTCGTCGTCGAGATTCCAGAATGCGACGCCCGTGCTCGTCGTGACCCGGCCGACCATTTTCCGGCTGTCCGTAAAGTTGACGAAGAAGACCATCCGACGTCCGTGTCGATCTGGAGGGCCTACGCTTCGTGATCTGCAACGATCCACCCCCCGTCTGTTACGATCAGCTGCTTCAGAGCCCCCACCTATGGCGCCGAGGATTCGCACCACGACGAGGTATAAAGTGACCGACACTTTTCTTTTTGTGGATTCGCGCCACGACGAGGTATAAAGTGACCGGAACTTTTTTTCATATGAACAAACATTTCATGGGCATGCGCGGTTCGCTCTTGCTGGTCGCCGTCTCAGTTGCAATCCTTGCCGATCCGTCCGCTGCCGCGGAACCAGCCCAGGGAGCGACGAAGAATCTTGATCTTGGGAAAGGCGTTGGCCTGGAAGTGGTCTACATCCCGCCGGGCAAATTCATGATGGGCAGCACGGCGGCGGAGAAGGCTTGGGCCACCGGAATCGAAGGCGGGGCACAACCGGGAACGGACCGCGAGAAGTTTGAAGGCGAACCGCGACCGATCCGCGTTCGAAAGGGTTTCTGGATGGGACGCACCGAGGTCACGAGGAGACAATTCCGGAGTTTCGTGGAGGAGTCGGGTTACGTCACGGATGCGGAGAAGCCGGGCGGGATGACGCAGTGCTTCGATCATACATGGGATCGCTACTATTCCGCTTCGGGAATCAAAAACCCGTGGAAACCGATGGCCGACAAGAGCTGGCGCGATCCGGGTTTTGGAATCCCGATGAAGGACAGTTACCCGGTGGTCTGCGTGAGCTATCAGGACATGAAAGCGTTTTGCCGGTGGGCGACAGAACGAGAGCGCAAGGCCGGGCGACTACCCGCAGGCATGGAAGTCCGCCTGCCGACCGAGGCCGAATGGGCCTACGCCTGTCGCGGCGGCAGTCAGGAAAGCCACTACTTTTGGTGGGGAAACGATCTCATGGAGGGCAAAGGGCGGTTCAACATCTCCGCCGTCGATTTCCTTCCCGGGCGCGACATGATCTGGCCCTTGGCAAATGCTCCCTGGAGCGATGGTTTTGCCTTCCTGTCGACCGCGGATCACTACGGGGAAAAAGGCCGCAACGGCTTCGGTCTCGCGGACATGTGCGGCGGGGTGTGGGAGTTCACCCTCGATCACTTCGATCCGAAGGGCGGGCACGAGGAGGTCCACTACCTGGACCAGGAACAGCGATCGGTGTCGCATGCGGTCTGCCGCGGTGGCAACTACTTCGACGTCCCCGGCAACGCACGCTGTGCCGTCCGGCTCGGCATCGGGAGCGTGTCCTATTCCGACTCCCGGGATGGATTTCGGATTTGCCTGGGCACGCCAAGGAAGAGCAAGCCCGTGCCGCCAAGACCTTGATTTCGTTTGCCCGCGCTTCTTGGTCGCTTTCTTCGGCACAGCCTTCCTTTCGTGCGTAGGAAGCTTGGGGGGTGGCGTGTCAGCGTGAAGGGGCACGAATCCTCTCCTTCCCGGGTCAAGGGCTCCACATCCCGTTCGTCCGCTTCAGAACCTCCAACTAGAGACCGCTGCCCCGATCCTAAAACCTTGCGGAGGCTGCCATTCAATTCCTGAAAACTTTCGTCGCACATATCTCCACGCCAGCTGACT
>CAUZKZ010000410.1:0-5380 GCA_963580345.1 Verrucomicrobiia bacterium | reverse complement strand
GCCAGGCGCACCTGGCTTCCCTTGATCAATCCCGAAGCATCCGAGAAGGACACCCTCACGGTATAGACGCCGCGAAAGCGTTCCGCGAAGCGCCCATACTGCATGATCAGAGTCCCCAGCACGCCGAGACCCAAAAAGAGGAAGAATCCGACGAGGGTCTCGGTGTGCTTCGGCGAGTTCGTCATGTCAAACCTTCCCTCTACTCTTCGCCAGTGTCAATGAAAGGAGCGTTCCCTTCCCATCCTTCCCGGTTTTCCGACCGCCCCTCGATAAAATTCTTCAGGACCGGATCCAGCGACCTGGCCATTTCCCCGGGCTCCCCCTCCCAATAAATCTGGCCGTCCAACATGAAAACGATGCGATTCGCAATCCGGAAGACGCTGCGCATCTCGTGGGTTATTACGACATTAGTGATTTTGTGGCTCTCTTCGAGATCCTTGATGAGGTGGTCGATGGAGTCCGCCGTGATGGGATCCAGTCCCGCATGGGGTTCGTCGTAGAGGACGCAGCACGGCTTCTTCACCACCGCCCGTGCCAGGGCAACCCGCTTGCGCATCCCCCCTGACAGATCGGCGGGCATCTTGGACTTCTGACCCGGCATCCGCACGATCTCGAGCGCCTCCGAAACGCGCTTGTCGATCTCCTTCTCGTCGCGTATCCCGGCCTCGCGCAGCGGAAAGGCGATGTTCTGCGCCACCGTGAAGGAATCGAAGAGCGCCCCTCCCTGGAACATTATGCTGACCTTGCGGCGCACCTCCTGGAGCTTGCGCTCGGGCAGGTCGGTGATGTCCTCGCCATCCACCGTCACGGTTCCCTTCCAGGGACGCATGAGCCCGCACATGTGCTTGATGAGGACGCTCTTGCCGCCGCCCGAGCCGCCTAACAGAGCGAGGGTCTCGCCGCGGTAGACGTCCAGATTCACCCCGCGCAGGACACGAGACATCCCAAAGCGCTGGTGCAGCCCCCGGATCTCGATGAACGCCTCGCGTGTCTCGCCCGCCATGCCGCCAGAGAACTAAGCTCTAAGCGGGACCAATGCACGCGAATGATCGCGGATTGGTCTTGAAACTTCAGCCCCTCCGGCGCCGACCCGACAACCCGGCCCCCGCCAGGGCCAAGAGCGACAGAAGACTCGGTTCCGGGACGAGGGTAAAGGTCACGGTGCCGATGCCGCCACTGCTGCGCATATCGAAGGTCACTTCGTCGAACTCCGACAGGCCGGGAAGTTCCGCGGCGGTAATCCCGTTAATGGAATTGGCATGCCGGTTTCCGAAGAGAGCTCCGGGAACCTCGTGCTGCGAGCCGGAACCGGCCTCGAATTCCGTGAAGGGAATGGTGTGCGAATTCAGAGTCTGCCGGTCCGTGAAAATGATGTCGGCCCGGTCCCCGGCATCCATATCGACGAAATCGAAGCTGAACTCGGTCAACGCCACGTCGAAGCGGAGGATAAACTGCCCGCCACTGCCATTGTCGTTGGGGTTCGTAATGACGGTGTCGCGATTTACGATGAGGAGATTGTTGAAAATTGTATTCGTTTCGGTGCCTCCGGCCCAGTTTCCCGGGTTGCCCGGATCGGAGTTGCGCTCCAGGTCGTCGTCCTGGTTGGTCAAGCCTTCCGAATCGTAAAGATTGAGCGGCATGGGGGAGGGATTGTTGGTGAAGAGGAGCACCCCGGAACTCGGGCCAAAGAGGTCGTCGTAGGGCTGGAAGGTGCGAAGGTCGGTGCTACCGGCCACCATGGGCGTTCCAGTATCGTCGTTCTCGAAGTCGATCGTGAACGTTTGTCCGGCCGCAAAACCGGTGAGGAGTAAGGGGACAGCACAGAAAATCAGGTCACGCCTGAGGGTTGCTTTCATGCTGACTGGTGTTGGGACAAGGACCTAACAGAATCCGTTCTGAGTTCAAGATTATTGATAATTCATACTTACGTAACCAGTGTCACTATTCAGTCCGGAAAGGGGTGCTCCTCTCCCGAGCGCGACAAGGGTGCGGAGCGAGGCGGCCCCTACTTCGGCACCTCGTTCACGGTGTAGTAGGCATCCTTGTGCCAGAGTTCGTCGCCTTCCTTCGAGCGGAGCCCGGCGGATTGGAGATGGTGCACGTGACCGGGCTGGAAGCCCTTGACATTGAGCATCACCGACTTGCGATCGGCTCCGACAGTGACGCTCTTGATTTCGGGGGTGGTGTGATCGACCTCGGGGCTGCCATAACTCGACTGGTAGATGTAGGTCCAGGTTTTCATCGCGTAGCTGGCCTTGTCGCCGGCGGTCTTGGGTTCGACTTCCTTGGTGAAGGTGAGTTCGAACCCCTCCGGCTTGATGCGCATTTCGTGAATCTCGAAGGGCACCTTGCCGGTCCAGCGGGTGCGCTCGAAGCTGAAGGGCAGGCCTCCGCGCGCGCCCCAGCCGCGATTGGTGGTGCCGACGAAGAGCGACCCGTCACCAGCGAGGCGGAGCGGGACGATCCCGGAGCGAAAGCCGTCAAGGAATGGGAAGGCCACCCCCTGGTAGACCCCGTTGATCTTTTCGAGGAAGACGCGCTGGACCTGCGAATGAGTCTGCTCGCCGACCAGGAGCTGTCCCGCGAAGGGCCCGAACTTTCCCTTGGTGTGATCCGGAATGATGCCGGTGGGCGACTGGCCGAGCTTGCCGTGCGGGAGCCAGACGGCGGGCGGCACCAGTTCCGGGATGCGCTTGCGCTCGGTCTCGATGCGCGAGCCGCTCTTCGGATCGGGCGGACGCTTGCCCATGTTGGGGGCCTTGTCCCAGAAGATGTTGCCGCTCGGGTTGCCCACGAATCCGCCGGGCTTGAGGTGCTTCAGGGAGGACGAGCCGTTCCAGACGCCCTGGTTGTCGCAATAGAAGACGTCGCCTTCGATGTTGAACCCGATTCCACCCGGCGAGCGGATTCCCGCCACGGTCGGAATGGCCTCCCCGTCGGGCGTGACACGGAAGCACCACCCGCGCCACGGCGAGTGCGCGTGGAAGGAGCCGCTCAGGCAGAGCACCACCCAGATATCTCCGTTCTTGTCGGGATCGGTCCCGAAGGCGTACTCGTGGTAATCGCCGTTGATTCCCCACGGAGCTGCGATGGTGCGGAACTCGTCGGCACGCCCGTCCCCGTCGGTGTCGCGCATCTTGGAAACGTCGGGGCGCTGCGTGAAGTGGAACCACCCGTCTCGGTAGGCGATCCCGAGGGGCTCGTGCAGTCCGGTGGCGAACCGGGACCACTTCACTTTCGTGACGTCGTCGTTGAAGGCGCCGTCGCAGATCCAGAGGTCGCCGCGCCGGGTGGCGAGGGCGACCCGCTTGTTGTCGATGATGGCGATGCCGGAGCCCTCCATGACTTCACCGGGCGGGAGGGGAATCTCCTCGCGCTTGTAGAAGTCCGCCATGGTGGGGGCGGCCGAGGCGAGGACGGGAGCGAACAGGAATGGAATAAGATAACGCATGATGTGAGGTTCGGTTAGAGCGTGCGACGCAGAATTCAATTCCAGGAGTAGCGAAGGTTGAGAATGTTCTCGCCGCGCTCCAATTGCAGGGGGATGAGCACTTCGTTGTCGTTGCGGACATAGGGCTTGCTGGCGGCGCCCTTGCCGACCTGGAGAACGGCCACCCCGCCGAGATCGAACCTGCCGCCGCCCAGATCCTTCACCGCGATTGAGCTGGCAGCGCGGAAGTGCAGGCGGGCGGGCAGCTCCCCGGCCGGCGGCACATTGATGGTGATGGCGCGCTGCAGGCCGAACTTGTTGCCGCCGATGAGGGGCTGCGGCTTGTCTTCGATTTGCAGGCCGCCCAGCGTGAAGGAGAAGGTCGGCTCCTGGCGGCTGTTGAACTTGTAGCCGTGGAAGCGGGGTTTCAGGTCTTCCGTGAACTCGCCCGGCCAGGCGGTGGTCTCGCTGTCGAGCATCGCGAAGGAGGGCCCGCTGTTGACCTTGATGACATTCTGTCCGGCGGGGGGCTGGTTGCCATGTCCGCGGCCCGTCCAGTGTTTGCCGCCGTCCATGAAGAGCCCCGTCCAGAGGAGGTCGACACTCATCGTATCGGCGCTGAAGGCGAGGTTCACCCCGCCGTGATAGCCCACCCCGATGCCGCGCGGCGTAGTGCCTTCCAGGAAATTGCGATAGATGACCGCTTCGTTTTGGAGCGGATAAATCGGATTTTTGTTAGAACCCCCACCGCTGCCCTTCTTACCCGCCCCCCCTTCGGAGAGGGCAAACCACCCCTTCAGCCCGGGCCCTTTCATGCCGAGGGCGATACCGTGCGGACCACCGTGGTTGTAGTACTCGATGCGGATGGGGTGATCGCCCTGTTTCAACGGGATGCTTGCTTCGACGGCGCGGCCCATCCCGCCGTTGCTGTTGATTTCGGCCACCTTCTTGCCGCCCACGATGACGCGTGAGCCGTCGTCGGAATCGAGCCGGAAGGTGAAATTCCCGCTCTTGGGCGCGGTGATCTTGCCCTCCCACACCAATCCGAAGTTCTGGCTCTTGCCGGCCTGGCTGGAAGCGATAAGGCCCTTATGTTCCTCTTCCACGGCCTCGCCTTTGAGTTTGCTCCAGTCCGGGAGGTTGTTCCACGCACCGGTGTAGACATAGGAGAGCAGGTCCTTGATGGGCACCTTGACCGGAAGGGTGTTCTCATCCGGCGCAGCGGGAACGACCTCCAGAGGATATTTTCCCAATATCTCGCCGGCCTGCCAGAAGGGGGCCCGGCCCGCGGTGGCCTCCCGTTGCGCCTTCACCATCGCGACCGTCACGGCGCTCTGCTTGTTGCCCCACGAGGTGCGGACATAGGTGCCGATCTTCGAAATCTGTTCGTCGGTCAGCGCCGCGCCCTGGGGAGGCATGACGAGATTGTAAGTCGAGTTGGCGGCGAACTTGGAAGGAACCGTGATCTCACCCATCAGGCCGTGGAGGACAACCTGGACCATGCGATCCGGCGCTCCCCTCACCCACGCGCTGTCGGCCAGGGGCGGGAACTGGCCCTCCTGCGCGCCGTGGCCATCGTTGCCATGACAGGCCCCGCAAAGCTGTTCGTACATGACCTTGCCATCCTGTGCGGTGACAAGGGGGGCGAGGGCCAGGGGGAGCGCAAGTAGAAGTAACGGGCGTTTCATCGGAAGTTGAAGGATTACGGATAAATCACGCCGATCTGGCAAGAATATCCGGCAGATCCTGTCTTTCCCGCCCGCTGCGGCGGATCGGGGATGGATCGCCATGATTGCGCCCATGATCCCGGCAGGGATCTTTCCCTAAGAGACTGTTGAATTACCCCCTTTTCAGGAGATCAGAGCGTTGGAATCTGCGGTTGCGAATTGAAGCGAGACTTGGCGAGTTCGGTTGATTTGGAGCGGCGCTTTCGCAAAGAATCTCGTGATC
>CAUZKZ010000409.1:0-5383 GCA_963580345.1 Verrucomicrobiia bacterium | reverse complement strand
GGGATACGGGGTGGCGGTAAATACCGCTTGGCCGTTAAGACCCGAGGCAGGAGCCCAGTGCGTCAATCGCGCCCGCTGGGATCTGTGCGGGGGCCGCCGGGCAACCGGCGGTCCTACCGCGACCGGCCTATTGTAGCGTCATCACGGGACGACGGGCTGCCGGCGACCGACCTTGGACCACCTCCAGGAATGAAGAGGGAAGGTTTCCTGGAACGGGCTTTAGCCGTCCTTCGCGACCTTGCACCTGGTGGTGTTGATGGCGGCTGCGATTTTCTCGCGGGTGGTCTTGGCGGGATCGAAGAGCACCACGGCCGTGCCGGTCTTGTGGCAGACCGTTTCGATGTTGCTGATACCATCGGCGGCGGCGAGGGCCTTTTCCACCGCTTCGACCGCCTTGGCGTCCGTCAGGCCGGTAAGTTTGAAAGAGGCCAACTCGGCGGTGACCTCGAACCCGGCGGCCACGATGGTGTCGATCAGCCTGGCGGGCTTGACCTTGGCGGGGTCGTACTTCATGACGGCGTGGCCGGACTGGAGGGTGACGGATTCGACCAGGACTCCCTCGAGGGCGGCGAGGGCCCGGGTCAGTTTTGCGGAGCAACGGTCGCAGACCAGGCCCTCGACCCGATAGGTAACCATCGTGCCGGTGCAGCAGAGCCTGGCACAGCCGGCGGGGCAGGCCTTGGCGGCACCGGCAAAGAGAGCGGCGCGGCCCGGCAGCTTGCACAGAGGACAAACCTTCTTGGCCGGGGACGCCGTCTGGGTCTCCTCTGCGAAGGCGAGGGGAGCGGCGAGAAGGGCAAGAAGAAGGAAGATTTTCATGGCTGGAATCAGTAATACGAGGAGGAGTTCAGGTTCCTTGCGCTGAGAGGCCGGCGAGCCGAGGTGTATTCCGGAAAGATGGGGCGCTCGGCACTATTCAGTTTCCTCTCCGAGGTCGAGGTAGTGGCGGCGGGACAGGAGGAGGTGGCGCCGCATGGACTCCGCGGCCTGGGCGGCACTGCCATCTCGAACGGCGGAAAGGATCCCTTGGTGGGAATCGATGACGCGGTCGTACCAGCTGTCGTCGCCCCGATTGATGTTGGCGTAATCGATGCAGCGCTTTTCAAGCCCGCGGAGGATAGTGGCGTAGATGACATTGCGGGAAGCTTGTGCGATGGCGAGGTGGAATGCGATGTCCTCCTGGCTGAAGGTTTCGCGATCGCCCCGGGCCCGATGCATGGCGAGGTGATGGGATTCAATGGCAGCCAGCGCTTTCTCTCCGGCGTCGTGGGCCGCGAGGCGGGCGCACTCGGTCTCGAGCAGAATGCGGAAATCGATAAGCTGGAGGAAGGAGTCCGCGGGGGTGAGGACGGAGTAGGCCTCGAGGGCGGCGGCGAGGGAGTCGAGGCTGGGGTCGGCGATGTAGGAACCTGAACCCTTCAAGGTTCGCATCAATCCACGCCCTCGCAATTGCTGGATAGCTTCACGGATGACGGTGCGGCTGGCACCGAAGCGCTCGCACAGTTTTTCCTCGGAGGGGAGGCGTTCACCGGGCACGAGTTCGCCATTCAGGATCTCCTGCTCGAGGATCTTGACGACTTCTGCGCTGCGGTGCGCCATGGCGAGTTCCCTAACACCTGGGTGGGGGGGTTGCTAGGGGAAAGGGAACCACGGAGGACGAGCTTCGCGACGCCGGTTGGGCGGTGGCAGGCGCGGAGTGGCGGGGAGAAGTCACGGGCGAGTCCATCAAGGGACCACAGCACGGAGGCGGAAGAATCTCCCGGCCGGTTGTGGGGCGGCGAGGTGCCGAAGGAAGCGGGCCCGGCCCCCGGGGAGGTGCACATCGAAGACAGGGGGCTCGGGGACCGGCAGCCAGCCAAGGAGACCGTCGGACCACTCCACGATGAGGAGAACGTCGGTGGCAGCGAGACTGCGGCTGACGCGAAGTTCGGTTCCAGTCACGGGGTCGTGAGACCAGTTCAAGACGCCGGGCAGGGAATCGGGGAAGAAGTCGGAGGTGCCAAGCGCGTGTTCGAGAAGAGCAGAAAGGTGGTCACGATCCGCCTGCGGGTCGCCGGAGAAGACGAGGAGGTCGTCGATACCGGGATTGCCGCCGGGCGCCACGCTGCTGCGCCAGCTCGCGGAAGAGCCGGGCTCGGGATTCGAGAACGGGTCGAGCAGGACGAGAGAATCTCCCCCGCCATCCGCGGATTCCGGCCACGGCCGATCGTCTCCATAACTGAAATTGAGAATGGTGCTGCCGCTGGCGGCATTGAGCACGATCCGGTCGCCGTCGTTGTCGAGGGCGCTGGAGAGTTGGAACTCGCCTGCGATGGGATGGCCGGGACCGTGCACCGCCTCAAAGGCGGTGGTGTCGCGCACTACCAGGATGCGCCCGCCCGGAGCGAGGGTGGTGCCGACCGGGAAGGTGAATTCCACCCCGGCCGCGAAGCGCACCAGGGCGAGGTCGACGGATTCGGTGGGATGAATGTTGAGGACTTCCAGGAACTCGGCGGACGGATCGCCGAGGGGGTGATACATGATTTCCGAGATCACGAGGTCCCCCGGGCCGGCCGGCAATCCGGTCACATACGATGCCTCATTGAGAGCGGACCACTCGCCGTTGAGGTCACGAAGGCGGGCCATGATGCGAGCGGTGGCGTTGAAGGTGATCGGGCCGCTGTAGGCTGTGCCTCCGCCGTCGATGGGATCGCTGCCATCGACCGTAAAGTAGATCGTTCCGGACCGTCCGGTGGCATTGGTGATGGTGAGGGAGAACTGGGCACTCACCACACCCCCGGGATGACTGAAGGTGGGAGGCTTGAAAAACTGGTTGTCGAGCCAGCCGGCACGGTCGGCGAGGTATGACTTCATGGACTGGAGCCGCGCCTCCCAGATGCTGGGTGGAAGGCCCTGGGCGCTCGCCAATTCGTGGGTGATCTCGGCCGCTTGGGCATCGACGAGGGCGTGCATGTTCGCGGTGGACAGGGGACCACGCCGCAGTTCGTACCAGCGGTCGATGTGTTCGCGCAAGTAGCCGGGATCCTGCAAGAGCCGGGGGTACCAGAGGCGGTCGTTGCGATAGAAAGTCTCCGAGGTGGGGTCGCCGGAATAGGCGCCCAAGTTGTAATCCCAGTGGGGCCCCATGTGCAACTTCCGGCTGCCGGAGGACACCCAGGGGAAGACGCTGAGGAGGAGGGAGTCTCCCTGCTTGGCGAGGTTGTGGATATGGAAATAGTCGATGAAGTCGCGGGTGTTGAGGTGCCGACGGTAGCCCTCGACGGGATCGAGCCAGCGGTCGTCGTCGTAAAAGACATCCTCGAATTGGGTGAACCAATTCTCGATAGTGGCGCGCTGCGCGGGGTTGATCCGGTAACCGTTCGGGTGTTCGAAATTGATGAAGGCATTCCACTGCCGGGGGAGATCGTCCCCCTGTCCGGCGATGTTGGGAGGAGTTTCCGGGAGGTGGTTGGGTCCGGCGGTGTGAAAGAACTGCGGGGACGTGGCGCCGTTCTCGGCGGGAAATCCATGGACCGGTTCGGGATCCATGCGATTTACGCTCAAGAGCCAACCGCCGGTGGTCCCCTCCTCGGAGAGGGGTTCGAACTCGATGCGGTCGTCATCCCGCTTGACCTTTTCGGCGAAGGCGTAGACGCCGATACGATCGGCGAGGGTGAGGTCCCCGCCGTCCTCGTTGATGAAGAGATCGACGAAACGAAAGCGGGTCCCGTAGCGGCCGGTCTGGCTGCTCAGGGCCCACGTGAAGGTGTTGTAGAGAAGGGTCTGGTCGAACTGCGGGTGGGGGTAATAGAGGATCCAGTCCGACTCGCCGGGCAGGTCGAGCGGCGTGGTGGTCTTGTCGGCGTCGAACTCGTCCCACGTTTCGAGATTGTAGGGTTTTGGGTTCCAGGTGGAGGAGAAGGCGCCGCGCACCCGGATCCCGATGCGCTCGGTGAGATCGGGGGGGCCCGTGGTGGAGGCCCTCCCGGTGGCGGAATTGCGACCGATGAGATGGAGGCACGCGGGCTGGAAGGCGACCTGCTGCAAGCCGAGACCGGATTGGTGTCCGAAGTTCCAGCCTTTGTTGGGAATGGTCCCGCGGCCGAAGTTTTCGATGATCGCGATGGGGAGCGGCGAGGTGTGGTTTACGAGATCCTCGGCGAGTCGAATATAGCTCGCGGTCTGGGGTTTGGATTTCAGGCCGGCCCGCAGAGAAATGGTCCGGATTTGGGTGGTCGTCGAGACGGGGATGGGACCGGAATACAGAGAGCCGTGGTCCGGACCGGGAACGGAGCCATCGGTGGTGTAAAGGAGGATGGCGTCGGCTTCGATGGTGGTCATGGTGACCTCGAAGGGTGCGGCAAAGGTCCCCTCGGCGGGTGAGAGGCGGGGTTGGGAGGGGGGATCGAGGACACAATCGAAGGCACCGAGGAGATGAACCTCGAGATGGGGACGCTGCGGATCGTTGGTGGCGAGTTGGAGCGTTTCGAGGTGGCAGCCGGAGATCCCGCGGGGGTCGAAAGTAACATGCAACGGGCGCGATTGGCCCGGAGGAACACTGAGGGAAGAGGTCGTGAGGCCGAAGGGAAGGGAGGGAACGGCGGCGGTGACCTGCAGGGGCCGACCCGAGCCGGCATTTGAAATGAAGAGGGGGAGGCTGGTGGTGGCAGAGCCGGCGGGGAGGATTCCGAAGTCGAGGACTGGCGGGACCTGGATCACGGGGTCGGGAGCGGCGAGGAGATTTCCAATGAACTTGATCTCCCCGAGGCCCACGCGGTCGCCCCCGCCGGCGCCGGGAGATCCGAAATGGTTGTCGGTGATAGTCAGCCGAACCACATTCGATTCGTGGGGGGAATCGAAAGGAAGGGTGTCGACCGCGTTCGCCGTGCGTTGGTGAGTGACGGTGAGAGAAGGGGTCCATGTCAGGCCACCGTCCATCGAGAACTCGACTGAAATGTCCTTGGCCTCGGCGTTGTTGGGGGAGGTGAAGTGGTAGCCCCACACCACCAGGGCGGTGAGCCAATAGGTGTCGTCGAGAGCGAAGGTGAGAACCGGATCGGGCGAACCGGTCGCGAAAAAATCGCCGCCCCCGCCCGGCGAGTCGGTGGCCCAGGCGGTGGAAGGGCCGGCGGAACTGTGCGTGACGGTGGTGTAATTGGCGAGAGTGGGAGGGGCACTCAATCCGCTGTTGTCAATGAGGGCGGCGGCCCGAAAAAAGTCGGTGGCGGCCGTGGCGGAGCTCACCGAGGAGGGCGTAACGAGACCGGCCGAGAGAAGGTAAGCACCCGACCAATCCCCATCGATAGGATCTCGGCGCGACCTGGTCGGCGGGCTATCGTGGCGGGATGTCTAAACGATTCAGTGAGAAGCAGCGGGCCGGGTTGTTGGCGAGATTCGAATCCTG
>CAUZKZ010000408.1:0-5398 GCA_963580345.1 Verrucomicrobiia bacterium | reverse complement strand
GGTTTCAGCATGCTGTTGCTCGGGGCCATTTATTTCGCGCTGATTTCCGGCGACATCGTGGCCAAGGAAAGTGAGGACGGAAACCTGCGCCTCGTGCTCTCGCGGCCCATCACCCGGTTGCGGATTCTTGTCCTGAAGTACTTGTCGGTCCTGATCTACACCATCACCTTCGTGTGGTTCGTGGGGATCTCCGGCTACCTTATGGCAGCCATGGCGCTGGGGTGGGAGGGCGGCCTGTTTGTCTGGAACTACGACATGAAGGTCTTCGCGGTATTTCCCACCTGGAGTGAAGGAGCGGGCCGGATATTCCTGGCCTCGCTGCTGCTCAGCGTCAGCATGTGCACGCTCTCCAGCATCGGATTTGCGTTTTCGTGCTTCAAGATCAAGCCGGCGGCCGCCACGATTCTCGCTCTTAGCGTCCTCTTCGTCGATGTGGTGCTCCAGATGTTTCCCTTCGTGAAACCCTACCAGGAGTACTTCGTGACCTTCCGCATGAGCAATTGGATTTATGTCCTCGAGAACAACGTCTCGTGGGCAAAGGTCGCGGAGAGCTATACCTTCCTGGCCGGTTTGAACATCACCCTGTTCGTCGTGGGCTGGATGGCGTTCCAGACCCGGGATGTGAAGACGTAAGGAGCGTCAGGTGGTAAGCCGCATGTGATCTTTTGTTGCTTTGGATAGGACGTGGCGGCGGCCTGCCGGAACTTGCCCGGGGAGGCCGGGCCCTGGGAATAACCGCCCCGGGCGCCGGCCGGGGAGACCGTGACCTGATGAGGAATACCCGAAACCCGGAACTGATCGCTGACAACTGCCCGATCGGGTGGCAGATTCCCTCCGTGACGAAGAAAGAGAAAGAGTTCCTGTTCGAACTGCTCGAGACGCCGAGTCCGACCGGGTTTGAAATGGAGGGGCAGCGACGGTGGGCGGAGTACATCGGCAGGACGGCGGAGAAGGTGGAGTGCGACGCCTACGGTTCGACGTGGGGGATCCTGGGCGGGAGCGGGAAGAAGAGCGTGATGCTGGCAGCGCACGCCGACGAGATCGGCTACATGGTGAAGCAGGTGACCAAGGATGGATTCCTGCGGCTTGACAGGCTGGGTGGAAGCGATTCCGCCACCGGCCGCGGCCGCCGGTTGCGGATCCTGGGAGACAACGGCGAGGTGCCCGGGATCATCGGCAACACCGCCATCCACCTGCGCAGGGACCTGGCCGGCGAGAAAACACCGCAGCCACACGAGCTCTGGGTGGACGTCGGGGCGTCGTCCCGGGACGAAGTGACAAAGCTCGGTATCCGGGTCGGTCACCCCGCGGTATACTGCGACGGGCCGATGGAGCTCAACAAGGACCGCATCGTGAGCCGGGCAATCGACAACCGCATTGGCGGATTCATTATCGCTCAAGTCATGAAAAAGGTGGCGGCTGCGAAGACGAAGCCGGTCTTTTCGCTCGTTTGTCTGAATGCAGTGCAGGAAGAAATCGGCGGCAATGGCGCGCAGATGGCGACACACCGGTTGAGGCCGGACGTGTGCCTGTGCCTGGATGTGACCCATGCCACAGACACCCCGGGAATCAATTGGGGGCAGCACGGCGAGGTGAAGCTGGGGGGGGGGCCGACCCTCACGCACGGGGGAGCCAACCATCCGCTGGTGGTGAAGCGGTTGCAGGCCGTGGCCAAGGCCAAGCGGATCCCGCTCCAGCACGAGGCATCCAGCCGCAATACCGGCACGGACACCGACCGGATCTTCACGGTGCGGGAGGGAGTGTCCAGCGCCTTGGTTTCATTGCCGTTGCGTTGCATGCACTCCGTGGTGGAGACCGCCGATCTGGGAGACGTGCAGCAGGTCGTCAATCTCATGGCGGGCTTTGTGCTTTCTCTCGGAGCGAAGGACGTCTTTCATCAGAAGCTGTGAGGAGAGTTCTCACCAGGGGAGCGGTCCTGCTGGCCGCATTGAGTTTTGCGGGTCTCGCCCGTGCGGTGGAACCGGGCGAGGCTGCGATCGCGTTCCTCAAGCTACTCCAAAAGGAAGAGCGGACCCCTGCGGAATTGTTGGAAGCGACGATCCTCTCTCCGCATTGCGGCGAACTGCGGCGCCGCGTGATCTCGCAACGGCTGGGCCGCCTGGGGCGGCACATGCGGGTCAACGGATTCGATTTTGAAGTGGTGGGGGAGAAACGGGATGGTGAGTTCACGGCGGTGCTGCTCTCGGCGGTAAGCAAGCATGATCCGCTTGAGGTGGACGTGGTGGCGATCGGTTTACGGAAAGGGAAGGAGGCCTGGGGGGTGGCGCCCGTGCCGGGCAGCTTCGACAACGTCCATCTTGGTTTCAACGAAGGACTCGAGCAGCGCGTGAACGAGCTCGACCTCTGGATGGGGACGGAACGCCTGAAGAAGCTTCGCAAACTGCACAGCGCGGTGGAACATGAATTCCGCAAACGCATGGCCAAGGCCGTGCCCGCCGAGCTTCTCGAAAAAGCGAACCCGATCCAGGTCGTGGAAGCCTTCGTGAAAGCCTGCCTCGACGGGAATATCGAGGCCGCCATGGTGCTGCAGGGGCGCTTCGACGAGGCGCCCACGGAAGAAGACCGCAAGCTGCAGCAAGTCATGTCGCGTGGCTTGCAGGGCCTGGACCGGCGAAAGCATTGGCGGCTCCTGACCAGTCCGGACGTGGTGCGGGTGGTGGTCCAGGAAGACCCCGGCGACGATCTCGATGCGGAGGTCGTCATCCTTCTCTTCGATCCAGGCCTCGCGGAGCCGACCAACCTCCTGCGTTTCGTCCTGTTGCGGTCCGGAAAGAGATGGGAGATCGAGCTGCCCACCAGCCTGCGGCTGGCAGATGAAGACCGGTTGCGCTTTCAGCGTGCGATCTGGCGCGAGAGGGATTCGGACGACGCCGAGATGCGGAAGCGGTTCGAGGAGCACTTTGAAAACAAGCACAAGCCGCGGCGCCACAAGGACCTTCGGGAGGCCGGCAACGAGATCGAAAAGACCCTCCGGGAAGGATCCCTGGAAGAATTTTTCGCCTACCTGCATCGCGGCGAAAACCTGAGCGAGTCGGAGCGGAGGACCGCCTACCGCTACCTCGGCGAATTCTGGAACGGGATTCACGAGGACGACAAAACCGCTTCGGACGGCGAACTGGTGGAGGTGATCGAGCATGAGGATGCCGGGGTGCTGGTTTTTCACCGGATCTCGACGCAACTCGACAACCTCAAACTCGTTCCCCTCCTGCTGATGCGGGAGGAGGGCGGTTGGGCGATCGCTCCCGGCGTCACCACCGACGGCAACTACGCGGCCTTGGACGAGAAGCGGCGCGCCCGGCAAAGGGAAGCGGACGCCATGTTCGGGGAACGGAAAGACGAGCTGTCGAAGAAGGCGGTGCAGGGATTCCTGGAACGCTTTGTCCCGGCCACGCCGAAGGAGGGCGGGGTGGTCGGCGAGGACGAGGCGGGTGCCCTCGTCAAGACCTTCCGCACGCGTCTCCGCGATGGCTGCTTGCTGGAAGCCTTCGACTGTTGCGCCCTCCTCGACCCGGCGGAAGGCGCCTGGGAGGCCTTGAAGTCCCTCAGCTACGAATACCGCGGGGCACAGCAGGCCAAGGAACCGGACCGCGAGCTGGCGGTGGACGCCGGCCGACCATGGGGGGCGGTTTCGTTGCGGGTCGATTCGGGGCCCTCAAGCGTGCCGGATTACCCGATGTACCTGGTGGTGGCAACCGAGAAGGGTCCCCGAATTGTGGTAGACGCGGGCCTGCGCCTCGCCACCAACAAGGCCCACCAGGTGCTTAATAAAAGCGTTTGGGACCGAATCGAGGCGCAGCTCGAAGAAAAGGAGACCAAACTTGTGCAGGAGTTGTTTCAGGGACATGTTGACCGGAGCAGGACCAATCTCGCGGAATGGGAGAAGAGCAACAAATCGTCCCCCTGACCCGCCCCGCCTTTGAAGAGGCGGTGCAAACCGCGCGGCGCCTCGAGAAATCGGTGTGCAGCGTTCTGTTAGGGCAGGATCGCACCGTCCGCCGCGTGCTGGCCTGCCTCGTCTCGGGTGGACACCTGCTCCTCGAAGATTATCCGGGCACCGGAAAGACAACCCTGGCGAAGGCGATCGCGGCGTCGGTGAAAGACGTGGCCTTCTCACGGCTGCAGTTCACCCCGGACCTCCTTCCCTCGGACGTGCTGGGGGTGTCGGTGTTCGATCAGAAGACACAGGAGTTTCGATTCGTGCCGGGTCCGGTCTTCACCGACATCCTTCTCGCGGACGAGATCAACCGCGCCTCGCCCCGCACCCAGAGCGCGCTCCTGGAATCGATGGCGGAGCGTCAGGCCACGGTGGACGGCCAGCAGTATAACCTCGACGGCCTCTTCTTCGTGGTGGCCACGCAAAACCCCGTGGAGTTCCGGGGAACCTATCCGCTTCCCGAGGCGCAGATGGACCGCTTCACGATGCAGTGTGCCCTCGGGTACGTCTCGCCGGAACACGAAGTGGCGATCCTCGAGGATCAGCGGCGCGAACATCCTCTCGACCGGCACAAACCGGTCGCAACGCGGGCGGAGTTGCTGGATCTCATTTCCGCGGCGCGCGATGTGCGGCTCACCGACGATCTCAAGGAGTACATCGTGGCGTTGGTGGCGGCCACGCGGCACGTGAAGGATGTGCAGCTTCCTGCCAGCCCGCGGGCGTCGTTGTCGCTCATGCGGGTGGCGCAGTCTCTCTCGTTGTTCGAGGGACGGGACTTCGTGGTGCCGGAGACGATCCAGGATGCCGCGGCCGACGTCGTGGCGCACCGCCTGGTGGTGGAACCGGAAGCGAAATATGCCGGACGCACCGGCCGGCAAATCGTGGAGGAACTCCTGCAGGAAATCCCCGTGCCGGTTTGACGACGGCCGCGAGGAGGCGCTGACAACCCCCTGGAATGATGGCACAGGAACGGACTGCGAAACGGCCGGTGCCGGTCCTCTACCGGATTCTCCACTCCGGTTACGCCCGGGGGGCGTCGCTCTCTCAATTTCTGAATAGCCGTGTTTCCTCGGCGGGCTGGGTTGCTCTGGGATTGCTGGTCCTCACCGCGGTCCTCGGGGCGGACATCTCGCGGTCTTCTCTCTACCAGGTCTTCGCCCTGGTTCTGGCGCTCCTCTCGGTCGCGCTCGTCTGGGCGTGGGGCCGGCGGGCGCGATTGGGTGCCGTTCGGGAGATGCCGCGGTACGCCACGGTGGGAGAGAACTGTCCCTACACCGTCACAGTGCGCAACGAGGGCCGGTATGCGGTGCGCGGGTTCATTCTCTCGGACCGACCCCCGGACCCCCGCCCGTCCCTCCGGAGTTTTGCCTTCACGCGGGAGCCGGGAGAGGGCGCGCGCAACGCCTTCGACCGCCTCTTCATTTACTACCGATGGCGTTGGCT
>CAUZKZ010000407.1:0-5405 GCA_963580345.1 Verrucomicrobiia bacterium | reverse complement strand
GAAAAAGGCGAGGCCCCCTGACGCCAGGAGGGCGCTGCTGGAGGGCTCCGGCGTGTATTGATATCCAATTGTAGGGGTAGTGGCGAGTGGAGGGAAAGGTCACACTGGACCCGCTCGCGGGATCATGTCCGACGACGGGAACGGTTTCCGTTCGGTAGAGGACGTTGGGACCGCCGCCTCCTCCTGCAAAGGGAACTACCCGAGGATCATCGAGCCGCTGTAGAGCGCGAACACGCACTTTCCCGATCCGATTTCCCGGACTTCAACGACCCCATCAGGCGAGGGAGCGGTTTGGCGGATTGCTTCGCTACTGCTGCCGGGATCCGGCATGAAATCGACGATTCCAATATCTGGACCCGACGGGGGATACCGGCTGGGGACGGACAAGATTGCGGTTATTTGTTGCGCAGCTGGGTCAGGAGTTTGAGGTTACGCTTGGCGAGGGCGTCGTCCGGGTCGATCACGAGGGCGTGGCGGAAGTGGATTTCGGCCTCTGCGAGTTTGCCTTGGTTGGCGAGCAAGGCGCCGAAATCGTTATGGGCAAGACCGTTCTCCGAATCCAGCTGCAGGGTCTTCTCAAAGTGGAAGGTCGCTTGGTCGACTTTGCCGCCACTGGAGTAATCACGCGCCCACGCGAGGTGACCGTCGATGACTTGGCGGCGCAGTTTGGCGGCACGGTTTGAGTTGAGCGCACTGGTCGAGGCGATTTCCAGGTAGCGCAAGCGCTCGGCGGGATCGTAGGAATGAAAGTACTTCGCGACGAACTCTGCGAGCTCAGACTCGGTGATGGACTTGGTGTGCCATCGGCCCGGAAATGGGATAGCAAGGTCGCGCAGGGAGTCAATGTGCCCGCCGACACCGTGGCGCAGGTTGTGGACAAGCGTCTCGAGCGCGACCGGACCGCGATAGATGGAAACGATATTCCGCTTGGCGTCGAGGAGGAGGCCGAGCGGGACCGAGAAAGGGGGCGGATAGTCAAAGAGGGAGCCGAGCAGGTGGCGGATCCGACCCGCGGAGTCAACGGTGACAGAACCGGTCAGGAACGGGAATTCAGTTTCTTGGATGAGCTTGGCGGCGGCCCCATCCGCATCCCCACCCGGTGCCAGCGAGTCCAACGAGAGCGCCAGGATCTCCAGTCCAGCATCACGGATGGCCTGCGCCTCCGCGGTGAATTCTGTCATCTCCGTCCGGCAGGTTCCGCAGTGCCCGGAGAAAATCAGGAGGAGGAGCGGGCGAGATCCCTCCTGGAGCGGGACCGGTGCAGATGCGCCTGGAGGGTGAAAGGTCATCGTCGGGAGAGGAATCCGACCCGGCAGGATGATCTGGGCAGCTCCGGAAGCCGGGAGCGGCTCCTGATTTGAGGCGGCATGGTCTGCGACCCCGCTGCGTGGCGGAAGCAGTTCTGCCTTCCCGGCACCCTCGGTCAGGCGGTGGCGCCGCTTGTTCGCGATCCCGACAAACGTCTCCGAGTTGCCACCCGGCCAGCGCACCCTGACCAACCGGATCTCCGGAGCGCCACTGCCGAGTCCGAAGTGGAGCCACTTGCTCGACTGCGAGAGGAACCCGGTGCCGGCATGCACCGTCTCCTGGAGACGCGTCCCATCCGCGAGCACGACCTCGGCGCGCGCGCCAATGGCGTCGCGGTTGACCTTGCGGCCCTCCAGGCGGAGAGCGATCCAGTTCTGCGCCCCGGGATCGTCCGTGCTCGTATTGTTGCGCAGCATGCGGAGCCGCGGGGCATTGCGGTTGCGCGCCCAGAGATCGAGGTCGCCGTCGCCATCCCAATCGGTCACCGCGAGCGCGCGGCCATCGTCCGGGAAGTCGAGTCCAGAGACCGCCGATACGTTGGCGAAGCGCGCACCCTGTTCGACGTCACCGCAATTAAGGAAGGCGCAGTGTCGCTCGCGGCCGCTCCAGGACGAACCCGCTCGCGCCAGCCTCATGATAGCCGTCCAAGCGGCACTGTAATCCCGCACCGCTTCGGCATCCTTCTTCTCGGTCGGGGAGGGCGCCACGACCTGGCGCCAGAAGAAGCTTCATAAGTCATCGGTGCGCTCGTTCGTCAAATAGCCATTGGCCACGACGAGATCCTGCCAGCCATCATTGTTGAGGTCGGCGAACAGTGAGCTCCACGCCCAACGCCCCATGGTGACGGCCGCCGTTTCGCTGACATCGTGGAAGCTGCCATCGCTGGAGCCCTGGAAGAGCGTGTTGCCGCGTGCCATGCGCTGGAGCTGTTCGGCCGTGTTGGGGCGGTTTCCGGTGAAGCGCCGCCGGGAGGTGATGCGGTTTCCCGCGGCGGAGAACATGTTGCCGACATAGAGATCCATCTTCCCGTCCCGGTTGTAGTCGGCCCAGGCCACCGACATCCCCGAAGCCATGTCCTCGACGCCCAGCTCGCCTGCCACGTCGCGAAAGCGTATGCCGCCCCCCGGGAGCTGGTCGTTGCGGAAGAGGTTGTTGCGCCCGAAGTCATTGGACACGTAAAGGTCCTGATCACCGTCATCGTCGAAATCCTCCCAGGCAGCCGCGAAGCTCCAGCGGCCGGCGGTCGTCTCCAGGCCCGCCTCCCGGGTCGCATCAATGAAGCGGAACTTGCCGTTGTTCTTCAGGAGCACATTGCGACCGCCGTTGTTCGCGTCGTGGAACGGGATTGGCGCGGTCGCCTCGAACCCGCTGCGCCCTGCGTCGGCCGGCTTCGCGCCGTAGTTGCACACGAAGAGATCGACGTCACCATCGTTGTCGTAGTCTGCCGCCGACATCGAATGCGGGTCGGGCAGGTCGGGGATGCCACCGTGAACGCTAAACCTGCCCCGACCATCATTCTCCATGAATAGCAACAAGGCAACCGTCGCCACGACGAGGTCCTGGTCACCGTCGTTATCGAGATCGAGGAACAGGGCAGACTTCGACTCTTCGAGCCAGTCTGCTCCTGACTCCGCGGAGGCATCGCGCACGGTCCCATCGGCGTTCTGCAGGTAGAGTCGGTTCGGCAAGCCGCCGCCGTCGCAGAGGTAGAGATCCTCTAAACCGTCGCCGTTCGCGTCCCCGATCGCCAGGCCGTGATGGCCGAAAAAATGGAGGTCGTCGATCTTTGTCAGCCGTGCGGCCCAGTGGTTCATTCCCCGCAGGACTTGGCCACGGTAGCCCGCACTGTCCCCAATCACCGCGTGGGTCACATCTTCGAACATCGCGCGCCCGGAGGTCGCCACAGTCTCCTCGTAGCTCCCGAGCGCAAGGCGATGAAGCAGAGGACCGGACTCACTGCCGTCGTCCTCCACCTGCAACCACTCACAATCCCACCGCGCTGAGACCTGCGTCCGCCTGCGGTCATCGACACGAAAGAGCTCTACCAACGCCCGGGTCGAAAACCCATCGGTGCGCGGTGCGACGCGGACGATCTTGATCTCCACCCGCGTCCCCGGGAGCACACCCACAGCTTTGACTTGAGCCCGCAGCGCGGCCTCTCCACGCAGGGCCATCTCCTGCGGGATATCGCCACGGTGGATTGCCATGGCGCCGGTTCGGAAAACCTCTGCCCGCTGGTTCGGCCGGAGCGGGGTGCACGCAAATCCAGCTGAGAGCGGCCAGGCACCCCCGCCTTCGGCGTCGCTGGCCAGAATCCTTCGGAGCTGATTCAACGCCGCCTCACCGAGTACTTCGCCGTCCCACCCGTCGGCTCGGGGATCGAGTTTTCGCTCGTGCAAGTCGGCGGCCGTGGCGGGTGCCGAGGCCGGAATCTCGATCGGAGTCATCCGAACATCGACACCGGTGGTTTGATCCGGCCGTTCGTGCGGGGCGCTCCGTCGCCATTGGATTCCCTCCACCGTGTCATCTGATGCGGGATCCCTGGTCGGGGTGTCGTTGAGGAGCATCCACACGCCTATCCCAATCAGGAAGATCACTGCGATGGAGAGAATCTTTAGACGTGGGTGCATCGGCCAGAGGCCTGTTGTAAGTCGTGCCACACCGCGGCATCCAGTGAATTGAGTCGGATGTTTGAGATTCAACCCCTGATTCCTGACGAATACCTGGAGGTTGGAGAGCCGAGCCTATTCGCCAACAGGAAAAACTTGCGCGGTGGGGGGTCGCAAGACGGGTCCCCCCCGGGGACCATCCCGGGGGGCTGGGGGGCTCTGTGCCATGGAGTGGAAGGGTGCTCCTTCTTCGCAGGGGCCAGTCCTCCCGGCTATTCGATCACCTCGATATCGTCAATGCTCAGTCCGCTGAAGATATCCGCGCTGCCGTCGCTTATGAAATTCCACTCGATGATCACATTCTCGCCGAGGGCCTCCGCCGGGACGGGAACCTCAACGTTGACGTAGTTGACATCGAATACCGTCATGTCGAGGGTAGTTTCCGCGCCCAGTTGCAGGAAGTCGGCAGCACGCAGGAAGCGCACCACCGCGGAGTCGCCAAATCCGTCCGCATCGCGGAAGGCCTTGAAGGTTAATTCCGCGCTGGCCACACCGCTCAGGTCGAAGGCGGGGGAACGCAGGGAAATGTCGGAGTTCGGACCGTAGTCGCCGAGATTGGTGGACCACGCAGTGGCGGAGTCACCGGCGCCGGTGATGGGGCCGGTGGAGCCGGACGGTGATCCGAGTTCCCACCGGGTGTTTCCGGTTGCATCGTTCACTACGGTGGTCCAGCCCTCGGCCCCCGACTCAAGGTCGTCTGTGAAGAGGGTCACGGGCGGGGCCGGAAAACCTTCAACCACAAACAGCCGCGTCAGGTCAGCGGGCATGGGGATGGTCAGGGTGTTCTCGGGCGGAGTGGCCGCGATGCCGGAATGTCCGCCGAAGATGGGCCAGTGGAGGGGAACCACCGCTGCGATCTGTGCGGGATCGGCCTCGCTGCGCAGATTGTAGAGCTTTCCGGCCTTGCTTTCCCAGCTCAAGCTGATGGTTCCGGCCCCAGGATCGGAAGAGACATCGGTGAGGATGATCACGTCGGGCTCGGAAATACCCACCAAGACATCGATATGGTAGTCGCGACCTCCGGCACCGGAGGCATGCTGCTGCCCGCCCGCAACATCGTGGCCGATCGAGATTGCATCGGCACCAAGCGTTCCATTGAGATTCTGGTAAAACATCCCGCCGCCGCCACCTCCGGCGAAGGCGACGGTTCCACCAGCGTTGTCATCCTGCCCATCATTCCACTGCCAGAGGCCCAGGCGATAGGTTTCGGCGCTGACGTCAATCGGGCCCGCTCCGGTAATGGGAAAGACATTGTGGCCATCCTGCGTCGGGGTCAGCTCCGGGCCGATCCATGCGATCTGGTTCGAGGAGTCGATGAGGAGAGGGATGAAGTGGTGGAATCCGCCAGCGCGACCAGCCCCGGCAAACATCGACACCTCCAGCATCTCGACAAGGTCCCCCGCGCCGGGAAGAGTCGAATCGTCGATG
>CAUZKZ010000406.1:0-5431 GCA_963580345.1 Verrucomicrobiia bacterium | reverse complement strand
GCGGGAGATACCCCGGGAACTTATGGCGAGTGCGAGCAACGTGATCCTGAAGGGATCACAGCGCCGCTTCGACACCCTCCGGGGTCGTGTTCCCTCCGCGCCCGGGACCCCGGGGTGTCGTCGCTCGCGAACTCGCTCCTCAACCCCGCGCTACTGGATTCGATCCCTGCCGGGATCGGGGCGTGCCCCTAACCTCGCAGCATTCGGGTCTGTCCTTGAAATCGAGCCGAGGAGGGAATCTAAACCGGATTGGCCTGGATCTTCTCCGGTTTGCGGCGGGGGTCGGTGGCGAGGATGATCTCGTTGATACCGGTCTGGTTGAAGCCCTTGAAGCCGTCGTTGCGCTCGAGGTTTTCGAGGTGGGAACCGATCGCGCCCTCGGAGCGGAAGCGCTCGGCCTGCTCGGCCGTGATTTGCCCGAGGGCCAGGAGTGGTTCGAGGCGTTGGGGAGCGATCGACCAGTGTTCTCCTTCGGTGAACTGCTGGCGGAGGTGCTGGAAGTCGGTGAAGGGCTTCATCATGCCGATGCCCGCCTCGGCCTGCATCTGGGATTGGAGGGCCTCGAAGTCGAACTGGCATTCGAGGTGGTGCATGCCGGCCGCGAGCATGGACTCGCCGTGCAGTTCGCACCACAGGCCGACGGTTCCGAGTTCGTCGCGCTCCGGGAACCCGAGGTGAGAGAATTCTCCGGTGACTTCGGAAGAATCCATATCGACGTCGGCGAAAATGACGAAGCCCGCCTCGGATTGCTCGAGCACCTGGGCGCCCCATCCGGCCTCGGCCCCGGCGTAGAATCGTTCCCGGCAGTGGCAGCCGAGCTTTTCGAAGACCGCGATGACCTGCACGAAGGTGGCGCGGCGGCAACGATAGGTGTGGTGGTCGTGGTTGGCCCATCCCAGCCCGAGCACGTCCTGCCGCGCCTTTTGCACGCGGGCGGCGTGGTTGCGGCGCATCCAGTAGCGGCGCTCGGCATTGAACCAGAGGTCGGAGGTCCAGTCCGGTCCGAGGTCGGCGATGGCACGGTCGATTGCGTCGTGGATAGCGGCGAAGGCCTCGGGGTCGGTGGCGAATTCGCGGGGGCGGGTCCGGAAGGCCTCGAGGTGCTCCCGGCTGGCGAGAAGGGTGGCGTCGTCCGGCTCGATCAAGTCGAACCCGGCGTAGCCGTGGCGCTCGACCACCCACAGGGCGGCGCTGTCATGGCCCCAGGCGCGGGCGCGGCGCAGGGGCGCAAAGGGGCGACCCTCGATGGCGACGCTGAGGTGTTGAGCGGAAAGAAAATCCGCCACCGAATCGACCTTCAGGGTGGCGGTGCGCGGCGATCCCGGCCCGACCAGGATGCTGGGAAAGACGGCGCCGCGATGCACGAAGAATTGTTTGTCATCGTGCTCTCCGGCGGAGGTGAATCCGGCCTCATCCAGAGCGGGGAGCAGGGAGGTGCGATCGGTCGCGAGGTGGTCGATCCAGTCAACGAAGCGCGTGCCGGTGCGCTCCTTCATGGCGGCGGCGAGCTGCCTGCTTTCGGAGCAGTTTGCGAGGTGGTCCTCGACGATGGTGTCCACGATGCGCTGTCCCGCGGGGCAGGGTTCCCACTGGAACTGCTTGAGGGGGTCGGAATGGTCACCAGGCATTGGCGGGGGCTGGTTCAGCCCCGGCATAGATACCCTACTTTGCCGGCCTTGGCTACCGGAGGTCGCGTCTTTGACGGAAATGTTCACGAGTGGGGACAAGAGCGAAACGCGGCGGTTGAACAAACCGAGGCCCGGCACCACATTGGAGCACTGCATGGAACGAATTCTTTTGCTCGGGGCCGGAAAGATTGGTGGCGCGATCTGCAAGTTTCTCTGCCACACAGGGGATTTCGAAGTGGTGGTGGCCGACACTTCCGAGACAGCCCTGGCGCGGCTGGCGGAAGTGCCGCACGCCACGACCCACCGAATCGACGTTGACCAGGAGGGCGCCCTGGAGGAGGCCCTGAGAGGGTGCCGGGCGGTGATCTCGGCGCTTTCCTACTCGCACAACCTGCGGGTGGCGAAGGCGGCCGTTGCCACCGGGGCGAGCTACTTCGATCTCACCGAGGACGTGCGGACCGCGCGGCAGGTGAGGGAGGCGGCGGGGGCGGCCGCAGCGGGGCAGGTCTTCATGCCGCAGTGCGGGCTGGCGCCGGGATTCGTGAGCATCGTGGCCAACGACCTGGCCCGGCGGCTCGACGAGGTCGAGAGCATCAAGATGAGGGTCGGGGCCCTCCCGCTCTATCCGTCCAACGCCCTCAAATACAACCTGACGTGGTCGACCGACGGGCTGATCAACGAGTATTGCAATGCCTGCGAAGCGATTCGCGACGGAGCCTACGCGGAGGTGCTGGCGCTGGAGGGCTACGAGAACTTTTCGGTGGACGGGGTGCGCTACGAGGCCTTCAACACCTCCGGAGGGCTCGGGACCCTGTGCGAAACCTTCCAGGGCAGAGTCCAGCAGCTCGACTACAAGACGGTGCGCTATCCGGGGCACCGGGAGCTGATCGATTTCCTGGTGAACGAATTGAAGCTTCGCGACCGGCGGGAAGTTTTCCGGGACATCCTGGAGAATGCCATCGCGATGACCTTGCAGGACGTCGTGATTGTGTTCTGCACGGTGACCGGGCGCCGCAAGGGACGGCTCACCCAGGTCACCGATGCGCGCAAGGTCTACCACAGCGTGGTGCACGGAGAGATGTGGTCCGCGATCCAGATCACCACTGCGGCGGCGGTGTGTGCTGCGGTGGATCTCCATGTCGCGGGCAAGCTGCCGACCGGCGGGCACGTCCGCCAGGAGCACATCGCGCTCGACGACTTTCTGGCCAACCGCTTCGGGCAATACTACGCCATCGACAATCCGACCGAAGTGAAAGTGCAGCCGGTGCAGGGCGATGTCGGAAGCAGCTGGCAAATCCTGAGCCGGCGCGAGGCGAATCCCGACGGCGCCCCCGAATCATGAAGACCGAACCGACATTTTTTGAAGAGCTGGGACTCTCGGAAAGCAATCCCGGCTGGCAGGCCGGCCCGCACCTGCGGCTGGGCGGCGGCGCATCCATCGCTTCCCACAGTCCGATTGACGGACGCCTGCTCGGAGAGGTGGGAACCTGCACTCCGGACGATGTGGCGGAGGCGGTGGCACGGGCCGGGAGCGCCTTCAACGAGTGGCGCCTGGTCCCGGCGCCGGTGCGCGGGGAACTGGTGCGGCGGTTTGCCGGGGTGCTGCGCAACCACAAGGCGACCCTCGGCTCCCTGGTGAGTTGGGAGATGGGAAAGATCACGGCCGAAGCGGAGGGAGAAGTGCAGGAAATGATCGACATCTGCGATTTTGCGGTGGGTCTCAGCCGCCAGCTCTACGGGCTGAGCATCGCCTCGGAACGGCCCGCCCACCGCCTCACCGAGCAGTGGCACCCGCTCGGCCCGGTGGGCGTGATCTCGGCCTTCAATTTTCCGGTGGCGGTGTGGGCCTGGAATGCCGCCCTGGCGCTGGTGTGCGGCGACCCGGTGGTTTGGAAGCCGTCGGAAAAGACGCCGCTTTGCGCCCTGGCCTGCCATCACCTCCTCATGCAGGCGGTGCGCGAATTCGCATCGGCGCCCGAGGCGTTGTCGTGCGTGGTGGTGGGCGGCCGCGAGACGGGGCGGGCCCTGGCGGACGCGCGCGGGCTCCCGCTCGTGAGTGCCACCGGGAGCGTGCCGATGGGGCGTGCGGTGGGTGTCGCGGTGGCGCAACGCCTGGGGCGCGCCCTCCTGGAGTTGGGCGGCAACAACGCCCTGATCCTGACCCCTTCCGCCGACCTCGAACTGGCGGTGCGCGCCATCGTCTTTTCGGCAGTCGGCACGGCCGGGCAGCGGTGCACCTCCCTGCGGCGCCTCATTGTGCACGAGTCGATCGCGGAGGGCGTGGTGACACGGCTCAAAAAGGTCTACGCCGGGTTGCCGATCGGTTCTCCGGTGGAGGAGGGCAGCCTGGTGGGCCCCCTGGTCGATGCCGAGGCGGTGGAAATTTACGAGCGGACCCTCGCCACGGCGCGGGAGCAGGGCGGGACCGTCTTCAATGCGGGGCGGTTGGAGGGGAACTACGTGAAGCCGGCCCTGGTGGAGATTGCGGCCGATGTCCCGGTGCTGCAGAGCGAGGCCTTCGCCCCGATCCTGTACGTCATGACCTACGGCCGACTGGAGGAAGCGATCGCGATCCAGAATGGCGTCCCGCAGGGGCTTTCGAGCGCAATTTTCACCGGCGAAGTGCGCGAAGCGGAATTGTTCTGCGGTCCGGCCGGAAGCGATTGCGGGATCGCCAACGTCAACATTGGGACCAGCGGGGCGGAGATCGGGGGCGCCTTCGGCGGTGAAAAAGAAACCGGCGGAGGCCGCGAGTCGGGCTCCGACGCCTGGAAAAACTATATGCGCCGTAGCACCAACACGATCAACTACTCCACCGAGCTGCCGCTGGCCCAGGGGATTCGCTTCGAGGTGTAGGGCATGCAGGGTGGGTCTCCCGCCTGCCCGCCGCCGGCCCCCCTGACGCGACCGCCGGGGTCCCACCAACGCCTTACGCCGAGCCTCGCCTGGTCCGCCTGCCGGCGGCTTGGGAGCCCGGAGAGGCCGGTGCAATAATGTTTAACAGCGGACGGATCCGGTGGTATCCTCCCGAAAACACCAAAGGGTCTCTCTTTCTCCGGTCGTCCCGTGAGGATCGACTTCAACCCTCCCCGGTCTCCTTTTCCATCAAAATCGCCATGCCGCGGCAAAGCATCATCGACTTGCGAAAAGCCATTGAGGTTGCTCCCGAA
This sequence comes from Verrucomicrobiia bacterium, assembly GCA_963580345.1. GTDB lineage: Bacteria > Verrucomicrobiota > Verrucomicrobiia > Verrucomicrobiales > Akkermansiaceae > Roseibacillus_B. Next base: position 633 of record CAUZKZ010000406.1, on the reverse strand, counting down.
ATTACCGCGAATCACCGCGAGGAGTTGCTGGGCCTGGTGGATTCTCTCGCCAGAGAAGTCGCGACCGCGGAAGGGGCGGCGGGAGACCCTGCAGACCGCGCGAAAACCGAAAAACTGCGCGAAGCGATCGCGGTGGCGGAAGCGGCCGTGCGCCGGCGGAGGCAAGAAGATGATCCGGAGGAGCACAATATGGGGGAGCGGCTTTCCGAACTCGAGGAAAAGGTCGAAATGGTCGCGCTCGAGCACCCCGTGATCGCGAATGTCCTGGCCGCCATCGCGCGCCTGATCTGAGCCGGTCTCGCTGGGAATTCTTCGCCAGGCCGGGTCGCTCCGGGGGGTGAGGACGGGCGGGAAGAGACAGACAAAGTGGAGGGTGGACAAAGTGGGGGAGTAGGCACGGGGCCAAGGAAAAGCGGGGGAGGTGGCGGTTGAGTTGGGGCTTTTTTGGCTTGGGCGGATGGAATAGAAGAGGGCGGTGGGTGTTATGAAGAGCGTGACGATGCAGATCCTGGCGGGGTTGGGAGTGGGCGTGGCGGTGGGGTTGTCCGGGTGCGCGGGGGGCGGGGCGGGGAGCCGGCCGTCCTCGGCCCCGGTGCCGGCGAGGGAGCTGAAGAGGGTGGCGAGCGAGGGACT
>CAUZKZ010000405.1:0-5448 GCA_963580345.1 Verrucomicrobiia bacterium | reverse complement strand
GCGGGCTTGCCACCGAGCCTGTCCTGTTGAATGCCGGCGAGTCCAGGCGGGTGAGGATGCAGCTCAACCCGCGGCGGCGCGGCGTGATCCGGCTGGAGGACATGCGTGCCCGCCTCCCCGATCCCTTCGGTCTTTTCCAGCGCTGCCGGCGCGTCGAAGCGGAGGCAGATTCCCTCGTGGTGTTGCCGCGGCGTTACCGCCTGCCCACCCTCGATCTTCCCGGAGAGGCCTGTTCCCAGCTCGGGGGCGATGCGGTCTCCAACACGATCGGGCAATCCGGCGAGTTTCTCGGTCTGCGTGACTACCGCTCCGGCGACGCCCTGCGGCACATCCACTGGAAAGGCTGGGCCAAGACAGGACGGCCGATCGTCATGGAGTTCGAGGACGTCTATTACCCGCGCTACGGGTTGGTGCTCGACAATTTCGCGGAGCACGGCGACGAGGAGCTCTTCGAAGAGGCTGTTTCGGTAGCGGCCTCCTTCGCGTCGGCGATCGATACGAAGCGCAGCCTGCTGGACCTCATGTTCATCAAGGATGAAGCCATCGTGGTGACCGCGGGGCGGGGCGAGGCCCGGGCCGAGAAGCTGCTGGAGGTCCTGGCCGCGGTGGAAACCGAGCCGGAGGAGCATCTCGATGCCCTGGAACGCCTGGTGTGCCGGCATCGCGACGACCTCACGGCGTGCCTCTGCGTCTTTACCGGCTGGTCGAGGGAGCGGTCCGCCTTTCTTCGAAATCTCACCCAGGGAGGATTGGAGACCATCGCGCTTATCCTTTGCCGGGACGCGGAAAAGCTGCGTGCCGATTTCGCGGACGATCCGATTCCGTGCCGCCACCTCCTGTTAGAACCTCCATATGTGCAGGAAGGACTTCGGACCTTATGAACCGGACCCACGCCGCCCCTCCCGCCCCCCCGCGCCTGCTGCTCGGAGTGGCGCTCCTGTTCTGGGGTGGAGTGAGCGGGCACCCGGTGGTGGGACTGGTGTGCGCCTTCCTGGTGGAGGCGCGAGCCTGGACCGACCTGCGCTGGAACTTCGGGGAGCGTGGCTTCGTGCGTGCCTGGGCCCTCTCGCTTCTGCTGACCACCCTGGCCCTGGCGTCGTTGTGGCTGCAGGGCAAGAGCGTCATCCTGTTGTTCGACCTTCTGGTGTGGATACCGGTCCTGTTTTTGCCGGTGGTCCTATCGCAATGTTATGCGACCCAGCCCAGCATGCCCTTGAACACGTTTTCGTTCATTGCGCGGCGCAAGATGCTGATCGACCGGGCCGCCGGCCGGCCTGTCGATCCCATCCAGGTGCATATCGGCTATCCCTACCTCTGCCTGATCCTCGTGGCCTCGGCCTTGGGGGTTCCCGGTCCGGTTTACTTTCTTGGACTGTTCGCCTTGATGGCAGTGGGGTTGTTCTGCATCAGCCCCTTCGGGAAGAAGCGCCCCATCAGCTGGAGCGTGGCCCTCGTCCTGGTGGCGGTCCTGGGGGCAGGGGCCTCCTTCGGACTCTTCGCGCTCTTCGAATTCCTTGGCGGCGTGGTGAATCCCGCGAGTGGACGCTTCACCTCGACGGACCGGGCCCGCACCGCGATCGGCCAGTTGGGTCGCATCAAGCAATCCTACCGCGTGCACTGGCGCGTCAACGATCCGGAGCCGCGCCGCAAGCGCCTCTTCCGGGAGGCGGCCTACAATCACCACGAGCTGGGGCAGTGGTGGCACAAGCCGATCGACGATCCGAAAGAGAGCGGGACGAGCGGGAACGTCGGCGGGAAGCCCCGCGGGAGCCTGAAGAGGGACGACGACTACGAGGACATGTGGGATCGCGAATTGCCCGGTGGCGGGCGGCAGTTTGCATTCGAGCCTGCCGAGTTGGACCGCGACCCACGGCAGCGACGCAGGATGCAGTTGGTGGGACAGGTGCGCACGATCTCCCCGCTTCCGCTCCCGGATTCCACCCATAGCCTCTCGCGCCTGCAGGCCGAGGGCGTCCAGTACAACTCGCTGGGGACGGTGCGGCTCGAAAACCCGGAGCACAGCGTGGTCTCCTTCGATGTGTTCTACGGCGGTCCTTCCCTCCACGAAAAGGGACCCAACCAGAAATTCGACCTGCAGGTTCCGGCCGGTGAGAAGCCGGGGATGGCCAGGTATTGCGACGCGCTGGATCTTCGTGGCCGGCCGGCCGGGGAGGTCCTGCCTCGCATCAGGCAGGTCTTCCTCCAGGATTTCGAGTACAGCATCCACTTGGACGATCGCCATCACACCGGCCCGAAATATCAGCAGGCCGTGTCGAGATTTCTTGAGAACTCGAGGGTGGGGCATTGCGAGTACTTCGCGACTGCGGCGGTGCTCCTCCTGCGTGAGGCGGGAATCCCGGCGCGCTATTGCGTGGGATTTTCGGCGCAGGAACAGAGCGAGTCGGGAACGTGGCTGCTGCGGGGACGGCATGCCCACGCCTGGTGCCGTGTCTACGTCGGGGGCGAACGGCGCGTTGAATTCGACCAAAGGAAGAAGAAGAATCGCATGTCGTGGACGGGAGGAAAGTGGATCGACTTTGATCCCACCCCGCCCGACTGGCTCGCGATCGAGGGTTCGGGCATTCCGTGGCAGCGGCGTCTGCTCGATTGGTGGCAGCGCGTCCGCGAGGACTTTCTTCTCTGGCGGACCACTCCGGGAAATAGTGTCGTGGTGAGCCGCGTGATGGGAATCGTGGGCATTCTTCTCCTGGCTTACGTTTCGTTCCGGCTGTGGCAGAGCAGGACCCGCCATGGGCGGAAGCGGCGTGGGATGCGCGGCGCCGGCAAGGGCGACGCCCTCGTCACGCCCCTGCACGGCCTCGCGAAACCGGCAGAGCACTGGTTGGGCTCCAGGCGGGAAGGCGAGGCCTTCACGGAGTGGATCTTGCGGCTCAGCGAGCGCCTTCCATCCGTGGCATCCACCCTCCAGCGCGCCGTCAGCTTCCATTGGAAAGCCCGCTTCGATCCCATCGGTCTCGATCCCCATGAGGAGGGCGAGTTCGAACGAGTCTGCCGCGATCTGAAATGCCGCTTGAAGGAATACCGCCGTCGCGGGTGACCGCGCACAAGCGCAGATCCATGCGCGACGATGAGCCGGCTCATTTCCATTCGATGCGGATACCAGCCTGCAGCCGGACGGATCCGGCAACTCCAACCACGCCACTCCGAACAGCGGGGCCTCCTGGGTGGTCGACGGCGAACGGGAGAGCGGAGTCATGGAATTCGATGGCCTCGATTCCTTCCTCGAGGCGGCGGACTCCAAGAGCCTCTCCCTGACCGGAGACCTGACCATCCCCAAACCGGTCGACTCCCGGCTCTTCTACCGCCTGGAGAGCTATCCGGCCCCGCCGGAGGTGGTCATCTCGGAGAGCATCGACTCCGACGACATCTCCGATCCCACCCAGGCCGGCTGGTACATCGACGACGTCGTGATCACTGTCCCCTGACACATTACAGAAACTTGACAACCACCAGCGTGAGATTATTTCGAAGTCCGAATCGCCTCGACCCACCAGAATTTCCGGCCGATGGGATAGGTCTGGATGCGGCGGAGATGTCCGGCGTCGGAATCGATGGTGAAGATTGCCAGGCGGCCTGAATTTTCTCCGGCGGAGAAAAGGAATTTGCCGCCGGGTTCGATCGCGAACGAGCGCGGCGTCTTCTCGGTGCTGTAAGTATCGACCAATTTCAGGTGTTTGCCGGTTTCGTCGAGTTCGATCAGGGCCAGGCTGTCGTGCCCACGGTTGGCGACGTAAAGGAAGCGGCCGTTGGGGTGCATTCTCAACGTCGCGTTGCTGTTGGGGCCCTCGAAATTCGCGGGAATTGTCGACGCGGTTTGCCCGGCGATGAGACTGCCCGTTTCGCCGATTTGATACGCGGTGACGCTGCTTCCTTGCTCGTTGTCGATGTAGGCGATGGGGTGGTTCGGGTGCCAGACCATGTGCCTTGGTCCGGACCGATCGGGACGCTGAATGAAAGGAGTTTCATGGGGTGCCAGGCGTGACTCCGCGCGGTCCCACGTGAATTGATAGATGCGGTTGGGCTTGGTGTGCGGGACGTAGAAAAACCTTTCGGCCGGGTCCGGCCCGACGGCGTGGGCACGTTTCTCGGTTTTCACTTCCTGGACGGGGGAACGGCTCAGGTTCCCGTTGTCATCGATCCGATGAATACCGATCTTGGCGGCGACGTAATAGGCGGTAAATAGATGATCACCGCTTTTGTCCACGTAGAGATGAGCGGGGTCCTCGCCACCGTCCACGACATTGACGCTGGTCAGGCGACCGGTCGTGGAATCGATGTGGAAGCCGGCGAGTTGACCGGTGGAACGCATTGACGCGAAGAGACGGGTGCGATCGGGGGAGGCGACGAGGACACCGGGTTGCCCCGGGGTCGGTTCGCGCTCGACCAGGGAGAGTTCGCCGGTCTTCTCGTTCAGCCGGTAAACCGCGATCGCTTTGTCTTCCGCAGCGGAGCAATAAATGAAGGTGCCTCCAGCCGTGGCTGTTTCGTGGAGAGCAATCGCCAGTGCCAGGATCAGGGCGAAGTGGTTGAGGCAAGTCCGACGACGAGTTGGCTGATTCATTGTCTCGCTTTTATCGATGCGCGGTCGCTATTCCGATCAATTTTTCAGCACGTGTTGCCCCGGGTCTCAGGCTGCGGGGAAGTTTGGGCAAGGGTGGGCCGATGCCGGGTGGGCCGCGATTGTCGTGGCGCTCGACGACGCCCGCCTCTGGAGAGCCCCTCGTTGGCATCATTAGCGTTGCAAATTCAACCCGGCCCGGTTGGATACAATGCTCATGACTATTCAGGATGTTCGCCTGTTGCCGTTGCGCGGCGGGACCCCGGACGGCGGGTGGGATGAGAAATCGCTCGACCTGGATACCAACCTCCACACCCTCGTCGAAGTCATCACCGACGAGGGCGTCACCGGCATCGGAAGCGCTTACACATCCGCGAAGCTGGTGGAGGGATCGATCGAGGTGCTGCGTCCCCACCTGGTCGGCGCTTCGGCTCTCGACCCGGCTGCAACAACCGAGGCGCTCCATCAGCAGACCTTCTGGCAGGGTCGCGGCGGATCGATCACCCACGCCATTTCCGGGATCGATATCGCGCTGTGGGACATCCTCGGCAAAGTCACCGGCCAACCGGTGAGCCGATTGCTGGGAGGACGCTACCGCGAGTCGATCAAACCCTACGGCTCCCTCTTGATGGACAAACCGGGCGTCTTGCGCGCCTCGCTCGAAGATGGGCTCAGCCGCGGATTTCGAGCCTTCAAGATCGGCTGGGGACCGTTCGGACGGCGGGACGGGAAAACCGACGAGGCGATCGTCAAAGCGGCCCGTGAAACTCTCGGGCCGGACAACGAACTGATGGTCGATGCTGGCGGCTCCGACGCATTCTGGCCGCACGGTTACAAGTGGGCGCTGGAGACCGCGAAGATGCTCGCCG
>CAUZKZ010000404.1:0-5457 GCA_963580345.1 Verrucomicrobiia bacterium | reverse complement strand
TCTCGTTTCTGGAGGCGCCCGTCGTGGAGGGTGAAGAGGCCCTGCACCAGGTCGCCACGCGCGGTGAGACCGAAGATCTGGCAGAGGGCCCAGGGCTGGTGGGAGAACACGGCGCGGGTCCAGTTGCGGTCGTCGGAGGAAGCGAAGAGGTTCGAGGTCGAACAAACCTCGACCATCGCGCACTCCGCGCAGGTCTTCCCGTCGTTGGGGAGAAAGTTGTGGCCGTGGGCCTGGCCGAGGATGCGCACGGCGGGATCGATGGCCTGCCGTGCCTTGATCATGGACTGGAGGCGCGCCCAGCTCTTGCCGCTGTATTCGAGGGTCACCAGGCTCGCCTTGGCATCGGTGACCTCGAAGGCCTCCGTCACGATGACGAATAATTCGCCGGTGTGCGGGCAGGTGCAAAGAAACCCGACGAGCACGGCGCCACTCTCGTGGAAGGGATTGATCTCGGCGCCCTTGCGCGAACACTTCTCCGCCCACGAAAAGGCCCGAGCGGTGTAGAAGACCGGGAAGACATCCGCTTTGCACTCGCCTTCGGGACGCGCTTTTTCGAGGAGGGGATCGAGCGGAACGCTCAGGATGTGCAAGGGCGGATCGTTCACCGTCAGCTCGAACGGTTCCGGCAACGCTGCGGCCGGGGGCGGTCCACCCGCTTCCGGCGTCCCTTCCTCGAGTTCGTAGAGGACGGTCTCGCCGGACTGAAGAACACCGGTCTGCAGGAGCCGGCTCTGGCAGCGCTGTGCGGCGCTATCGACGGAGGAAGCGCTGAACTCACTGCGGCGGTCGCTCCCGTCCCCTTGCGAAGTCGCCTGCAGAGCGTAACCGGCGAGATGCGGCGCGCCCTTGCTGGAGGAAATGCCCACGACTCGCAAGGAGAGATCCCCCACCGCGAGATCCAGGCGGCCTCTACGGAGAAAGCTGTCGCGCCACATCTCGCTCGCGGCGTCTGCCAGGTCGTCGCCCGTCACGGGCTCGCGCGCCAGGACGGGTTGATCGTATTCCCGCCGCAAGGATACCATCAGCCCGGGACGAGCCAGGGTGCGATGCGCGGGATGGGTGCCGGGGTCAAGGGTCGTGGTCATGTCGTGGCAAGTGGTTTGGTTGGTATTTTTGACCTGTCGGGCCGGGGTCGCGGAGCCGGTGGAGGCGACTTCTCCACCGGCCCCGCTCTTGGTGTCCCCGTCGAGGACACGGCTGCATCACGCCTTCGCTCCCAAATGGCTTTTCGGAGTCAGGACGACGCGGGAGCCGGTCTCGACCTGCTCTCCGATCGGGCTTTCCTCATCGAGGATGGCCCCGGTGCGATCGTTGCGCAGGGTCCACGGGACGTTTTTGGGGAGCGCCATGCGGGCCGCGAAGGCCTGGGCCACGGCGCCCGCCGGGGTGGCTCGATCGACCCCCCGCGCCCTGAGTTCGTGCGTGGCTGTGACATCGACCGCTTCGAGGTCGAGGACAGCCGCTTTGGAAGAGCCATTGCTCTTCCCCGGCGTTGTATCATTCGGTTTAACCATGGTTCTGTTTTCGTCTGTTCATTTCGCTGATGACCGCCGCGGAGGCGGACAAAGTTCGAGGGCCTGCGAAGGCACGTCGGGGTCGACGAGAAACTCGGCGGTTTCCGCCAGTCCGGCCACCACCCACCGGAGGCTGTCGAGAGCGGCCCGGAACAGGTGGGGGCCCACTGCGGCGGGAAGGCCGGACAATTCCACTTCCGCCACTGCGGCGCGTTCCGCCGTGATCGCAGTCCGCACCAGGTGCCAGGAACTTTGCGCGTCGAGCAGCAGCGCTTGCAGCCACTTCGCGCGAGCTTCCGGGAGGCCGTCCGGGACCTCGTTCACCAGCGCGACCCGCAACGACAGGCGTCCCCCGGCCCGGATCACCTCGATCTGCCGCACCACGCTCCCGTGTTGGACGGTGAGATGATGATCTTTCTTCCAGAAGGCCAGGGCCTCCTCGCCGGGCGGTTGCCATCCTTCCGGACTCTCGCCGGTCAGGGTCGCAAGGGCCCAGCGCAGACAGGCTTCGAGCGGAGATTGGCCTCCCTCGAACTCGAGCGGAACGTCCTGGTCCGGGTCGGCGCTTTCGTCTACCTGCAGGATGGAAACCGGCAGCGGGAAAACCACGCGGCTCGCCTCTCCACCTTCCTCGTGCTTCCAGAGCCCGGGCCGGCCGGCTCGACCGAGTGGGTCTTCACCCGTTGGAGCGGGAACCGTCAGAGACAGCCACTGACCGTGCCGCTCGATGCGGAGCTTCCCGCGGAGCCACTCGCCGCCCCGACGAGAAAAGCCGCAGCGCGGGAGGATGACTTCCAACGGGGGCGAGGCGTGGCCGGATCCGGAAAGGAGGGTGGCGCTCATGATTGGTCGGAGGGTTCGTATTCAAGGAAGCCCTCGCGAGTGAGCGGCATGCGGTGGCGGTTCTGCAGCCACCACGCCGCTGCGGCCGGGTTCATGACGCCGGCCGCATCGCGCTCGTCCAGTTGCACCGACTGCATGGTCAGGGCTCCGAAGGTGCGCAGCACGATCTCCTTCACCGGGGTGCCGGCCGCGATTTCCGGACCGAGGCAGATCGCCTGTCCGAGTCCCTGGAGCGGGAGCGCCGGATCGGACGGGGCCGCGTTGGCGAGGAAGAGATGGTTCGGCTGCAGCAGGTTCACGAACGAGAAACCGGGCCGTGGGGAGAAGAGCGATTCCTCGGGGTAGGTCAGGACCAAGAGGGCGCGATCCTCCACCACCAGCTCTCCGTCCGGATCGGGAAGGGTCGGCACCGGGACCCGCAGTTCGAACATGATGCGCAGATCGTCCCTGGCATCCACCATCGCGGTCACGATCCGGCCCGAGACCATCGAGAGCGCCACGAACTCCCGCACTTCGGTCCGAATGCGCCGTTGCCACACCGGGGTTCCGGCACACCCGGCCACCGCCTTCTCGAAAATCTCCTGGTGCTCGGCGTCCAGGCTGACGGCCGACAGGTCGGAGAGCCCTCCCTCCCACTTCGCTTGATGAAAATCAGTCTTCATTCTCTTGTGCGGGGTTTTGAAAGAGGACGCCGCCGTGCCCGCTTCGCACCAGCGCCCAGTCGACCCGCTCCGCACCAAGTTCGTGGAGCGGCCGATGGCCGATCGTCTCGAAGCACGCCGCCCCAATGCGGCGGTGAAGAAAGAATGGCTGGCAGTGCAGGGGCCGGCCGCACCGGGCACAGTGGCCCGCAAGCTCGTGGCCGGGAGCCACGAAAAGCCCCACCGCCTGCTCGTGACCGCACTCGCAGACGCCGCGTTCCGCCCAGCGCCACTCCCCGACCGTGAAGTCGAGCAGCTCGTCCGGGCCGGCCTGCTTCGCCAGCTCCGCCAGGCTGCATCGTTCGAGGGGCCGGCGCGCCGTAGACAGCTCATAGCGCCGGTGCTCGCACGGACAATCGGGATTTCGGCGGAGCGCACTGAGGTGCGATCGGTGCGTCATCCCGCAATACTCCAACAGGGAATCCTCCACAGGGGCACCGAGTCGCAGCGTCGCGCGCAGAACCTGGTTGATCACCAGGCTGGCGGCCAGGCCGCACTGACCGGAGGTCGACATGGTGGGCTGCGTGGCGACTTCCGGCCGGGGGGTCGCGGCCGCCGCCCCCTCGCAGGAAAAGCTCACCTCGCTGCCAAAGAGATCCCACTCCTGGCGGCCGAACCCACAAGCCGGGCAGGGCGAATCGGCCGACGCGTTCCCAAAGAAACGCACATGCACCACCATGGTCTCTCCCTGCACGCTCCCCTGGATCATGGGTATGCCGAGCGCGGTGCAATGGCGGCCGCTCTCCACCTCCGCGAACAGGTTGTCGGTGGCCAGGATTGCCATATTGAACTGCGCCAGCTCCACCAGGGACAACTCCTGCACGGCTCCGGGATAGTAGAGCACGCGGGTGCGGGGAGAGATCTCTTTGCATCGCCGCGCCATGAGCTCCGCCTTGCAGCAGCCGACTTCGCCGGGCTGGATCGGCTGGGTCGCCACGCTCTGGGCTTTGAAGATCCCTGGATCCACGATCCCAATCTGCGCCGGGGCCAGGCGCGCGAGATCCACGGCCAACGGCCCGCCCACCGCGCCGGTTCCAATCACGAGTGCCCGCAAATCATCGAGCCTCTCCAGCGGAAGCGGGTCGGCACTGACATAGGCAGGGAGGCGCTCGCGATCCGGCAACCGCGTCGCATGGCCCGGATTCGGGCCTTCGAAGACTTCCAGGAAACTGTTTCTCGTGTCCTGCATCAGACGTGCTCTTGTTCCAGGAATTGCGGCCGGCTCCGATAGCCGGCTCCCAGGTGCACCGGGTGCCGGCAGACCGGACACTCCGGCACGAGCCGGGCGCACTGCAGGGCGACCGACTCGTCCCCCTCCTCGAGGTGCATCCCACTCCCGCACCAGGAGCAGCGGTAAAGACGCGTTTCCTCGCCGAAGGGCACCCGGCAGGTCGGACACGCTTTCCCGATCAGTTCCCTCGGCGGCGGCCCGACGTGAGGCTGAATGAATTCCGCCACTTCCAGAACAATGCCACCAGCCACGCTGAACTGATCGCCGTGTTGCAGCAAAACCGCGTGCGGCGCCTTGAGGTCGTTGCAGCGCAGCGCCCCCGCCGGGGCGACCGCCAGGAGACGATGTACACCCAGCCGGGTCACCTGCTCCAGAAGCACGCGGCACTCGGGCCCACCGGCCACAACGAAGTAAGGGATTTCCCGGCCCACTCCGGCCAGGCCGACCACTCCGCCGGACACCACGAGCGGTTCGAGTGCGGAGGTCGTCGCCTCTCCCGGCTCGGGCAGGAGCCGAAAGGACGTTCCTGGAAGCCGACCGGCGGCTTGCTCCGGTGAGGTTTGTGCCGGCATGGCGGAGGTGGTGGTGGTCGTCACGGGGAGGTGGGCTCGGATTGTGGGGCGGTGCGACCCGACATTGGGGCGCGGCGGGCGGAACTATCGGCGGAAACGCGGGGGCACATGACATCGGGGCGTCATCACGCTTTTGAACCCTCAGTCCGAGGGGCTTTTCCGGGCCAGGCGAAGACGGTAGCCGCGGGCGCGATCAGTCTCTAACAGATCGCGTGAAAATCCGTAGCGATCCGCCAGGGTGTCGCGCAGTCGGTTGACCCGGGTGCGCAGGACGCTCGCATCGACTCCGAGGATTTCTTCCAGCGACTGGCGGGTCTTGAACGGGACGTAATGATCAGTGCTCGCACCTTCTTTCGCACAGAGCGCCTCCAGGAGGGCTCCCTGCGTTCCGGAAAATCGATGGCGGGTTCCATTGATGAAAAAGTCGTACTGGGAGACCTTCCCTTCCGGGTTGCGGATCACGGTGCGAAGGACCACCGAGTGAACTTCCGCACCAAGGACGGTGGGCGGCTCACCGGCGAGGTCGCCGATTGACACCTCCGAGCGGTCCAGGCTATCCCGGGCGCTTTCAGCCATGTCCGCCGCCTTGGCACTGT
>CAUZKZ010000403.1:0-5467 GCA_963580345.1 Verrucomicrobiia bacterium | reverse complement strand
GCTGTTCTTGTACTTGTGCCGGGCCCCGATGGTCGCATCCGTCATGTTCACGTTGGTGGCCGAATAGGTGTGCCTCAGCAGCGGCTCACCGGTTGGGCTCGGAAGCCCATCCATCACGAAGCCGCCCGAAAGATGATCGGCCAATCCGACCGCATTGCTGCTGAAAAGCCGGTTCGGGCTGGGTCCAAGATCTGGACTGTGATGAACGTAGAGCAGAGTAATCCCGTCGGAGGTGTCAACGAGATGCCCAAGGTCGAAGTAGTCGTTCGTCCCGTCGAAACTCAACGCTGGAAAGTCCGAAATCGCGCCCTCCGTCAGCAGCGGCTGCTTGTCCACTACGGTCTGCACCGCGTCGTGGCCCTTCCCGCTCCGGTCCAGCCAGTTTCCAACCGGAACCGGATTAGGCGACAGGACCCCGAAATCGTCCGCTTTCAGCCAGGACTGCAACGCGGGGTGCGCCAGCTCATCGTAGTAGTCGATAAGAACCGCAGGATTGCTCACGGTAGACAGACCGGGATCCCCATAGGTCGCGTAAAAGTCGCCCCCCAGGGGCGTCTGCCCGGGAGCATATCGGACCCAAACAAGGGTTCGCGCCGTGTTCAGTCCGGAGTCGATGTAGATATCGAGGACATTTTCAGTCCATCCTCCACTGCTGGATCCAATCTCCCGGACTCGGAGATCACCGCCGTCCGCCCGCAGATGCCCGGCCGCGATAGGAGATGCGGTGTCGATGATGATCGGCACCGGGATCGACACGAGATCCTGACCAAGAAAGTTTTCGAAGGTGATGGGCGCGAGAAAATAGGGGAGATTGCTGGAAACCACGCCCTCGAGGGTGTGCTCGGTCCCACCCTCGATCGGGGAAATCTCCAACCCACTGCCAACTTGGGCCTGCACCTGCCCGCTCTGGGGAAATTCGATGGTGCCATGCGATTGGAAGGTGACCCCGTCAATCGAATACGACACTGCTTGAGCGCCTGTCAGCCCGGTGAGATCGATCTCGATATGAGCCTCCGATCGGTGGTCGTCGGCATCGAGCACCGCAAAAAGAGAAGTGGAGGTCTCCGGACCGATTTTCAGCCGGAAGGATTCTGGAACGAGACGTCCCGCCGGGAGACCCGTGACGTAGACCTCATTGCCACCCCCGCTCTTTGGACGCAGCTGGACGTTGATTTGCGCATAGTCCTCCGGAAGCAGTTTGGCGCCGGCAATCCACGCCGACTCTCCATAGGGTAAGGCGCCGAGGTCCGGATTGGGGCCGGAGCTGTACGGCGTCACCTCCCCCGCTCCGCGAGCCTGCGAGGAATCCAAGAGACGGAAGTCGCCATTCAGCGGGGCGGCAAAGCCCGGAGCTCCCGTCAGGTTGTCCGGAAGATCTTTCTGGTAAAATAGGTTGGTACGGAAATACGAGGCCGTGTCGATAATCCCGGGCTCCGTGGAGGAGCTTTGCAGGAGGTTATTTCGCATGTCCAGTCCTCCCAGGGTGCCGGTGCGTTCGCACCAGAAGTAACCTTCCACCGTGTTGTGATACAGCCGCACATTCATGGCGTCGTAGTTCGGATCGGCCGGCTGCAAAGGCCAGATTAGGACCTGATACTGGCTGCTGAGCTTCCACAGGATGTTGTGGTGGATATCGTATCCAGACACGCCGGGATAACCGCAACCGGAGTCCAGCCGAATCCCCATTGCTCCCCCCCACGAGAGCGCACCGTCAACCCGCGAATAACAGGAGTGCACCCAGTTGTAGGCAATTTCCGTCCCTCCCGCGTCCCCCGAGGAGCAGCTATTTAGCGCGGCGACATCCGTGAGCCAAAGGCCGGCCTTGTAGACATTGTTCCGGCGCAGAACGGCATTTGGGCCGCCAATATCGATTGCCACCCCGGCCGTGTTGTAGACGGTGTTATTTTCGAAGACGATACCCGTGCCTTGCGGGAAGAAGGCCTGATCCAGCGTGTCCCGGATTACGGTGTTCCGAATGACGCCATTGTCCCCAATGCTCACTCCAACTCCGCCACTGCCGTCGATCAGGGAGTTCCGCACCTCACACCAGTCCCCACCAAATTGCACCGCGGTAGGAGCCCGCCCGATCGTGTTGATCACCGAAACTCCATCAATGGCGATGTAGCTGCTCTGGCCCTCCACCGCGACGAGGGTCGCTCCATCGATCGTGAAATCTTTCAGAGTGAAATGTCGCGCCCAGGCAGTGAAGAAGAAGGCCGCGTCACTCGATTGAGTCGGTGAACCCGGATGCTCTCGTTTGCTCCGGAGCTCGACCACCCGCTGAGACGGATCACTCCCATCCGGTGAGTACACGTACAGGACGTGGGCATCCCCACTTACCCCGTCCACGTCGAAAAATGCTTCCCCCGGCGTGGAAAGAGCCGCCAGGGAGTCTTGAATGAAAAAGGGGTCCCCTTCCTTGGCGCCGTAGCTGGCTCCCCGATAGAGGTAGTCAAAGCTGATCGTGGATGCGGTCTGGGAGGTGACCATGGCACTGTCTCTCGTAAATCCTTTCCCGGGACTGAACATAACCGTCGCCCCAACCCAGTTGTCCGCCGGGAGATTGTTCACGATGTAGGTTGCGGAGTAGGTGCCGGGAACGGTCGGATTGGGCGGGAGGTTCACGGTAGAGCCCGCCTCAGCTGCCGCCATGTTCAGATAGGAGCGATCTCCGGGATAGGCTGCATCGGGCCAGCGCGCTTCGCACAGCGTAGCCCCGTCGTACTTGACCTGGTTCCGTCCGTGCGCCAATCCATGGTTGGCGGTGAGTTGAATTTTCCAAACATCAGAACGGCCAGCTACCGGTTCCCATGTCCCCGCTCCCTCCTGTCCCGGCTGCACCACATCGTAACCCGACACCGTCACGCTCTCGGGCAGTAGGGGTCCGGCCTCGTCAGAATCGTAGGCTCGGATCACGACCGGTGATCCGGCCGTCCCTGAGTTTTGACTGCGCGGCCGCACCAATTCCCGATAGATCCCGGCGCGGAGGTGAATGGTAGTGCCTGGTGTTGCTCGGTCCACCGCTTCCTGGATGGTCGCCACTGGGGTAGCAATGGTGCCCGCATTGGTGTCCACTCCCGCCGGGGGCGGAGCGACGTACAGATCCGTCCCCCAGAGGCCGGAACAGCAGATTCCCCACGCCAAAATCGCCGCAGTTCGAATTCGTGGAACTGAGAGCGCACCTCTCGGGGGGACGGAGGCGCCATGTCGCTGCGGTATGAGGGGGGTCATAGAAATTTGCCGCGTCTTGGCCTGTGCTAACTAGTAAAGAATACTGATTCATAAAGTTCAATAGTATTTAAGATTTATTTTATTATTTAGGAATTAAAATGGTCCCAAAGCGTGTGGTTTTCTAAAAAAGGCGCCTTGAGAGGTGTATTCTCAAGTGATGAACCACAACGTTCGACGGCCCACCGACCGGCCGAGGGCCCTGGGAGAGGGCGGATTCTAATCCATTCCGACCAATTCAACCCGGAAGAATAAAGCCGCCAAATCCGGGTCAAACAGCCGCTCGAAGAGGTCGATCTCAGTCCAGTTCTCCATGTCGGGACTTTCCATCAATCTAATTGTCGCGGAGCCGATCCAGTTCTCCCTCTCCTCCCGGGCGAACTGCTCAAGATAATCATTCCTAAGACTATCATCTCCATTGATCTGGTACCCAAGGAACGCGAGTTCGCGCTCTTCAGAATCCGTCAATTGGTCGCCATCGGTATCGGTGAGCGACGGAGATGATCCCAGATTGATCTCGTCGAGGTCCGGCACCCCATCGGAATCACGATCGAAACGGTTGGTGAGGGTGGCAGGAATCTGCCGGTCTAATTCGAACTCGGGGGGAATCATGGCGCGAAGTTCGTTGAACGTGTTCCGGAATATGGGGGCCCTTGAACTTGATCCATAAGGCATCAGATTCTTTCTGAAGTTCGGATCGCGATCCCAGTTCCACAAACCGAAGGTATTGTTGAGCCGGTTGGCTGCAATGAACACCGACCGCTCCCCTGTTTCGGGATCCACTGCAGAGGCAATGATCGCTGGAGAATCCTGCGGCGACGGTTTTCTCAGTTCACAAAATGCGGGGCGATCCCACGGAGAATCGGGATCAGCCAGCAGGCTCACGAGCGACTCTCCAGCCAGGGGGTAGGGCTCATCCATGTAGCACAGGTCAAGAAGAGTAGGATAGAGATCCACCAATTCGACAACCGAACCGACCCGCTGGCCCCCTTTGAAGTGTGGAGCGGAAATAATAAGCGGGGTCCAGATTGATTGCGGAAGGTGCCTGGATTTCTCCCAACTCCTCTTGTGGTACTGTCCCAATTGATATCCATGATCCGACATAAAGATGACGATGGTGTCATCGGCCTGACCGCTGGCGTCCAGGGCCGCCATGACTTCACCGACCAGGTAATCCACGTGCGAAACGCAGGCGAAGTACGCCCGCCGCGCGGTTTGTGCATCCTCGTCCGGCAACGGGTCACCCGACACATGCACCAGGCTGTGTGGTACGTAACCTAACTGTCCCATCAATGGAATTTGCCCACCTGTTGCTCCGGGAAAAAACTCATCGTAGTAGGTCTCGCCGGGGAACATGGTGTCCGGCAGCGCAATCTGATCGGTGGGGTATAAATCAAAGAATTGAGTCGCCGCATCCCAGGGCAGGTGGGGTTTCACGAATCCCCCGATCAGAAGCCAGGGTGGGTCTCCCTGCGCGAACTGGTTGATTTCCGTGATCATCCGGGCTGCAACCCGCCCATCGGCGATGGTCATCGGGTTTCCCGGCCGGCTCGCCCACTTCATCCCCTGGGGGCTAACCCCGTTGCCGGTGATCGTTCCCTGCTCGACGGGAACTGGCGTGTCGGACGATTCCCAGTGGAAGCGGCTCCAGCTATTGGTTTCGTCCTGCAATCCCGAGGCATAGCTTGCCCAGTGGAAGACTTTGTTGATACCGACCGTGGTGTATCCGGCCTGCTTGAATCGCTGGGGCAGAAAGACCGCCCAAGGAATCGCTTCCCGCTCGCTGAGGGGGGTGTTGCTGTACTTCCCGGTCTGAGTAGGGTAAAGACCGCTCAGGAAAGATGCCCGGCTGCCGCCGCAGGTGGGGTATTGGCATACCGCCCGCTCAAACACCGTTCCGCGGGCAGCAAGAGAGTCAACATTGGGAGTCAGGGCCCGAAGAATCTTGCCGTCCGCATCGTGGGTTGGACCATAGGTGGAAAACTCGGTGTTAAGATCGTCGATGAGAAAGACCAGAACGTTCGGTCGAGCCTCAAGCACGATGGGGAACCCGAGGATTGCGAGAAAAAGAAATTTCATTGCACTGCATGATCTAAGGTTCTCTTGATGAGTTGGCTATACTTTTTTGATCTGATTGTGTGGCTCCTCGGTCCTAACTGCCCCGGCGGATTCAATTTGTTATCGAATATCGCCCCATGGCTGTAAATCAACGTTTTACGCATTTTCGTTCTGACCAAAC
>CAUZKZ010000402.1:0-5487 GCA_963580345.1 Verrucomicrobiia bacterium | reverse complement strand
TCCCTGACGTAACGCCGGCTCATGACAGTTTTTTTCCGATCACCTCCTCCTTCAGAACACCGATGTAAGGCAAATTGCGATAAAGTCCCTGGAAGTCCAAGCCATATCCCACCACGAATTCATCCCCGATGTCGAAGCCGACGTAGTCGGCCACCACCTCCACGGCACGTATTCTGTCCTTCGAGAGAAGCACACAGGATTTCACCTTAGCGGCTCCCTGCCTCCGCAACCTCTCTCCCACCGCCGCAAGAGTCCGGCCCGTGTCGAGAATGTCGTCCACCAACAGAACATCCTTCCCCTGCACGTCCGGCAGCTTCCGGTCGAGGAAGTCCACCCGCCCCGAGCTCGCCGTCCCGCCGTGGTAGCTCGCCACGTTGACACATTCGATCTCGAGCGGCAACGGCATCCGCCGCAGCAAATCCGCCATGAACACCAGCGCTCCCTTCAAGATCACCACCACCACAAACTCCCTCTCCGCGAACTCCGCCAGGATCTGCTCCGCCATCACATCGAGCCGCCTCCCGATCACCGCTTCGTCGATCAGGACCTTCTCCACATCCTCGTGCACGTCCCGAACTCTAACGGCCGTGGCAGCGCTTTTCAAGCGCCACGCCCAATCCCCACCTTTCCTGCAGGGACCGGATCGCATCGACTTTCTCACTCACGCTGCATACACTCCGCCCCAGTTCACCCGGAATAAGCCCCCGGTCCTCCCCTCTCAATGGCAACCGGCACCATGAAATCTCCGCGTTTCCTCCTCACCGCCGGCGTGAGCCTCATCCTCCTCGTGGCGGCGTGGATCAGCGGAACCATCGGCAGGCTCGGCGCGGCCTTGAAATCCCTTCTCGTGCAGCTTCTCGAGTACATTCAAGGCCTCGATCCGGTCTTGGCCGCGGTGACTTTCGTGGGACTCTACATCGCTGCGACCGTCCTCTTCGTGCCCGGCCTCCTCATCACCATGGCTGGCGGCCTCCTGTTCGGCGTCGTCAAGGGCACCGCTCTCGTTTCGATCGCGTCGGTCTGCGGTGCTTCCCTCGCCTTTCTCATCGGCCGCTATCTCGCTCGCGACTGGGTCGCCGGGAAGACCCGCAACAGCCCACGCTTCCGCGCCATCGACGGCGCGATCGGCAAGGAAGGAGCCAAGGTCGTGTTCCTCCTCCGCCTCTCCCCCATCTTTCCCTACAACCTCCTCAACTACGCTCTCGGCCTCACCCGGGTCAGTTTCGGACGTTACGTCCTCGCCTCGTGGATCGGCATGTTTCCCGGCACCCTCCTGTATGTCTACCTCGGCTCTCTCGCCGGCAGCATCGCCACCCTCGCCACCGGTAGCGGAGGCGGAGGCGGGAAAAGCACCTCGCAGTGGATTCTCTTCGGAGTGGGCCTCCTTGCCACCGTGGTGGTCACCGTCTACGTCACCAGGATCGCCCGCCGGGCCCTCAATCAACAGTTGGCAGTCTCCGCCAGATAGAGTTCAGGTGTCGGGTTTCAGAATCAGCGTGACACAATCGCCGACCGCGACGCGACACCCGAAACCTGACACCTGACACCTCCCGCACTCATGAATTTTTTCGATCCTCTCGACGACCACAACCGGACCCTCAAGTCCAATGTCTTCCCGGACAACTGGACCAACCCCGTGCCGGGGGGAAAATACAACCTCGTCGTGATCGGTGGCGGGACGGCGGGACTGATCTGCGCCTCCGGGGCGGCCGGCCTCGGAGCAAAGGTGGCCCTCATCGAGCGCAGCGGCCTCGGCGGTGATTGCCTCAACGTGGGCTGTGTTCCTTCCAAGGCGCTGATCCGTGCCGCGCGGGCGGCCCACGAAGTACGCACCGCCGCGGAGCGTTTCGGTGTGCACACCGGGGAGGTCGATGTCGATTTTCCCGCTGTAATGAAACGCATGCGCCGCCTCCGCGCCGGGATTTCTCCGGCCGACAGCGCCCGGCGTTATTCCGAGGAACTCGGCGTCGATGTTTTTCTCGGGGAGGGCAGGTTCACGTCTTCCAACACCATCGAGGTCGACGGCCGGGAACTCAATTTTGCGCGGGCCGTCATCGCCACCGGAGCCCGCGCCGCCAAGATCCCCATTCCCGGCCTGTGGGAAAGCGGCGCCCTCAGCAACGAGTCCGTCTTTTCGCTCACCGAGTTGCCGAAGCGCCTGGCCGTGATCGGGGCCGGCCCCATCGGTTGCGAACTCGCCCAGTCCTTCGCCCGATTCGGCTCCAAGGTAACCCTTCTCGACAACGTCAAGCCCATCCTCAACCGGGAGGATCCCGACGCCGCCGCCATCGTCGAGAAGGCTCTCGTCGCGGACGGCATCGCCCTGAAATACGAATACGAGATTGCCCGCGTCGAGGAGCGCGGAAACGAAACGGTCCTCCTCCTGGAAAAGGACGGCCGAAGCGAGGAACTCGTCGTCGACCAGATCCTGGTCGGAGTGGGCCGCGCCCCCAATGTCGACGGCCTGGGCCTCGAGGAGGCCGGCGTGGAGTTCACCAAGCACGGGGTGGTCACCAACGATCGCCTGCAAACATCCAACAAGCGCGTCTTCGCCGCCGGCGACATCTCGCTCAAATACAAGTTCACTCACACCGCCGACGCCTCGGCCCGCATCGTTCTGCAGAATGCCCTCTTCTACGGCCGCAAGAAATTGAGTGCGCTCACCATCCCCTGGTGCACCTACACCGATCCCGAGATCGGCCACGTCGGCCTCTACCCGCAGGAGGCCGAGGAGCAGGGTATCGCGATCGAGACTTTCACGCAGGATCTCTCCCACGTCGACCGCGCCATCCTGGACGGCGAGACGGAGGGATTCGTGAAAGTGCACGTGAAAAAGGGCACCCCCGAGATCGTCGGTGCCACCGTGGTGGCGGCCCACGCCGGGGATCTCATCGGGGAACTTTCCCTCGCCATGACCAACGGGCTCGGCCTCAACAAGATTGCCTCCACCATCCACTGCTACCCGACCCAGGCCGAGGCCATCAAGCGCGTCGGCGACGCCTACAACCGGACCCGCCTCACCCCATTCGTGGCCGGTCTCTTCAAAAAGCTCCTCGCCTGGCAACGGCGGTAGGAGTAGCTGCGGCGTCTCGCCGCAGGCCGTAGCATGACCGTCCCGGTCATGACCAAACTCCCCCGGCGCAGCCGCACTTCCCTTTTCCCCCTCCCGGCCCGGTCAACAACCGGTCTCGACCCCGCGGATCGAAGTTCCGCGGATGGGCTTCCCATCAGGGCTCTCTAACAGATTGTCAGCGCCTGTGGGTCCTGAAAACTGACTGCAACCATGATCACGCCGCTTCTCTCGTGTAGAAATGATGCAATCCGCAGCCTTTCGGAAACGCAACGACCCCGCCCTGCTCTGGCGGCACAATCGCTCTTGGTTCAGGACAATCCTTGGCCAACGACAGATGCGTGCGACACCGGTGATAGTATTCGAAATATGATTCAAGAACTCGGCGCAGATGCGCTTCGTTGAAAATGATCACGTGATCCAGGCAGTCTCGACGGATTGAGCCGATCACTCTTTCGCAGTATGCATTCTGCCACGGAGACCGATATGGTGTTTTGGTCTCCTTGATGTTCATTCCCTTCACTCGCTCAGAAAACTCAGGGCCGAAAATGGTATCGTTGTCCCGAATGAGGTGCTTGGGTGCCGAGTCCCACGGAAACGCTTCCACGATCTGTTGGGCCGTCCACCGGGCGGTGGGATTCTCGGTCACGTTGAAATGAACGACTCGGCGTCGCTCGTGAATCAGCACGACAAAAACATACAAGACCCGAAACGTCGCAGTTGGCACCGTGAAAAAATCAATACTCGCAATGGCACTGGCTTCGTTAGCAAGAAACGACTTCCACGTCGGCGACGGCGTCCCGCTCCTTCGGATGCGATATTGATCGACCGTCGACTTGCAGACCGAGATTCCCAATTTGGCCAACTCCCCGATGATGCGAGGAGTGCCCCAAGTCGGATTCGCTCGGCTCATGGTTCGGATCAGCTCTCGAACTTCACGGTCGATTCTCGGCCGTCCCGGTCTCTTCCTTCGGCGTTTCCGAGTCCAATACTTTTTGAATCGACTCTTCTGCCAATCAAGGATCGTTCGGGGCCGCGCGATCAACAGGACCTTCTGCCAACCATCCGCAGCTCTCGAATAGAGCACCCAAAAGAAACGATCCGCATCCTTGAATTGCGGCCGTTTCGAATTTCGCTGCAACACCATCAATTGTTGGCGCAACGCCACGTTCTCCAACGCCAGATCCCGTCGGCCTTGGAACCAGCAAACCACGAATTTCGCCATCAATTTCACCCACATTCCCATGTCCGCCAAGCATCTCAACCTTCAACGTAAGAGCAACGCTATCAGCGTGCGGGAGTTTTCAGGACCCACATTTGGTAGGAGTCAGGTTGTATTCAATCATAACGGTTGTCAGCTTTGCGGGTTCCACCCCCGCCTGGCAACCTCATGTCATCTAGCAGCCGGACTCCAAAGACAACCGCTGCCAAACCAATCCTTGGCATGGCGGGGAGGAGGACTACGCTCTCGGGTAATGAATTTCCGCACTGAAACGCCCTGCGGACGAAGGCAGCCGGCTTTTTTGCCTGATTCTCCGTCTCACAGTTCCCGTTGTTCAGCATGGCAGCTCAATTCCCGCCCCTCTTCCCCCCGCAACACCCCTTTCTCCCCCTCTCCGATCTCCTCAACGAGGCCCTCACGGACGCCACCCCAAAAGCAAATTCCTAGGAGTAGCAGTCACATGGGTGGCGCAGCGATTGCCGGAGCGGCCGGCGTGGCGAACTTCAAGCACGTCATCTTGAACAACGGCGTCCACAATTCCGTTGGCGGTATGCCGACCGCGGGCCTGCGGGTCTCATTCACGGAAATCGTCAAGGCCTGCGGTTACACCGACGCATGGCACGTCGAGCGGAGCGAGGAACTGGCAGAGATGGTCGCCCGGCCTCTTTCCGCCCGCGGGCCGGCCATGCTGGAGATCATGGTCCGGAAAGGCGCACGATCCGACCTGGGCCGGCCGAAATCTTCGCCCATCGAAAACAAGACGGCCTTCACCCGGTTCCTATCCGACCTCGATTGACACGATTTTTGCGGTCTCCTATTTCCCCCACAAATCTGAGGAGGCCCCGAACACCCTGTTCCTCCTGTCCGATTCCATCCGCAGTCTTCACTCATGTCCCCGAAACTCGTCGGCATTCTTGTTTACCTACTGATCCTTTTGGGCATCGGGTGGTTCGCCTCCAGGCGAGTGAAATCTCTCGGCGATTATATCGCGGCGGGAAAGCGGCTGGGGTTTCTTCCGGCCGCCCTTTCGGCGCGAGCCACCGGTGAATCAGCCTGGCTGCTGCTGGGGCTCACCGGGATGGGCGCTGCAATCGGCCTCCAGGCGTTCTGGGTGGTGGTCGGCGAAATCGTGGGCGTGGGTATCGCCTGGCTCGCGATGAACCGGCGATTTAATCGGCTCACCACGAAATACGGC
>CAUZKZ010000401.1:0-5505 GCA_963580345.1 Verrucomicrobiia bacterium | reverse complement strand
CTTGCAAACCTGGGTCAGGACGGGGAATCTCGAATTGGCTGGTTTTTGTTTTTTCATCAGGCCGATCCTAGGTGGGATCGGCCGCCAGCCACCCATTAATACCTCAGTCTATGGGATGGCTGTGAAAGCAGATCAAGCGTCCGGCAACCAAGGATCTACCGGTGACGGCCTGTGTGGCGGCGGACGAAGAGCAGGGCACCGATTCCGAAGTGGCGTCCGGAGCGCAACGCCTGACGGAGCCCGACCGAGCGGAGGACGAAGCGTCCAACCCCGGCATGCCAGTCGAGGAGGGCGAACCCGACCCGGGGATGCGTGCCGGGTACTCGGAGCTCGATTCTTCCGCGAGGTGGCCGGGAAGGCGGCCTCCGCCCGATGCGAGCCGCGAGGCGTTGCGCCAGGTTGGGAAAGAAGTTTTGAGTTCGGAACTCGATCCCGAAACCTGGGCGCAGGCCCTGGCGGAGTGCCGGGGAACGCACGAGGACGCCCTGGCGCTCTATGCGCGGATTCGGGCCGAGAACATCACCAAGGCGCACCACTGCCAAAAGGAACGGGTGAAGGAACTGGAAGATCGGCGGGTGGAGAGCTTCCGCGATTTCAGGTCGATGCCGTTGTCCTCCAGAGGCCCGTCGGAGGCCCGCGGTGTGTCGGGATGGATTGACTCGGTCTTCTGGCATGTCCTGGCGGTGGTAGGCTTGTCGGGTTGTCTCCTCGCGACGCAGATCCTTTGGCCCGGTTTGCTTGGCCACATCGAGGACGGGACCCTCATATTGGCGGTCTTGGCCATGCAAATGATTCCCGTGGTGGCGTGGTGGGCGGGAAGTGGTCGGAGGGGGGGTGTGACGTATCCGGGGATCGCCCAGCTCACCGCCTGCGTGGCGCTCTTCGGGTCGGTCGCGCTGAGCGTGGAATTGCTCGGGAAGGGAGACCGGAGGCTCACCGAGCACCAGTGGCGCTCCGTTGCGCCGCCTCGAGTCGCCCCGCCGGTCGTGCCGGCCGAGCTGCATGCGGAGGACCAGAGCGGGCCCGAATTGCTGGCTCGATCCGGGGAACGGAGCGAGAAATAACAAAAATCCATTGGAAACTCCGCCGCCGCGGGCTCATATTTTAAATATTTCTTGATTATCAGGTATACTTAACCTAATAGATCATCGAATTCACGACCACCCTGATTCGATGATCACCCTGACCTCTGGTAATGGGGGGAATGGCCGCCGGCTATCCCGACCGACTCTCCTCGTGGCATTTTGCCTGTCGTTGCTGACAGGGGGAACAGGCGAGGCGCTGATAGTGGATGCGGAGCTGGTGCTCCTGGTAGACAACTCGGTGGTGGTGGATGCCACGGATTTTGGTGAATTGCTGGAGGGGTATGCGCAGGCCTTTGAGAGCGGAGCGATCATCGACAGTCTGCAGACGGGGGTGGATGGGATCGCGGCCTCGCTGATATTGTTTGGCGATGTGGGGACGGAAGTGGTGGCTGTTCCCTGGATGCACATCACCGACTCTGGCACGGCGGGAGACTTTGCGGATGCGATTCGGGGCGTGACGCAGCCGGCGGGCGGATTTTTCTCCTCGATCGCGACCGGCCTGGAATTCGCCACCGAGCAGTTCGGGTCGGAGACCGGCAACAGCGGGAACGGATTTGAGAGCAAGGTACAGGCCATCAACCTCACGACCGAGACGGTGATCTTTCCAGCGGAGGGCCCGGGGGTGGTGGTCGCCGCCCGTGACGCGGCGCTGGCGGATGGGGTGGACGTGATCAATGGCATCACGGTGGGGACCTTTCTTGCGGCCGAATCGACGACCTTCTACGAAACCAACGTGGTGGCCGGGATTGCGGGAGGAGTTTCCGGCGGCGTTGAAAATTCCTCGAATGGGGCATCCCTTCCCACCGTGGCGACCACCTCATTGGCGGGCCAGATCATCAACATGGTTCCCGAACCCGGCACGCTGATGTTATTGTTCCTGGGCGTATGGCCGGTGGTCCTGCGCCGTCGGCAATAGGGCCCTCGCGAATGGGGGAGGAACCCGCCAAGACTCCGCAGCGGAGCGACCCCGCCCAATCTGTCGGTGCCATTGAGGCTCAATGGGGCGGCGTCGATTTTCCCGACCGCGGTCGACCGCGAGCCGCACGGTCCACGCCCTCGATCCAGAGAAGGCGGCGCAAAATCTCCCGAAAAATCATTGAATACTCAATAGCTGCAGAACAATTCTTAAGATATGCTTGATTATCAGGAGAAATTAATTTAAGGGAGTGTGGATTTCATCACCCTTACCCGATGATCACCCTTCGATCTGCGATATTGCGGCTGGGCCGCGGAGCTTCGGTGCCATCCCTTGTGTTGGCGGCGGGACTGTCGTGCTGGCCGGGTGGTTCTGCCGAGGCGACGGGGGTTGATGCGGAACTGGTCCTGCTGGTGGACACCTCGATCGTGGTGAGCGCAGCGGATTTTGATGCCTTGCTCGATGGCTATGCGCAGGCCTTCGAGAGTGGCACGATCATCAATGCGCTGCAGGCGGAGAGCCCCTTGGGGATAGCCGCCTCGCTGGTCTTCTTTGGGGGTCCGGGGACGGAGGCGGTGGGTGTTCCGTGGATGCACATCACGGATGGCACCACGGCGGGAGACTTTGCGAGTGCCCTTCGGAGCGCCACGCGGCCGCCACCCAGCTTCGCGACCTCGATTTCGACCGGCTTGAGCTTCGCCACGGACCAGTTCGGCTCGGAGACGGGCAATCCGGGGAACGGCTTCGAGAGCCCGGTCCAGGCCATCAACATGACGACGGAGACCTTCGTTTTTTTGGGCGACACGGCGGCACAGGTGTCGGCTGCCCGCGATGCAGCGTTCGCGGATGGGGTGGACGTGATCAATGGCATCACGGTGGGAACGCTCTTTGAGGCCGCCTCGACGGCGTACTACGAAGCCAACATTGTTGGGGGCGAATTGGGGGGAGTTCCCGGCGGAGTCGTCAACTCGTCGGGGTATGTCGATCTCGCCGCGGTGGCGGCCACCTCCTTGGCGGACCAGTTCATTAACCTGATGCCCGAACCCGGCACGCCGCTGATGGCCCTGTTCGGGATTTGGGTCGTGGTCCTGCGTCGTCGGAGGTAGGCAAGGCAAGGAGGCAGGGGGAGGCCTCGCGGGCAGCTGGTGCGCGCCAGGGTTCCGGGGCGGAGGTGGCAGATGCTTCCGTCAATGCGGGGAATCGCCCTCGTCAGGTTCCCGGTTCATTCTCCCTTCGATGGCGCGAGCCAGGAGCGCCCGTCGTCCCGCGGGAATGGGAGCGAGGGAAGCCACCACCCCGGAGCGGCGCGCCTCGTCGAGGTGGATCACGAGTTGGTCGCGTTCATTGACCTCGGCTCCTGCGATCTGGGACCAATAGAGGACCTGAAGATTATCGCGGGCCTTGAAAAACGGGAAAATTTCGATCCCGAGGGGGGTGAGGATGATGTAGGCGTGCCGCGCGCACCGGATTGCGAGGCGAAAGAAGAGGGCGGCGGCGGGGAGGGGAACGAGTGGCCACCACCGGGGCGTGAGGGGTTCGCTGAGAAGGAGGTTGATCAGCAGGATCGCGACGGTGGCCCCGCAACAGACTGCCCCCAGGAGGGCGAAGAGGGAGGCCTGCGCACCGCGTGTGAAGCGAAGTTCCTTGTGGGGATCGGCAACCGATTTTGGCCCGGCGGGCATGGGATCAGGATATCAGGGTTCAGGGTGAAGAGGAGCCGGGGAGTTCGAATAAAATCCTGAGCGGCCCACCAGCTCCTGGGCGCGGCGCCGAACCTGGAGTCTGCGCGCCCCGACCCGAGTCTCACAAATCTGGAGGACGGGGCGCCCTCGATGCGGGGCAGGGGCCTGCTCAGGGGGGGGACCAACCCGAGGCGCGTCCGTCGCTCCGGAAGCGGGCCGGTGCCGCTCCAGGACAAATAATTAAAGATTTGAGAATATATGAATAAGTTGATAAAAGGGTCCGTAATTTCGGGGTGCCCGCCTGGGCGCATGGAATATCACCACCCTGATCACGACATGACTCCTGCCCACCCTGGCTGTCCACCCGAGCCCGCTCTCCTGCGAAAGGTCCGTCTCCTGAGCTTTATCGTGCCGAGCGGCAGCGATGAAGAGGGAACCTTGCAGGCCCTCTACGACGAGGTCCGCGAGCAGGCCGGGAAGGTGGCGGAAGATTGGGAGATTCTCTTTGTGAATCACGGCGGTGAGGCGGGCACCGAGCGCTGCATCGAGACCCTTTCAAAGAGAGATCCCTCGCACGTGCGGCCGTTTCGCGTCGAGGGCGGGGGCCGATCCGGGGCCCTGGCGGTGGGCTATCGGCAAGCGCGCGGTGAGTATGTGTTCACCCTGGAGTCCGACCAGGACAACGACCTTCGCGAGATTGCGCCCTTCATGAGGAAGATTGTCCGCGACGCCGCCGAAGGGCGTGGGGGGGAGCCGCGGGACCATTGGGAGAAGATTCTCCCCCGCAGCGTGTTGAGGCGGGTCGTGCCGACGCCCATTTTCAGCACGACGCGATCCTTCCCGGCGATGTTGCCGGTTTAGACGGGTTGCAGGCACCGGGTCTGACAGCAGGGGCGAGACCTCACCCGCCCCCGAATTGCTGGCCGGGCCCGGGAAGGGGAGGAGGTGGACGGCGAAATGGCTTGAGGGGCCCGCCCCCATCGCGAGTCTAATCGACCACGAGGTGGGCGCAGGCGGCCTGGACCGATTCGGTGAGGAGCGGCGCCAGTTCTTCGAAGCGCGGAGGGTAGGTCCTTGCCACGACGTGCTCTTCGCACTCCTTGCAGAGTTTCTGAAAGCGGATCAAGCCCATCGTCCCCGAGGCGCCCTTGAGCTGGTGCAGGATGTCCTTGGCATCCGGGAAGCGGGCCTCCCGCAAGGCCGCTTCGAGACGAGCCAGGGAGGCGCGCCCCGAGGTTTCAAAATCGGTGACGATCTCATGGAGGAGTTCCGGCACCCCCGACGCCATGGCGTCGAGTTGGGCGGTATCCAGAAGTGCCACGGCCGCAGCCTACGGAATCGAGACTCCCAGGGAAAGGGGAACCGTGGGATGGATCGATCGCAGGACGGGCCTCCCGAACCGGTCGGTTCCACGAATTTCGGGGTCTGGGGGCGGAGTTTGTAGTGGGAATCCTCTCCGGAATAGTTAAGATGTCCTTAATGTCTGAAACGGCCCCTCAACTCGTCATCGCGGACGATGACGACACCATTCGCAAACTCCTGCGATTCCATGCGGAGCGCGGTGGCTTTGCGGTGGAAACAGCGGAAGACGGGGCGCAGGCCGTGGAGATGGTCACGGACGAAACCGATGTAGTGCTCCTGGATCTCCATATGCCGGTCCTCGATGGCTTCGGGGCACTGGAGCGCCTCTCCAAGGAACATCCCGGCCTGCCCGCGGTGGTCCTGACTTCAGTGGACGAGGCCTCCGACGCGGTGAAGGCCATGAAGTTGGGGGCGCTCGATTATCTCACCAAGCCTTTCGATCCGGACGAACTGTTGGCGG
>CAUZKZ010000400.1:0-5510 GCA_963580345.1 Verrucomicrobiia bacterium | reverse complement strand
CTCCAAGCAGGTTCCCGACCGTTTCAAGGCCACCGAGGTCACGACCGTGGACGGCAAAACCATCAACGGATTTCTGACCGAACAATCCGACGAGTTTATCTCGATCACCGATGTGCAAAATGATGTCACCCGCCTCCCACGAAAGCAGGTGAAGAACATCAAGTCGCAAGATACCTCTCTGATGCCTGCCAAGCTCCTCAGCGCGCTCGACGAAACGGAGATCAGGGACCTGATGGCCTTCATCCACCAGTTGAAGTGAGGAATCAACGGGTGAGGGCTCGAAAAAAGGCCGCCGCGCCTGGAGGGGAGCGAACCGGGCCGCGTTATTCGGAGAAGCGGTAGAAGCGCTCGCACGCCGCTGTTGGCGGGTTGTCGACAAAGAGAATTGCTCCGGTGGAATCCGCAAGCCCGTGGCCGAGGAACCACCAGCGTTGCAAGTCCGAGGAAAGGTAGACCTTCTGGAAGGATCGGGCCGGTCCCGTCCCCTCGAGTGTGATGGACCCGACCGAGGGGTCGCGATCGACCGAGTTCAGAATACTGGGTCCCGTGATGGGATTGGGGGTGGACAGGAATCGTGTCAATGGCGAGGGCCGGATGGTGTTCCCAATCGCCGAATTCCCCGTCGATCCGAAAGGTATCGGAGGGCTGTTCCATGGACTTCTTGAGGACGTTGTGACCGTCGATGGGATCCCAGACATCGAAGGGTCCGGGGCCAATGCTTGCGATGCGCACCGAGTAGTCGGGAATGATTTCGAGGCTCGGGGAAGGGTCGGGCAGGGTGGCGGAGATGAGCTCGTAGCGGTACCCGAGTTTCTTCTCGAAGGTCTCCCGGCAATCGTTGTGGTGGCCGACGCGGGCCCGCTTGGTGTCCTGGAAGGCGGTGGTGTCGTCGAGCGGGTTGCTCGAAAAGTCCAGATCGTTGACGAAGTTGGGCCGGCGAATCAGGATAAATCTATTGTGCGGGAGGTGGGTCCAGAGGTGATTCCAAACCGTCTGGCGGCCGACGAGGGTGTCGACCCCGTTGCTGGAGGTATGCCATTCGCCCCACGCGCCGATCATTCCAGCCTGGAAGAAGGCGATGACGTCGAGGTTGTCGGATAGGACGGTGGAGAGTTCCGAAAGGTGAGTGCCCATCATCGCGGCGGGGAAGTTACGGCGTTTTCTCCGTGCCGTCGTCGTCCGCGGGCGCCGCGCCCTTGCGTTCCGAGAGATACCGCACCAGGTCCCGCAATTCCCCGCGGGTGAGCTGGGCGGTGAGACCGGGCGGCATGATGGTGCCCGCGTCCTGGCGGGTGGCGACTTCCCGGGGAGCGATGCTGCGCAGCCTGTCGCTGGCGGCGTCCCGGATCACGATTCGTTCAGGGTCTCCGGATTGCAGGTATCCGCTGATCACCTGGCCATCCTTGGTGGTGATGGTGGCGGAAAGAAAGCCCTCCTTCACCTGGCGGCGCGGCCAGACCACGGCCTCGATGATGAGTTCGATGGGGAGCCCCGCGCCCACCGCGGTGAGTTCCGGCCCGAAGTCCCGGCCGCACACGTCGATGAGGTGGCACATGGAACAACTCAACGACTCGCGATGATACACCTCGGAGCCGCGCTTGGAATTCCCGGAGGCTTTCACGTCGGAAGTGAGATCGCGTACGAACTTCTCGCTGTAGGCCGGGACGCCGATCGCATCTCTTCGCGGTTCCGGGGCGAGGGCGAGATCGAGGGCCGGCACGTGGCGGCCTGCGGCTCCCAGCACGGCGAGGACCTGCGCGGCGACTTTGGGTTTGGGGGGAGATGCGGCGAGGGCCGCCGCGAGGACATCGGGCCCGCTCTGGTGGCCCAGGAAGGGCGTCACGATTCCCTTCACGTCGTCGTCCGACGGTTTGCCCTGCAACAGAGCGGCTGCAATCACGCCGGCGGCGGGATCCGGCGCGAGGGTGCGGAGGGCGGCGTGGCGGATCTGCGCCACGGGATCGGTCCGGGCCACGGTGGCGAGGGCCTCCCTGGTTTCCGGTGCACGCAAGGGGGCGAGGGCCTCGATGGCCGCGACGCGGACGGAAAGCGGCGTCTTGTCATCCGTGGCACGCTTGAGAGCAAGGGCTCGCACTTCGGTTAGTTTCCAAAGTCCAGCCAGGTTGAGAGCCGCGGTTTGCATCTGAGGGGAACCGTCCAGGAGCACCCGGCCGACGAGCAGAGGGGCACCCGTGGGCGGGGCGCCGCGGCCGAGCGTGGCGCGCTCCACGAGGGCCTCGAGCACCGGAAGACTCTTTTCTGCGTGTGCCAGAATTTCGCGGGGGACCACTGGCGCATGGAGAGCAATCACTCCGCGGAGCGCATCCTTGAGTTCACCGGAAAGGGCCTCATCTTTCAGCATCGCGGTGGCGACCTCCACCGCGCCGCCGCCGGCGGTGAGGGGCAGAAGATGAGCGAGGTGGCGGGGGCTGGCAAAGGTGAGCCGCCCGGCGGTGAGGGCCGGCCACCATTGCTGGCGCAAGGCGTGCAGGCACTGGTGCAGCGCCGCCTCGATGAAGCGATCGGTGGGAGCATCGAGGGCGCGCAGTGCGAGGGTGGCGGCGGATGGATCTGCCAGGTAGCTCGCAGCCACAACCGCTTCCAGGCGGACCCGGGGGTGCGGATCGGAAATCGATTTTGTTAGGGCGGAGAGGGGGTCCTCCAGCCGGTCGTGCCAGCGGCCCACCACGCGAGTGGCGTAGGCCCGTGCGAGGGGATTCCGGGCGTTCAGGAGCAACTCGAGAAGGGGGCGATTGACGGTCTCGTTCCACTCGTAGAGGGCGAGGGCCTCGAAGAGGTGGTGCTCGTAGTCGGGATCGGTCTTGTCTAGCCCCCGAATCCACGCCGCGACATCCGCCAGGACGGTCTTGCCGTCGCGATTCGAGAGCGTGATGCGGATACGTTCGCGCTCCTTGAGCGGTGCGGTCTTGAATCGATCCAGCAGACCGTGGGTGGGGAGCTCCTCGAGATTCACCAAATTGCCGGTTTTCTTTCCCTTGGCCGTCACGCGCCAGATTCGGCCGTGGGTTTTGTCGCGGTCGGGATGCCGGAGGGAGGCCTGGTAATGGCCGATGATGGGGTTGTACCAATCCGCGACATAGAGCGCGCCGTCGGGGCCGGTCTGAATGTCAACCGGGCGGAAGCTCTGGTGGTTGGTGCGAAAGAGGGGCGGGAGGAGGTCGCCCCGGTGGCCGGAGCCGTCGGTCGAAATCTTGAGCCGGTCCACGATGTGCGCGAAATATCCCGCGATGATGATGTCGCCCTGCAAATCAGCGGGGAGGGCGGGGGAATCCACGATCTCGCAGATCATGCTCTTGATGCGGGTGCGCCCGATGTCGAGCGGGCGGTGGCGGTTCTCGGTGTGCACCATGACGGGCAGCAGTTCGCTCAGTTCGCTCCCATTGCTCTTCGCGAAGGGCTCGCCCCACCGACCGAAAGCGATGCCCCACGGGTTTTGTCCGCTGCAATCGCGAAAGGCGTGCAGTTGGCGGCGCTTGGGACGGAAGCGCCACACGCCGTGCTCGTCCATGCGCACGATGCCCCACGGCGTTTCGACGCGGGAGAAGTTGTGCAGTCCCTGGCAGAAGAGGAGCTCCCCACCGGGGCTCCAGGTCAGGGAGTTGATGTTCTGGTGGGTGTCGCCGGTGCCGAAGCCGGTCAGGATCAGATCGCGTTGGTCGGCACGCCCGTCACCGTCCCGGTCGATGAGAAAGAGGAGATCGGTGCCTTGGCCGAGGTAGACGCCGCCGTTTCCGATCGCAAATCCGGTCGGAATCTCGAGCCCGTCGGCGAAGACGCTGACCTGATCGGCGCGGCCGTCGTGGTCGGTGTCGTCCAGGATGAAGAGCTTGTCGTCGGGCGGCGCGGTGGGAACGACCTGGGGATAGACCTGCGTGCAGAGCACCCAGAGCCGCCCGCGCGGTCCCCAGCGCATCGCGATGGGATTGGCGATGCCGTGTTCTTCGGAGGCGAAGAGCGAGACCTCGTAGCCGTCCGCGATTTCGAAGGAAGCCAGTTCGGCCGCGACCGAGGCGTCCTTGGCGGGGGGAGCAACGGCAATGCCCTTGTCGCCCTGAGCCAGGGCGTTCGCGGCGAAGGCAAGGAGTGCAAGGGTGCCGAGCTTCATCGCGGGTTCACCTTGTATTGTCGAATCTCCTCCTCGCATTGCTCGATGAACGGGATGATGGCGTTGATCTCTTCCGGGAACCAGCGGGGTTTGCCGGGCCGGTGGTCGTGGCTGCTCGGGACGTGCTGGCGGTTTCCATAGAGGAAGGACCAGTTGGTCGGGCGCCAGTGCCGCCGCCACAGGAGGTTCTTGCGTTGAATGACGGAGTGCATTTCGCCGAATTGCGAATCCTTGAACTGGACCTTCCGGCCCAGGAGCCGGGAAGCCACCCACTCGGCCCAGGCCCGCTGGCCGTCGGCGGTGGGCTGCAAGCCATCGGAAGTGAGTCCCGCCGGCTTGAGCGCGGCGCAATCTACGAACTGATAGCCGCGGCGCTTCGCCAGCTGGCGGATGGCCTCGGCGTAGGCCGCCACGTCCCCATTGCGCGCGTGCAGGTCGGGCAGGTTGGGATCGCCGGTCTTCTCGAAGGGATAAGGTGATATCAATACGATGCGCGGCGTGCGCTGCGCGAACTGGACGAGGAGCTGCTCGTAGGCCGCCACGAACTGCGGGAGCCTGGTCGCTCCGTCCAGGGCCTCCATCTGGCCGAAGCTGGCGATGACCACCGTGGCGTTGATGCGGTTGAGCAGGTCGAGGTGAGTGCCGAAGTTGCGCGGGCGCTGTTGCCGGTAGACGGTGTCGGCCTGCCAGGCGATATCGCGGAAGTAGACCGGCCCGCGCGTCGCCCCGGTCAGCAACGCTTCCAGGTAGCCGGACTCCAGTTGCTTGACCATCCCGGTGCCGCCCGCAAAAGCGATCACGTCGGATTCGCGTAGCTCGAACTTTCCCTTGAAGGGCTCAGGCCGCGGTGCGGTGGCCTTGGTGCTGCCGGGTGAGGCCATGAGTTGTGCCAGGCTCGCCCCGGGGCGGTAGCGCCAGGCTCCGCTCAACGAAATGGCCTGGGCACCGGCGGTCAGTTGCATTTTGCCGTGGGTCGCAGCCAACCCGCCGCCATGGCCGTGATCCATGACGCGCACCGCGACGAGGTTCTTTCCGGGCTTCAGACTTCCCGCCGGAAGCTTGTAGATGCGCGGGGTAAAGTGGGCGCCGGCCTTTTCGTAACCGCCGACCCGCGCTCCGTTCACCCAGGTGACATCCATGTCATCGATCGCGCCGAGGCTGAGCAACGCTTCGCCCTTCGCCATGGCGGCCGGGACGTCGATCGTGCGACGGAACCACACCACGCCGTCATAGTCCGGCAGACCGGCATTCTCCCAGTGCACGGGAAGGTTCATTTGTTTCCAACTTCGGTCGTCGAAGTTGCGCTTGGCCCACGTTTCTCCCTTGGATCCCCCATCCACCGCGGCGATTCGCCGGGGCCAGTTCGTGCCCGGCTCGGCGTTGA
>CAUZKZ010000399.1:0-5512 GCA_963580345.1 Verrucomicrobiia bacterium | reverse complement strand
AAGTGGGGCGAGCACACCTGGGACAAACGAAGCGATGCGACCCGCAAGAGCGGCGTGCTCATTGGAGGGTCGCTGGAGGTCGTCCTGCAGGAGGGCGTCACCGGAGCGATCGTTGCAGGAACGGGCGATTTGTCTCAAATAAGAAAGCGCCTCCCCCGCACCGACGCTCTCTGGGAGTGGAGCGACCGCAAGGGATTCCGCGGGGAGAACGATCTTGAGAATCCGGTGGGCGAGTGGAACCGCCTGGAGGTGGTGGCCGGTGCGAAGGAGCTCCTCGTGCATCTCAACGGCAAGAAGGTCAACAAGCACGCCGGCAAGGCGGCCGGAAAATTCGCTCTGCGCAGCGAAGGTGCCGAGCTCTTCGTCCGCCGCATCGAGTTGTGGCCGCTGGGACAGTTCAAGGAAGGCTGGAAGCCGCCCCAGCGTTCCACCGACACCGGTTACTCCGAGACCGGCCGCTCGCTCCTGCCACGGCGTGAACCCTGGAGCCCGGAGAAATCGCAGGCGGCCTGGCGCATCGACGGCGACTACGAACTGCAGCTGGTCGCTGCCGAGCCGTTGGTGTGCGATCCCGCCGACGTGGTCTGGGATGAACGCGGACGGATGTTCGTGGCCGAGATGCGCGACTATCCATTCCCGCCCGAACACGGCCCGCGCCTCGGCCGCATCCGCTTGTTGGAAGACCGCGACGGGGACGGAAAAATGGACCACGCGCGCACCTGGGCGGAGAACTTGAAGGACGTGCAGGGCATGCTCTGCTTTGACGGCGGTCTTCTGCTCACCTCTCGCGAAGGCCTCCTATTTCTCAAGGACACCAACGACGACGGCGTGGCCGACCAACGCACCCCGCTCTATACCACCAACACGCCCCAACACAGCCAGCTTCAACTCGCTTCCCCCCGCTGGCGACTAGACAACACCATCCATCTCAACAACGGAATCAACGGGAAGGAGATTCATCCCGTCGGCAAGCCCGCCGAGAAGCTTACCTACGGTGGTTTCAACCTCGTCTACGATCCGCGCACCGGCAAACTGCGCAAGGAGTCGGGCGTGGGGCAATTCGGCGCCACTCTCGACGACTTCGGCCGCGTCTTTTTCTGCAGCAACCGCAACCCAGCCATGCTGGAGATCCTGCCTCGCGCCCTCGCAGACCGCAATCCCTTCGCCGGCTTCGCGGCCACCCACGAAAACATCCAAGAGCCCGCCGCACGCGTCTATCCGCTGGAGCTGAGCCACACCACCTCGGTGGCCCACGCCGGCACCCACACCTCTGCTTGCGGACTGGCGGTCTACGGCGGGGACTGGATGCCGGACCTGCGCGGAAATCTCTTCGTCTGCGATCCTACCGCCCAGCTCGTCACCCGCAACCGCCTCCTCGCCAAGGGCGGAAGCCTGGAAGCGCGCCGCCTCGGCGAGAAGCGCGACTTCCTCGTCTCCGCCGACGAATGGAGCCGCCCGGTCAATCTGCGCAACGGCCCCGATGGCGCCCTCTACCTCTGCGACCTCTACCGGCGCTTCATCGACCACGCCATTTACTTCCCCGAGGAGTTCTCCAAGACCAATTACATGAGGGCGGGTTTCGATCACGGACGGATCTGGCGCCTCGCCCCCAGGGGCGCGAAACCGCGAAGGATCAAATCGCTCCCGGCAGATCCCGCCGCCCTCGTCGCAGAACTCGGCAGCCCCATCCCCTGGCGGCGGATCAACTCCCAGCGCCTCCTCGTTGCGCAAGCGAATGCTGCACTCGTTCAGAAAATAACAGACCTATTGATAGAGCCCGATTCTCCCCTCGCCCGCCTGCACGCGCTCTGGACTCTGCAGGGAATTCACGAACGCACTGGCGAGGCCTTGAGCGCCGCCCTGGTGCTCGGGGCCCTCGAGGATCCGGTGGCGGGCGTGGTGGAAAACGCCCTCCTCATGGCCGCGCACCGAAAGGACGTGGACCTTCGCCCGCGTCTTGCCAAATTGCTCGCCCACCACGATCCGCGGGTGCGCCTTCTGACCGCCGCCCTACACGGAAAGCAGGCAGGGACGGAGCAACTGGCCACCCTCCTCGTGCGTGACGCAAACGACCCGTGGGCGCGCCGCGCCATTCTCAGCATCTCGCGCGAGACCCCGGGCGCTGTGCTGGTGCATCTCCTCGCCACCCGGGAAAAGGTGGTTTCCGAAGTGCTCCTCGAGTTCAGCCAGGCCGTGGCGGCGCGGGGGAAGGTCGAAGACCTCGCCCGGTTGCTGGATGCGGCCAGCGGGCGCAGGCAACCGGAGGTCACCGTCATCACTCTCGGTCTCGCCCGCGGACTGCCACGCGGGCCGCTCAAGTCACTCGCTGCCCTCCTCGGCAATCCTCCCGCCCTGCTCGAGGAGAAACTGGGCGGCATCCGGACCGCAGTGGAGTCCGCCGCTCGGACTGCTCTGGACGCTTCCCGGCCGGTTGCGCAACGCGTCGACGCGCTCGCCCTCGTTCAGGGTAACCTCTTCCCCCTGGTGGAGAAGCTGATCGCCCCAAGGCAGCCCCCCGAACTCCAGACCGCCGCCTGCCGGGCCCTCACTCGGCATGACCGCAGCAAGGTGGCCGACTTCTTCTTCGCTCGCTGGGATGCCCTCGCGCCCGTTCCGCGACGGGAAGCGCTCACTCTGATCACCGGAAACAACGCCACCACCCTGCGCCTCATGAAGAAGATGAAGAGCGGTGAGATCTCGCCGGCTCTCATGCCCGCCATGAAGCGTTGGACTCTCGGCCGCTCTTCCGATCCCGCCGTGAAAGATCTTGTGGCGGAACTCTTTGGCAAAATGGAAGCCAACCGGGCCAAGGTTGTCGCTGACTATCAGGACGCGCTCCGTCCCGGCGATGCGCAGCACGGGAAGGCGGTCTTCGAGAAGGCTGGCTGCGCCGCTTGTCACGTGCGCAGCGGAGACAACTTATCGATTGGTCCGGACATCCGGGATGCACGCAACAAACCCCCGGAAGCCCTCCTTTCCGACATCCTTGACCCGAATCGCGCAGTGGAGGAGCGCTGGACTCTCTATCAGCTCAAACTGCATTCCGGCCAAGAGACCGCCGGGATCATCTCGAGTGAGACCGCCACCACCGTCGAGTTGCGCGCACCCGGGTCCACCGCTCAGACCATCCGCCGCGATCAGATCGTGAGCTTCTCCTCCACCGGCCGCTCCCTCATGCCGGAGGGATTGGAGGCCTCGATCTCGAAGAAGGAAATGGCGGACCTGATCGCTTTCTTAAAATCGCGGCCTGCGGAGTGACTCTCGCGGGAATCTGACTTTGGGGACCCTTGGTGAATTATTTGCGCCAGCGGTCGATTCGGGCTTTGTTTCCGGCCCTTTTAATGAAGGTGACGGCCTTCTTTCACCACTCCGAATTAAGCAGGTGCATCCCTGAGGAATAGGGGCGCTTTCGGGCTGGACCCCGCTTTGTCATAACGATATCCGGCAAGGTCAAAAGCATGCAGGTCCCCGGGGCTCTTCAGTCGATTCCGGATGATGAAATCTGCCATCAGTCCCCTGGCCTTCTTGGCATAAAAACTAATGATCTTATATTTTCCGTTCTTGAGATCCTTGAAAACGGGTGACACCACATCAGCTTCCAGGTCAACGGGGTTTGCCGCACTGAAATATTCATTCGAGGCCAGGTTCACGAGGAACTTGTTACGGGTTGCGGCCACCACTTCATTGAGAGCCGAGGTGATTGTTTCCCCCCAGAAAGCATAAAGATTTTTCCCGCGCCGGGTTGCCAGTTGGGTACCCATCTCGAGGCGATAGGGCTGGATTAAATCAAGAGGGCGGAGGATCCCGTATAATCCACTGAGTATTCTCAACTCCTTCTGGGCAAAGTTGAAATCAGCAGCCTTCCAGTTCCCAAAGTCAAACCCGGTATAAACATCTCCCTTGAATGCCAGCAGCGCCTGCTTGGAATTGTCGATCGTAAACGGGATCGACCACTTCCTGTACCGTTGCGCATTAAGTTCAGCCAGTTTTTCACTGATTCCCATCAGGTTCCTAAGCTCCGACCTGGGCAATTTGACCAGCTTGGCGATAAGAGCCTCTGACTCCTCCAGGTAATCAGGCAGACTGTGTTTTCCGGTGAAGCACTGGTCTCCAAAATCAAGGGTCTTGGCAGGTGAGATTACAATTGTCATTTAAATCAAAAATACGCCTGGTTCATGATCGTGCGCGACATCGCAATGAATCCGTTGCCAGCAAATCAAGCAAATCATTATTGCTATTGTTAAGAAATTCCTTTCTCAGGCCGGGTTTCCTGGAGGCTGAGGAACCGGGGAAGGTGGGGCTGCAGAGCTGGTGAGTCCTGCAACAATCACGCCGTCGCGTTTCTTTTTTGAATGGATTCAGCCGGATGAGCGGGGAGAGCACCCGGTCATCAGTAGTTGGGGAACGGGATCCGCCGGAATCGTGGTCAATCTGGGTTCCCTCCTGCCCGTGGTCTGGTTTGAGACCCGGCCAGTATTCCCCATCCTCGCTGTGCGCGAGATCGGATGAATTGCCTTGTGGCACAAGGATCTCTGTTGAAACTCAAGAACGATGAAGCGCAGGATGAGAATCGCACGAAATCTGAAGGTTGCATTGGTGTTTCTGGTGGGCGGATTGATGGCGCTGCCCGCAGTCGCTGAGAACTACCAGAACGCCATCAAGAGATTGCAGCCGACCTACTACTACGAACTCAATGAGACTGATCCGGTGGGTGGAGCGATTGACAGTATGGGCAATGCGCCAGCCAACGGAACGTTTAATGGCAACTACGTCAATGGTCCGGCCATGGTGGGAGCTCCGGGACCTTCCGCCGTCTTCAGCGCGGACGATCCTGCCGGGATTCCGGTATTGGGACTGGGCGAGGGAAACGTGGCCCATCACAGCAATAATGCCGGGCACATCACCCTTGGCGATGGCAATGCCTTCGGGGCGAACGCCATGACGGTAGCCCTCTTCGTCAAGGCGGGGGAGGGCGCTCAGGGTGGGGACCGCGTGTTCACCAATAACCTGACCGATCCAACCAAGAGCTTTCAACTCAACATCGGCAACAATGGGCCCGTCCTTGCCGTGGACCCGAGCCAGGCAGGGATTAACGCGGAGAGAACACTTTACCAGGAGGACAACAGCGGTCCCGACAGGCGCTTTCTTCAGGCCAACTCCGGGTGGTTTCACATGGTGGTATCTACTGAGGGTCAAACCGGGACAGAACGGGCCTCCAATTTCCGGATGTGGGTCAACGGGGTAGATCGGACGAGCAACCTGCACCCGGACAGTACCGGTTGGGGCACTGACACCGGGATGGCGAAGATCGGAGGACGTCGTTTCAGTGCGACCGACACCACCACCCATTCAGGCGGTCAGGATGAGGTCGCGATCTGGCTGGACCGGGTGCTCACGGACGAAGAGATTCTTTCTCTCTGGCAGGCGGTGATCACCGCGAAACCCCAGCGAGTCGAGGTGACGGAGGTCTCAGTCGAGGACGGGCAGTTTGTCATCAAGTGGGAAAGCCGGA
>CAUZKZ010000398.1:0-5516 GCA_963580345.1 Verrucomicrobiia bacterium | reverse complement strand
GTAGGCACCCAGACTAACTTTTCAAATGGCCCAGTTCTCGTAACCTCAACCAACTTGCTCCTCGCTTTTAATACCCCCGGCCGGATCTCTCCGGCCGGGGGTTCGTGCTTTCGGAGAGGCTGCCGCTTGAAAGCAGCCCTGCGAATCGACCCTGCCGCCAGGTCGCTGCCCCGGCACCAAAACGCCGCCAGGTCGCTGCTCCGGCCCGAGGCCACTCCCCCCATGGGCCGGGTCCATTCTGCTTCCTGCAAGCTCTCTGCCCCCGTACCACAATCCTGTAAATCTTACAATTTCCGTCATGCTGACTCATAAAGCAACAGGCCCTTCTGCGACGTAACTCGTTCAAATTAAGCTTTTCATCACCTTACTACCACATTCCCACGTATTTGTCCTAAATAGGATCCAGCTTGGCTCGTCATGCTTATAGAAATTCACAAGATCCAAACCATCGCATCCACTACCATGAAGAACTCAGCTAAATTCCTCGCAGCGGCCACCCTCGCCGTTTCCGCACCCGTCCTGCTGGCAGACGGCCACGGTGACCCCTACCGCCCGGTTGGTGATCTCGACATCGCCCAGACCATGGTGCGCAGCGGAACCAAGCCCAGCATGGACTGGGACATCACCTATCCGGTCACCATTCCGGATCTCATCATTCCCCAGCCCACCGGACGCATCATCACCAAGGAAGAACTCCGCGTGAAGATTCGCGTCGCCGGGGTGGCCTTCCAGAGCGGCAGCACCGAACTCCCCGTGGCCTTCTGGACCAAGATCGGCGGCGGCTCCTGGGATCAGCTCTTCTACGGGACCGGCAGC
The DNA here is from genome assembly GCA_963580345.1 of Verrucomicrobiia bacterium. Classification (GTDB taxonomy): domain Bacteria; phylum Verrucomicrobiota; class Verrucomicrobiia; order Verrucomicrobiales; family Akkermansiaceae; genus Roseibacillus_B. The sequence continues at coordinate 4,700 of CAUZKZ010000398.1, read as the reverse complement.
CAGGTCAACAGCGGCGAGTATGTCTTCGAGCAAGTCGTCCCCGCCAACACCACCATCGACTTCGCCGGCCGCGCCCGCAAGTCCAACGGCGGATGGCACGATGTGCGCTGGACCTTGAATGACGACGTCGCCGTCATCGGCTGCGTCAACGGTGACACTCCTCCCAGCTACGCCCCGGCCTACGACCAGGGCAGCATCGAAAGTTTCCTCAGCTCTTACATCAGCGAAGACAACCACGTCACGATCGGTCCCCGCGACATGATCTACCTCTTCGAACTGGCCTCCCGCAATCCCGGCGACTGGTGGTTCGACATGCAGGACCTCGTGGTGGTCGTCACTTACGAGCAGACCACCACCACGGCCCCGTAACGAATGCCTTTTCCCAGCGACTTCATTAAGTCATAGCCCCCCAGACCCCCGATCGGCTCCGCCGCTCGGGGGTTTGGTTTTCGGGGGGCATCAGTCGTAGTAGTCCTGCAACGGGGTGACCTTGAACTCCCGTTGCTGCAGGGAGCGGATCGCCTTCACGCTGGCCTCCGCCGCGGCGAGGTTGGTGCAGTGGCTCACCTTGTTGGCGACCGCCGTGCTGCGGATCACGACTTCGTCAGTCCGCGACTCGTGGCCGCTCGGGGTGTTCACGATAAAGTCGATCTCGTCGTTCTTCATCATGTCGAGCACGTTGGGCCGCTTGCGCTCCGCCAGCTTGTAGAGCCGCTTGGCGGGAACATCCGCCTCCTGCAGCTTGCGGTAGGTCCCGCCCGTGGCGTATAGCGTGAATCCCGCTTCCACGAACTGTGCCGCGATGGGAATTGCTTCTTCCTTGTCCCGATCGCTCACCGAAATAAAGACGTTTCCTTCCAGCGGTAGCGGATTAAAGCCGCTGATCTGGCTCTTGGCGTAGGCCATCCCGAGGTCTTCATCGATCCCCATCACTTCCCCGGTCGATTTCATCTCGGGACCGAGGACGATATCGATCCCGGGAAAGCGCGGCCACGGGAAGACGGCTTCCTTTACACAGTAGTAGGGCGGGATGATCCGCTCCGTGAGGCCCATCGAGGCCAGCTTCTCGCCGACCATGATCTTCGCCGCCATCTTGGCGAGGGGCACCCCAATCGCCTTCGAGACGAACGGAACCGTCCGCGAGGCGCGCGGGTTCACCTCGATCACGAAAAGGTCCTCATCCCTCACCGCAAACTGAATGTTCATCAGGCCGCACACCTCCAGTTCGTGGGCCAGGGCGACGGCGGCCTGTTCGATCCGGACCTGGATCTCCGCGCTCAGGCTGAAGGGCGGAATCACGCAGGCGGAATCTCCCGAATGCACCCCGGCCTGTTCGATGTGCTGCATGATGGCTCCCACTACCGTGGTCTCGCCGTCCGAGAGACAGTCCACGTCCACCTCCATGGCACCCTCCAGGAAGCGATCGACCAGGACCGGCCGCTCCGGCGAGGCATCAACCGCTTCCCGCATGTAGCGCCGCAGCTCGTCGTCATCGTAGACGATCATCATGGCCCGACCTCCCAGGACGAAGGAAGGCCGCACCAGCACCGGGTACCCGATGCGAGCTGCAATCCCAACCGCCTCTTCCTCCGAGACAGCCGTTCCCGAATCGGCCTGTTTCAGTCCCAACCTATCGAGCAGGGCCGAGAAGAACTTGCGGTCTTCCGCCTGCTCGATCGACTTCGGGGAGGTTCCGATGATGGGCACCCCGTGGCGTTCGAGATCCGCGGCGAGGTTCAGAGGCGTCTGCCCGCCGAACTGGACGATCACGCCATCCGGCTTTTCCTGCTCGCAAATGTTGAGGACGTCTTCCAGCGTGAGTGGTTCGAAAAAGAGCTTGTCGCTGGTGTCGTAATCCGTCGAGACCGTCTCGGGATTCGAGTTCACCATGATCGTCTCGTATCCCAGCTCCTTCAGGGCGAAGGAGGCGTGCACGCAGCAATAGTCGAATTCGATCCCCTGTCCGATCCGATTCGGGCCCCCGCCCAGGATCACGATCTTCTTCTTCTCGCTCTCCCGCGCCTCGTTTTCGTCCCCGTAGGTCGAATAGAAATAGGGCGTGTAGGCCTCGAACTCCGCGGCGCAGGTATCGACCAGCCGGTAGGTCGGCAGGATTCCCACCCCCTTGCGATTCTCCCGAACCGAGTCCTCGGACTCCCCGCGCGCCAGAGCGATCTGCCGGTCCGAGAAGCCCAGGTGCTTCGCCCTGCGAAGATCCATATTCGCGAGGTTGCTCCCTTCCTCCGCGAGCTCCTTCAGGTGCACCAGGAACCAGCGGTCGATCTGCGTGGCGGCAAAGACCTCCTCGACGCTCCAGCCATGCTCGAAGGCCGCCTTGATCCAGAAAATGCGCTCGCTGTTCGGAACGTGCAGGCCACGCTCGATCGCCTCACGATCCGGATCCTCCGGATCCTTGCCATCGAATCCGAAGCCGAAACGTCCCGTTTCGAGAGAACGCAAGGCCTTCTGCATGCTCTCCTTGAAGGTCCGCCCGATGCTCATGGCCTCACCCACCGATTTCATTTGGGTGGTCAGGACCGGGTCGGCAGTCGGGAATTTTTCGAAGGTAAAACGCGGCACCTTCGTCACCACGTAGTCGATCGTGGGCTCGAAGCTGGCCGGCGTTTCGCGCGTGATATCATTGGGAAGCTCGTCCAGCGTGTATCCCACCGCCAGCTTCGCCGCGATCTTCGCAATGGGAAATCCGGTCGCCTTCGAGGCCAGCGCCGAGGAGCGCGAGACCCGCGGATTCATCTCGATCACGACCAGGCGCCCGTTCTCGGGGTGCACCGCGAACTGGATGTTCGATCCGCCCGTCTCCACGCCGATCTCGCGAATCACCGCAAAGGACTGGTCGCGCATGATCTGGTATTCCCGGTCGCTGAGAGTCTGGGCCGGCGCCACTGTGATCGAATCGCCGGTGTGCACGCCCATCGGGTCGAGGTTCTCGATCGAGCAGATCACCACGCAGTTGTCGGCGCAGTCCCGCATGACTTCCATCTCGAACTCTTTCCAGCCGAGCAGGCTCTCCTCGATGAGGACCTCCGTGGCGGGTGAGAGGTCCAGCCCCCGCGCCACGATGGTTTCGAATTCCTCCTTGTTGTAGGCGATCCCGCCGCCGCTCCCGCCCAGAGTGTAGGCGGGGCGAATGATGAGGGGGAAGCTCCCGATCTCTTCGGCGACCTTCCGGGCATTCTCGATGGTATGCACCACGCCCGACAGGGGCAGGTCCAGACCGATCTTGAGCATGGCGTCCTTGAAGAGCTGGCGGTCCTCCCCCTTGGCGATGGCCTCGGCGTTGGCGCCGATCATTTTTACCCCGAGCTCCTCGATCGTCCCGGAGTGCCAGAGATCCATGGCGGCATTCAGCGCGGTCTGGCCTCCCAGGGTGGGCAGGAGGGCATCCGGCTTTTCCTTCTCGATGATCTTGCGGATCACCTCCGGCGTGATGGGTTCGATATAGGTCCGGTCCGCAAACTCCGGGTCCGTCATGATGGTTGCCGGGTTCGAGTTGACCAGCACCACCTCGTAGCCTTCCTCCCGCAGCGCCTTGCAGGCCTGCGTGCCGGAATAGTCGAATTCGCAACCCTGACCGATCACAATCGGCCCCGACCCAATCAACAGAATCTTCTGCAGGCTCTCGTCCTTCGGCATGCGGCGGCCTAAACTGCCGTTGTCCTGCCAAGCCCCCGCCCCGCGGTCAAGCCCGGTAGCTCAAAAGGTCGGAGAGATTTCACCGCGGGGCGGTTCCCCGGTTCCCCGCGGGCACAGAATGCGAATAACCGGGCGGCCCCCCGGATCCCAAGACCCGGCGCTCCCACGCGGATCTCAACCGATTCCGGGCGCATTGGGGATCCACCTGGGAAACCGCCCTTCGACCACACCGGGATCGTCGCGTCCTGCTAGAGGAACCCGAGTTCGGCAAGGTCGCTCGGGAAGTCGAGCTTGTCCTGTTCGATTCCGGGCATGACGGTCTCGAGCCGGCCCGGGTCGGTTCCGAAGTGCTTCGTGAAGATTTCGCCGAAAATGGAGCGGAAATCGGTCTTGCGCTGCAGGTAGCGCTCCCGCTGGGAGAACATGTCCCCGTCGGCCCAGGTGTTGGCGTCGCAGTTGTAAACGCCGCCCTTCACCCCGCCGCCAGCCGCGAAGACGACACTGGCTTCGGCGTGATCGGTGCCGAAGCTGCCGTTCTCCGCGGATGTGCGTCCGAACTCCGTCATGGTGACGACCACCATGTCGTCCCACCAGTTCTGCAAGTCGAGGGAGAGAGCCTGAAATCCCTGCGCCACCTCCTGGAGGCGATCGACGTGAGTTCCGTAAATTGCTCCCTGGTTGCTGTGGTTGTCGAAGCCACCGATCTCGGTTCCCAGGATACGCACCTCGGTCCGCTTGAACAACATGGCGCACTCCCGGAGGCGGTCGCCAAAGCGGGTGTTGGGATAGACCGCGCCATTCTCCGGCGTGTAGGGGCCCTGGGCCCCGGCGAGGGTGGTGAGGGTCCCCCCCAGCGCCCTTCCGGTGGCATTCACGGTTTCGGCATAAAACGCGTTGGCAAGCGGCGAGTCCCCGTAGAGACCGAGCAGGGTGCAGGACAAAAATATGAGGAAGAGCCGCGGGATCCCTTTTTATTTGACCTTGTAAATGTCTAGCATACTAGACATGATCGGGGGCATGGCTGCAAATTCGAACCAATCCAACCT
>CAUZKZ010000397.1:0-5526 GCA_963580345.1 Verrucomicrobiia bacterium | reverse complement strand
TGCGGGCGCTCTGCGGAGAGGGTGGAGGGACGGTGGTGGGCTCGTGGTCAGCGGGATCGCCCTCCCACGTCTGGACTTCCATTCCCCGGCACTTGTTGGAGTAGCGTCCGTAGTAGCGGACGGTGTGCTGGTTCTTCGGCGGGATGTGCTCGACGGCTGCGGCGAGGAAGCCTGCGGCGGTGAAGGCCTGGAAGTTGCGCTTGGTGCGCCAACTGCGGCTGGAGCGGTAGATGACCCGGCGGGTCTTTTCGACCCAGGTGATCTTCTCGAGGGAAAAAGGGGCGCGCAGCAGATACTCGGCAAGCTGTTGACGACCCGCGGCGCTGTGGACGGGCCGGTCACCGGCGTCGAGTCCCGCGGCCGCGGGACGCTGTGTTTCCAATTGAGGAGCTGGCGGGACTTTCGCTCGCTGATGAGCTTCTCGCGAAGGAGCACCTCGATGAATCGGTGACGGAAGAGCTCGGCGAGCGGCTCGAGGGTCTCCACAGGGATCTCGTGGAAGCGACCCTCGCGATCGTAGAGTCCCGTGGCAGCGAGGACGTGGAGGTGCGGGTGAAAGACGAGGTAGTCGCCGAAGGTCTGGACCCCGGCGACGGCGGCGAGCTGGCCGTCGGGGAGGTCAAGGCGGGCCCGGAACCAGTCGCGCAGGCACTCGATGGCGGTGCGGAAGAGAAGGTGGAGCAGATGACGGCGTTTGCGGAAGATGCCGTGTAGCGGGCGGGGCATGGTGAAGACTATCTGGCAGTGGGGGACGTCGTGACAGACGGTGTGGGCGATCCAGTGGCCGGTCTGGCGCACCCGCCGCTGGTGACAGGACGGGCAGAAGTGGCGACCCTTGCACGAGAAGGCTAAGAGCTTCTCATGCCCGCAGTCGGGGCACTGGAGTCGGGTGAAGCCACGGGACAGGTCGCCGCAGCGGTAAAAATTCTCAACGCCCGCGCGGGTGTTTCGCCTCAAGGGGCCGTGGGTCTTGCGGTGGCAGGTGTCGTACTCCGCGAGAAACTCGTTCCAAGCGTGATGGACGATTTGCCAGAGAGGCGAGGCGCGCGGACGGCGGGGGCAATAGACGGAAGGCATGAAAAGTGTTCATAAGCACACTTTAATCGGGTGTCGATAGCGGCCGGCGTGCTTTAAATTTCTGCGATCATCTGCGAGCAAAGACATTCCGGCGTCATCGTTTCATGGTGCGCCTTCTGCCTTCCGGGGGCAGGAGTCCCTTTCCGCGCCCGGCGTGGAGCGATAGGATGGCGGCCCGAGGGATCCAAGGAACATCTGGGGCGTCGCCTCAAAGGGCCACGCCACTGGTGCTGAGTGTGCCGGCACTGGGCGATCTCCTGAATAGGTCCCAAATGGCGATGGGGCCCGGAGCCCCTTCCATGCTGGAAGATGATCGCGACCGGTAATTCGACCGGGAAACGCGGGAGCTCGTCGTTTACGGGGCTCGCCAATGGTGTTAGATTTCAGCCGTGCTGGAAACCGGGACAGCCTCCTTGCTCGAGGAATTGAAGAGTCGGCTTCTTCAGAGCGCCGACTTGTTGAAAGGGTTCGGCGTGCTGAAAGTGGCCGTCTTTGGCTCGGTGCTGCACGGGGACTTCGGGGAAGAAAGTGATCTGGACCTGTTGGTCGAGTTCGAACCGGATCGCACGCCCGGTCTTGGTTTCTTTCGCCTCGAGAGCCAGCTGTCCCGGAACCTTGGAAGAAAGGTGGACCTCAATACTCCCGGGTTCCTCTCTCCCCGCTTCCGGGATGAGGTCGTCACGGAGGCCCAGACGGTTTATGAGCAGGCATGATCCCGCCACGGTGCTGCAGCAGATCGTGGAGTGCTGCGAGGAGGTCGCGAGCCTCATGGAGGACGCTGACAACCCGGTCTTCGCCGAGAACAGGCTTCTGGAACTCGCGGTTTTGCGATTGCTGGAAATGATCGGAGAGGCCGTGACCCGGCTTCCCGAGGAATTCCGAAGTCAGCATCTGGAGGTTCCGTGGGGCGAAGTGGTCGGCCTGCGAAACCGCCTCATTCATGGATACGACTCGGTGGACCTCGATATCGTGGAACGGATTGTGTCAGAGGATCTCCCCGACCTGTTGAAGAAGGTCCGCGAGATTTCCCCGTGAAGGGTCACCTGTCGAGGGTGGCGGCGAACGTCTTCAGTCGCCGGTAGGTTCTACGGCTGGGTTGATGATGCCCATTCCTGAGGTTGACTAGCGTGTCCGCACAGACGCCGACTCTCGTGGCGAGGTCTTCGTAGGAGTATCCAGTCTGGCGCCGGATGCCCTCGATGAGGCCGGCGACGTCGTAGCGGTCGGTCCCGGGGTCATACCCGAGGAACTCGACGATCGCCCGGATCCGGCGGGGTTTGGGTTCCATCCGACCCAGTTCCCAGTCGCGTAAAGTGTCATCCGAAATGCCCAATTGGGTTGCGGTCCTCTTTTGCGTCCATCCCAACTCCAGGCGCCGTTGGCGCAGGTGGTCACCGTAATTTCCCAACTCCTGGGGAAATGGATAACAGGCTGGGATAGAGGCGGTTAAGTCAATGCTGCAAAAGGGGACCGTAACCTCCGGGATTCATCCCGAGCATCAGGACCCGCTTGGGGCCCTTCCCGAAACGCTCGAGGTAATCGCAGTGCCGTTCCCAGGCGTAGTCGAGCGGGTTGTAGGTGTGGGAGACAGGATCGGGGAAGGCGAGGGGGCGGAGTTGCTTGCGAAGTTCGTCGGCGGCGTGTTGCTAAGAAATTCCTTTCTCAGGCCGGGTTATTGCTAAGAAATCGCTAATTGCTATTGCTAAGAAATCGCTTTTCTGACCCCGGCGTCTCTGGTCGCCTGTCGGGCGGGGTTGGTGGGGGTGGAGAAGATCGATCAGCTCGATCAAGTCGAACTTCGCCCCGGTGGTCCCTCCGATGTCGTGATCGGTCCACTTCTGCTCGGTCGGGGACTCCATGAATTTCTGCCACGCCACGCAGCGAGCCGGCTCACGCCCGCGATTGGTCGTCACCACCTCCCGCTTCCCATCCAGATCGATGTCTCCCACCGCCACCGCCTTCCCGAATGGGAGGCCGAATGGCAGCGCAAAGCTGTGTGCTTCCCAGGCCACCTCTGCCCCCTCCCCGCGACGAAACCACTCCACGTGACGATTCCGGTTCGTCGCCACGATGTCCTTCCGGCCGTCCCCATCCAGGTCCGCGATACACAAAAACATGACCTCTTTCCGCTCCGATCCGATCAAATGTTCCTTCCAACGCTCGCCCTTCGCCGCGATCTCCGTCCCGGGATTCTCCAGCCACTTCACGCCGGTCCGCCCTTGCCGGTCCGAGAGAACCACGTCCTGGTCGCCGTCCCCGTCCACGTCCAGGGCCTCGATACTCATGATCCACCCCGCGTCGTAGAGCCGGTGGAACTTCCAGTCCGTCACCACACGCGGATCCTTCGGCGCCTGGAGCCAGCCCACCGACCCATTGCCACCCTTCGAGCCCAGCACCAAGTCGATCCCGTGCTTGCCGTCGATCTCCAGAGGCAACGCGTACATCCAGCTCTGCTTCTTCGCGGTGGCGGGAATGGCCTCCGTCTTCCATTCCGCGGGTTTCAGGTAATCCTTCGCCTCCCGCGGAGCCCAGTGCACATAGGTGGTCCGGTTGCCGCCTTCGCAGCTGCTCACCACATCCACCGCGCCGTCACCGTCGAGATCGGCGAAGACTGCATCCTCCGGCGACGCCACTTTCCCGACCGTCACAGCCGGCCACTCCGCCTTGCTCTTCTTCGGACCCGGATTCACGTAGACCCGGATTATTCCACCCTCCTCCCAGCCGGTGGTGATGTCGAGATGCCCGTCCCCGTTGACATCCATCTTGCGCACTCCGTCCGCTCCCTTCGAACTGCGATCAATCGTATGCCGCTTCCACTCCGCCCCCACCGGTCCCGCCGCAAGAAGAATCATCCCGCCCATCACTAGTACATCCGCCGTTCTCATGAACCGCCAAACATCAAACGCACTCGTCCTTTTCCTGTCAAGCGACGCGCCCTACGTAATGGGACAGACAATCTACGAACGGACAATCTACGAACGGCAATCGCTGGAGTCTTCGTGTGCCTGAGCGGGGGAGGCGCGGTGCTCAGATGCCGCCCCGGCCACGGGATCTGCCAAGGGCGCGACCGAACCCGCTCGCCAGAGTCCCTCGCGATCCGTGGCGCGGAGGCTCTGTCCCTACTCTAATCTAAGACTCAACGGTGATGCACGACGCCCGGTTTCTCCGGCCTCGCTCGCTACCTGTATCCTTGTGTCGAGCCCGCCTTACCCCAGCGCGTCCTTGCGCAGGGCGCGGGCGCTGCAGAGTTCTATCTCGCAACCATAGATCGGCCTGGCCCCGCTCTTGCGCCTTGGCCCGAAGAACTCCCGCTTCGCGTTGAAGAATTCTTCGAGGAATTTCCGAGTCCCGATCACCGCACCGTCGCTCAGGGCGCGGACCCGACACCGCAACATTTGTCCGGGGCTCAACTTCCCCCCATTCTTCAGCACTCTCTCGACATCCTGGCGCCGTATTCCCCGCCGCGCCACTTCCACGCTGCCCGTGACCGGCTCCTCACGATAGCGCTCTTCACCGTCGGTGAACAGGATCACGCGATACTGTTTCGCGACCCACGCCCAACTACGCTCGATCTTCTTCCCGCCGCGCAACTGTTCATATTGCTCCATCAACCGCTCGATCCCGGCTCGCGCCTCGGGCCGCCGCGCCACCGCGGCCGCGTAACCACACCAGCGATACCTCTCGGGAGTATCCACCATCCCGGCCCGGATCGGATTCAGGTCGATATAAGCAGCCATCACCCGCGCCGCGTAACCGTCCTCGACCAGGACGTTCTTGAAGCGCTCTTCCCACAGAGTCCCACGCCAGTTGTGCCTTCGATTGAACCAGGTCGTGAAACATTGCTTGAGGCTCTTCATGAACTGGCTCAGATCCCACATCCGGTAGAGGAATCTCTCGCGAAGTTCCACTGCCCCGGCCTCGTTGCCGCCCTTGCGGTAGCGTTGAAGCAGTTCCCGCACCTCCGCCACCTCCGCCTCGCCTTTGATCAGCGCCAACCGCTGGCAAAGTTCCCGGTCCGATAATCCACCCGCCGGGCGCGGAGGCACCTCCACCAGGAGATGGAAGTGATTCGACATCACCCAGTAAGTAAGAATGTGCACCCCGCAAAAGCGCTCGTAGAGGCGCACGAGTCGCACAAACTCCTCCTTCTCAACCTCCTTGAGCACCTTCTCCCGGTTCACAACCCGGGAAACACAGTGGTAAATGGCAGGACCAGCACCCGGCTGGCCGACCCAGGGCGCAAGCAGGCGGGACGAGCGAGGCATGTGGATAATTGTTCATTAGAACACTCACCGTGCAAGCGAAATCCGTTCTCGCCCCCAATTTTGGGTCTGTCCCCTCCTGATGCGTGCATCGGTGTCCGAAACTAGGGCCGCTTATGCGGCGTGGAGGGTGCGGGGAACAGCGAGGCTGGCACCTGCGAGGTCGATCTCGCCGGGGGTCGCGAAG
>CAUZKZ010000396.1:0-5526 GCA_963580345.1 Verrucomicrobiia bacterium | reverse complement strand
CGGTTGGTCCCGAAGCAGTTGCTTCCGCTCGGCAGCGGGATGCCGGGGGGCACCGGCCCGACATTGCTCGGCGTCCCGTGTTCCCAAAGGGTATTGCCGTTCAGGTCATCCCGTCCGGTTGTCCACTGCCCCTGCCCGGACTCGAAGTTGTCCGCGAAGACCGATTCGGGCGGCGCCGCGAAATCCTCCACCACGAAAAGCCGGAACGGATCGGCCGGGAGCGGGAAGGTCACCGAGTTCTCCGGCGGAGTGGCCGCGAGGTCCTGGAAACCGCCGAAGATCGCCCAGTCGATCGGCAAGGCCGAGGAGGGATCGGTCTCGCTGCGAACATTGTAGAGCCGCCCGGACTGGCTGTCCCAGCGGATCGTCACCTCGTCGCTCGTCGGATCGTGGGACACCCGGAGCTGCAGCGCGAGCGCCGGTGCCGGCGGTACAGTGGTGCCGAAGAGCTCGATCTCGTCGATGCAGAGCTCGTTATCGGAGAGGACGAGCCGCACCCCGGTCGCCGCGATCGGTCCGCCGCCCGAAGTGCCGATTTCATACTGGTGGCGCTGCGGCTCCGGAGTCGGGCCGTAATCGAACACCGCAATCGACGTCCAGTCCTCGTCCGGGGTGGCCTCGTCAGGGGCCTCCACGGTTGTGAACTGCACGGTGTAAGTGCCGAGGTGACGATCACTGAACGCGCCGACATTATCCCGGCCCCAGGCGATCCCCGTTAGGAAGGATAACTCGGGCAGGGCGATGCCCATGTGGCCGGGACTGGGTCCTCCGCCATTGATATGGCTTTGGGAATTGCCGTAGAACCCGTCGTTGAGCTTGAGGACGTCGTGGGTCGGGAAGTGGGGCGAGACGGGGTTACTCGCAAAGGGCACCCCTCCATTGCTCGCCAGGGCCAGGTTGTCCGGGACCGGCTGTTGAAGGTGGTCGCCGCGATTGCCGTCCCAGGAAGCGCTGAATCCCGCCTCCGGGGTGATCGCGATGGCAGGCGGCGGCGGCGGGACGTACGCGGCCGCATACACTTCCAGCTCGTCGATGGCGGCTCCGTCGGGGGTCAGGAGGCGGATGCCCGTCGCGCTGCGGGGTCCAAAGTTGAAGCGGTGGCGCAGGTGGGGATCCGCGGGCTCACCGGCTTCGTAGAGGATCGTCCCGATCTCCGCCCAGTCCCCGTCCGGTGTGGTCTCGTCCGGGCTGGCCACATCGGTAAACTGCAGGGTGTACTCGCCCAGGGAGAGATCGGTCTCCACGTCGGTGTTGTCGCGCCCGAAGGCGATGCTCCTCACGTCCGTCGGGGTCGCGCCGAGGCTGATGCCGGCGAAGCTGTCCGGCGTGCCGCCCACCCACGCGCTGGCGTCGCCGGCGGTTTGGTCGTTCAATCTGCCGATTGTCCGTCCGGCGAGCACGTCCTTGGCAAAGGCCGTCGCGCCCACCGCCAGATTGGTGGCGGCGATTTCCCCGCCGTCCTCCACCGGGAAAAGCCGCGGAATCGGAACGTCGCCCACCGCAAACAACTCGAACTCGTCGATGCAGATTTCCGCATTCGCGAGGACGATGCGCACCCCGGTCGCAGAAACCGGATCACCGCCATCGGTGGCGAGCCCATACCGGTGACGGAGCGGAGCCGAATTCTGATTGTCGACCGTGCCGATCGTGGTCCAATCCCCGTCGGGCGTGGTTGCGCCCGGATTGACGACGGTGGTGAACTGGAGGGTGTAGACGCCAACGTTGCGGTCGGGGAACTGGCCGGTATTATCCCGACCGAAAGCGATGCCCTCGATTTGGACCAGTCCTGGTAGAGTAATCCCCATATGGGTGGGCTCGAGACTTCCGGGGCCGTTGATGTGGCTCTTAGAATTGCCATAAAATCCGTCATTGAGATGCGCTTCGATATGGGTCGGGGCGTGGACGGAGGTTGGGGTGGTCGAAAAAGGAACCGAGCCGTTGATCGCCAGGGCCACATTGTCCGGAACCGGCTGGCCCAAAAAGTCGCCGTTATTGCCGTCCCAGGTCACTTCGAAACCGGGCGATGAGTTGACTACTTGGGCAGAAGAAATACTCGGAAATCCAATAATTAAACTAACGGAAATAGCAAAGGCTACACCACAGGAAGAGCGGAGGATTGGGTTCATTGTATTGATACTTTGGAATTTGCAGGGGCATGTTTTTTCGAACTGGGAAAAATCTTTGTAATTGCTCAAATAATTCTTGGCAACTCGCCGGGGCCACCTACAAAGGTTTCTGTAAGGTCGACGAATTTGCAAAGTTATTATTTTTTTCATAGAAAAAACTCTCGTTCCAATCTCTCAATCTACCAAAGCCATAACCCAAACGAAACCTGTATGAAAAAGCGACTCATCAACCCAACCAGCGTGATTGCGATCGCGACCGTCGCGGTCGCCTCCGTGACCGCGAGTCAGGCCGTCACAATCGTTTCCGCGGCCGGATACACCATCACCCACGACGGAAATATGGCCGACCATAACCTCGATGCGGGCGGGTCGGTCCCGAGCAACCTGGCCCTGACGAATGGGACTCCCTTCGCGAGCCAGGACCCGTCGCCGCACGATCCCATCCATGCGGTCGTCAAGCTCAACGACGGAAATTACGGGAATAGTTTCAGCCATATCAACGGGGCAGGACCCAATCCCGGCCATATGGGAATTCTCCTGAACGGAACCTTCGAACTCCACAGCTTCGCTTTTGGCCGGGATAATCAACCCAATTTCGGCGACCGCTCCGACGGCACCTACAATATTGAGTTCACCGCCGATGGCGGCAGTAATTGGACCCCTCTCGGCGACATCACCCTGAGCGGCGAGGCACAGCGCATTGAGTATGACATCGAGCTCGCTGGGGGAGGGGCGATCGTCGGTAATGGGCTCCGCATCTTCGCTACAACCGAAAAAGCCATCGACGAGATCGAGATCTACGGGGTGATCCCCGAGCCATCCGGGCTGGCGCTGCTCGGTTTGGCCCTGGGGGGATTCGTGTTGAGACGCCGCAGGTGAGCCGCACCAGCGAGCGTATTATTTTTACAACGCGGCGTCGAAATTCGACGCCGCGTTTTTCTTTTATGGCGAGTGAAGACCAAAGACCAATCCGGCACGCCCCTATCGCCGACGCCGAAGGCGTCACAGCCACGTAGCCGGTGGTTGAGGAGCAACGCGACGACACCACCGGATCGAACCGGCACGCCGCCAACCCCGACGCCAAAGGCGTCGCAGCTACGTAGCCGGTGGTTGAGCGAGGAACGAGCGACACCACCGGATCAATTCGTGGCATTTGGCCCGCATCCCGGAGGGATGCCAGCACCCCCCCGGATCACCCTCCGCCCGCGTTAATCCAGGTACCGTGGATTGTACTTCACCGCCGCCTCCTCCAAAAACTCCACCAACTCTTCCCGAAATGTCTTCGTCCGGTGATGCTCTTCCTGGCACGCCCTCCCGCGAGGTCGGACTCACCGTGAACGCCCCATACCCATCCTGCCACCCCGAACTTCGACATCCCGATCTCGTCGTGCACCCACGACGAACTCGCCTTCTTCAATTCCCGCATGAAATCGGCCAGGCGATGGGTGATTTCAGACTGACCAAGAGGTGCGCGTGATCCGCCGTCCCGCCTACCCCCTCCGATCTGGCGTCAAGGCCGTTGATGGTGCCGCCGAGGTATTTGTGCAGGCGAAGCGGCATGCCGAATCGATGAAGGGTAACCGCTCCTTGGTGGAAAAAACGATCTGACAATGGAGGCTGAAAAACGTCGAGGGTACGAACCACGCTCGCTGGCATCCCTCCGGGATGCGATTCAATTCTCGCCGTCGGTCCGGTGGTGTCGTCTCCCGCTCTCGCGGGCTCCTCAACCACCGGCTACATGGCTGGGACACCTCCGGCGTCCCGACGAACCAACTCCGACGTCAAAGGCGTCACAGCTACCCAGCCCGTGGGTTGGCGCGAGAATCGAGCGCCTACCCCGGGGTACTTCGCGGCGCCCATTTCCCCCCGAACCCCAAAGGGGTTCCATCACCCAGCCCGTGGGTTGGCGCGAGAATCGAGCGCCTACCCCGGGTCATTCGCGCCGCCGATTCCCCCCCGAACCCCAAAGGGGTTCCATCACCCAGCCCGTGGGTTGGCGCGAGAATCGAGCACCTACCCCGGGATAACGACGCGCAACCCCGCCCCGAACCCCAAAGGGGTTCCATCGCTGTGATCCCTCCCGGGATTGTTAACCTTGTGCCATTCCTATTCAACGAACGAAGCGGACCGGACCCTAGCGCCGCTGGTTGAGGATCAGCCTCACCAGGTCGTTGTTCACCGCCACGGCGAGATCGTCCTTGCCGTCGCCGTCGATATCGACCGCGACCGCGCCGCGCGCGTCGCCGGGGATGACGATTCCGCTGCGCCTCGGCCCGACCTCCCTGAAGCCCCCATCACCGTTACCCAAAAGCAGGAGGCCGACCCCCCCCGCCATCCGGCCGGTCTCGCGCTGCGGACCGTAAAAGTTCTGTGAGAGGTAGAGGTCGATCTTGCCGTCGCCATCCGCCTCGAGGAACGCGAGCCCGAAGCTCGGCGCGATCTGCGCCAGACGCGGCAGCGGTTTGAACTCGAATTTCGCCTGCCCGTCCGGCCCCGACCCGCGGTTGAGCAAGATCCCGCTCGCCAGTTCGTTGGCCTCCAGTTTGAGCCCGCTCTCGAGCCTGGGCACGGTGTAAATCTCCGCGAGGTCGGCGAGCGCGAACTCGTGAAAGGTGCCGAACTTCTCCTTGATGAAGCTCATCGCGCCGCTCGAACAACTGCGGCCGCGGTTCGGCACGATGGAGTCGCCATCCGGGTGCGCCTCGACACAATGCGATTTGCCGAGGCCATCGAAGTCGCCGTAATAGAGCAGCTGGGGCCGCTCCACGGTCGGGTGGTATTTCGTGTTCCAACCGAAGTTCCCGACCGCGTAGTCGGTGTCGCCGTCGCCATCGACGTCCGCGGCGCCGATGCAGTTCCACCAGCCGAGACCTCCCGCCAGGCCGGCCGCCGCGGTCGCTTCGACCAAATTGCCACCCTCATTGCGGTAAAACTTCACCGGCCCGTATTCGGTGGTCACGAGCAAATCGAGGTCGTCGTCAGCGTCGGCATCGGACCACAGCGCATCGGTCACCATTCCGGCCGCGGCGAGGGCCGAGGCCACCTCCGGGGGCGCGTCGACGAAGCGAACCGGCCCGTCCGGATCGGACTCATTGAGCAGCAGCCGGCTCGGGCCGGAGGTCGGATACTTGCCCGGGATCACCCGCGCACCGACGAAGAGATCGGGGTCGCCGTCTCCATCGAAGTCGCCGACCGCCACGCAGCCGCCGCTGAAGTTCATGTCCGGCAGCGCGCCCTCCGGCGCGGCGATCAGACCGTTGTCGCCGCTCAGGTAGAGCCGGTCCTGGTACTGATCGCTCCCGGCCATGCCCTCCACCCCGCCGGACACCACGTAGAGGTCCAAGTCGCCGTCACGGTCGGCATCAAAGAACGCGGCATCGACATCCTCGCGCAAGGCGTC
>CAUZKZ010000395.1:0-5529 GCA_963580345.1 Verrucomicrobiia bacterium | reverse complement strand
CGGAAATTCGAAAATTCCAAACCCCCAGAACCACTCTAAATCAACGCAAAATCAGGACTTCCAGAAGCTCCGACAGACCCTATGGGATGGCTGTGAATGAAAACACAAAGTGGATATATCAAGCGTCGCCCCTTCACCTCTTTCGTTGCGATGGTCCTCCTGGGATCCCTGGCCGGATCGAGCCTTGTCGAGGCCGCTCCCTGGGGATGGAAGTGGGGCATTAGAGCTCACAAGAAACTGCCCAGTCACGCCGAGGTCCAGTCGGCCCTGCAAACGGTGGTGGATGGACAGGACAACGCCGGCTTCGGCCTCGACATGTGGGCCACGCTGGTCAACCGGGACGGCATCGTCTGCGTGGTGGCCTTCTCGGGCGATCACCGCGGGGATCAATGGCCCGGCAGCCGGGCCATCTCGGCGCAAAAAGCAAACACGGCGAACGCCTTCAGCCTTCCTGGCCTGGCCTTGTCGACCTCCAACCTCTTCACCGCGGTGCAGGACGGGCAGAGCCTCTTCGGCCTCCAGGCCAGCAACCCGGTCAATCCCGCCGTGGCGTATCGCGGTCCGGCCCACAGGTTTGGAACCCGGTGGGATCCGATGGTTCGGCGGGCCATCGGGGGCGTGAATGTCTTCGGGGGCGGACTGGCTTGTTACAACGCGGATGGCGAGCTGGTAGGAGCGCTCGGGTGCAGCGGAGATACCTCCTGCACCGATCACATTATCGCGTGGAAGCTGCGCCACGCCCTCAATCTCGACAACGTTCCCGCCGGCGTTGCCCCCGGTCTCACTGTAACCGGAAGCGACAACGCCATCTATGACATTGTCGAAAATGCTACCGGCCACCCGGAGAGCGCCTCGGGCTGGGGACATCCCGACTGCGGGGGCGGCCAGGCCGCCATCGCAGCGGACTTGCTGAACACGCATCCGATCGGACCGAATCCTTGAGGAGATTCCGGCCGGAGCAATTCGGTCATCCTGCCTTGTCACTGGGCTCCGGGCCATTCGCCCGGGGCCCTTTGCTTTACCGGGGCGCGGGAGTGATGGTGAGTTGCAGAGATGGGGCACAAGGAACCGCGACACGCCATTAGTCCACGACTCCAACGCAACTTGGGCCGAATCTCGGTTCGTTGGCACCAGGGCCCCGCGCTCAGAAGACCATCGGCCGTCCTTTCAAGGGCAGCTCCTCCACGTCGGCCGGGGGTCCCTCGAAGTGGTCGTCCACGAAGTCGTCCCACATGCCGCGCGTCTTCTTGGAGAGAAGTTCCTGGATCTCTTCCTCGCACGTCCCGCAGAGACAGAGCGGATAAGGATCGAAGAGCATGTCGCTGCCCAGCAGGACGCCACCGATCGAGTAGCTTTCCGCCTCGTTTCGCGGGGTCTGGCACGCCGCACATTTTTCGATCCAGGGATCCGGGTTGGATCCAAAGGCGAGGAAGATGGAGCGCTTCTTGATATTGACGCGGTGCTCGAAAAAATTGGCGAGGTTTTCGCGGGACTCCACCGAGAATTCCTGCGACATGTTGCAGCGGCAATCTTCACAGATGGCGTACTCGAAGATGCACTCGCCCCGCCTGAAACTTTTCGCGACGAGGTAAGGCAGGTCGGGATCGTCGAGAGTCAGCCCGCATGCGATACAGACTTGGAAAGGCTGGCCGGTTTCGGCGGAGTGAAACTCGGAGTAAGGATCGGACTCGCTTGCCACCTCAGCACTCTCTCCATTATCCGCCGGGCCGCAACTCTTTGGTTTGGCCGGGACGGAAGGGGGAGGCGGGTAGCTGGTTGAGAGCACGAACCTCGTCCTGGCCGGCGGCGCTCTCCCAGCCATAAGACTCCCGCAGGGCCCGGGTGATGAACGCCTTCGCGGCGCGGATGGCGTCCGAAAGGGAATCCCCCCGAGCCAGGCCCGCCGCGATCGCAGCCGAGAGCGTGCAACCGGTCCCATGGGAACTCGCGACCTCGATCCAGGGCGATTCGAATCTCGTTTCGGAACCGTCGCAGACCAAGACGTCGGCGGCCAGGTGCCGATCCGCGCCATGGCCCCCGGTTAGCAAGACGGCGCAGCCGAATTTTTCGGCGAGGGCCGCGGCGCTTGGGGCGGCGCTACTCTCCAGCAGCTGCTGCGCCTCGTGGAGATTTGGCGTCATGACGGTGGCGAGGGGGATGAGGCGGCTCCGGTAGGCTGAGACGGCATCGGGTGAGAGCAGGACATCGCCGCTGGAGGCCACCATGACCGGGTCCACTACGAGCGGAATGGAGCGCCCTGCGAGCAGTTCGGCCACCGCGACCACATGGGGAGCGGATCCGAGCATCCCGGTCTTGATGGCGGAGACGGGGTAGGCTTCCAGCAGGATTCGCATCTGCTGCTGCAAGGCGGCGGGAGAGAGAGGGTAAATTCCGTGGACGGCCAGGGGAGTTTCGGCCACCACCGAAGTCACGGCGCTGAGCCCATGGACCCCGAAGGCCGAGAAGGTCTTCAAGTCCGCCTGCAGGCCTGCTCCCGCGCAGCAATCCGAGCCCGCGATGGTCAGGGCGACGGGAGGAGCGGACATGTGAACAACAATACGCCGCAATCCCCGCCGGGCAAGCAAGTCAATCCTTGGCAAGGATGGACCAGGCGTTAGCTTCCTGGTTGGTGGCCGCCGCATTCGAAGAACTCGAGGGACTGAGCGTGGTCGTCGATGATGTGATCTACATGCCCAGTCTCGATCACCCCGACGACCGCCCGCATCCCTTCGTCTATTTCATCAACATCAAGAACGAGTCGAATGAACGGGTCCGGATTCGGGGGCGCAAGTGGCTGGTCCGCGAAGACAAAACCGACGAGGTGATCGTGGTGGAGGGGGACGGGGTGGTCGGCCAGATGCCGGAACTGGCGCCCGGCGAGGTCTTCTCCTATAACAGCTATCACGTCGCGCGGGGAAACGGCCACGCCGAGGGGACATTTTTCGGGCAGACCGACAGCGGTCGGAACGTCTTCGTGCGCATCCCCCGCTTTGCGCTGAAACTTCCGGAGTGGGCGTAGCTAGTGCACCATTCGCAAAGTTAGAGTGCGTTCGGAGTAATTGAGATTTGGGAGTTGAGTCAGCGGTCTACGACCGGGAGCTGCTGAATAGCGCGCTCTAACTTCACGAACGATGCACTAGGTCCCGATCCGGCGGAACCCTTCTTCGCTCACCAGATGCGTCATGCACACATCGTGCGCTTCGTGGGGAAGCGTGGCAGCCAGTTGGGCCCCAAATCCCACCCCGACCCGGGGAGCATCGGCTCCGAGGTGTGCGAGGGCCCGATCGTAATGCCCCTTTCCGCGCCCGAGACGACTTCCGTCCGCGGCGAAGGCGAGGCCGGGACAGAGACAAACGTCAATATCCCGGATCTCAACCGCCGGATGCCGGGCCGGATCCGGTTCGCGGATTCCGAAGGGCCCACGCTTCATCTCGGCCGAAACCCGCACCGCGCGGAATTCGAGACGGGAGGAGATGATCCTGGGATAGACGAAACAGCAGAGCTTCAACCGCTCGGGGAGGGTGCTCAAGTCCACCTCCGTTCCGAACGCGGCGTAAGTCGCGATCTTGTCCGGAACCGTCTCGCTGCCGAGCCAGTGGACGAGGTGTTCCACGATGCGCTCGCTCCACGACGCACGCTGGGCGGCACCCAGATCATCCAGGATCTCGCGATACCGGCTGCGACACGCCTGCTTTTCCTCGGGTATTGGGGGATTTGCCACTTGCGAATCGTCCGGGGTGCCGGGACAATAGGGCAGATCCCAATGCGGAAGCAAGCGACAGCGTTTTTGCTTCTCTCCCTGGCCTCCCTCGCCCCTGCACCCGGGCAGGAGAATGAAGAGAAGTTCCAGTACAAGCCCCCCGTGGTCGAGAAGTTGCTATTCGATGACGCGATCAGCATGTTTGACCAGGAGCGGAAGGAGTATGCGACCAACCTCGCAATTTACGCCGCGAACCAGGTCACCGCGAAAAAAGCCAGCCAGGAGGCGCTCGAGAGCGCCCGCCGGATCCTGGCGCTCGCACTCCATCTCGATCGCCGCAATCGGCAGGCCCTTGTGCTGAACTTCCAGCTCAAGCAGGGCGTTATTCCGGAGGTGAAGAAGGGCGACTATAATCCGCGCACGTTCTCGCGGCTCCTCCTGTCGCGGGCCAAGCTCCTGATCCGGCAAGACAACGAACGCGAAAAGCTCCTGGCGCGCTGCTTCGTGGAACTTTCGGCGCTGATCGATCCACGCAATGAAGACGCCGTTTTCATGTACGAGAACCAGCGCATTGACTCCGGGGAGGTCGATTGGCGAGTCATCACTGATTCCGTCAAGGACAAGCCCAGCCGCGCCCCGGAGAAGTAGGACGGCCAGCTTCGCCGGCTACTCGACATCCAGGAAGCGCTGCAGCGATTCGCGCAGTGCAGTTCTCGCGCGGAAGAGCTGACTCTTCACCGCCGAGACGGAAAGCTGGAGGACCGTGGCGATTTCTTCGTAGGGCATTTTCTCGTAACGCCGCAAGACGACGGCGAGGCGTTGCTTTTCGGGCAGATCGGCGATGGCACGATCCACGGCCTGACGCATCTCGGACTGCAGCAGTTGAGCATCGGGCTGATTTCCGCTTCCATCCGGGATCTGTTGGTGCCAGTCGTGCTCCTGTTCATCGAGGGAATGCTCCTTCCGGCGCTGCTTCCGGCGGCTCTCGTTGAAGACGAGGTTTCGCGTAATGGTGAACAGAAAGGTTGTGAACTTGGCCGATGGCTGGTAGCGCGGGGCGCTCTTCCAGAGACGCAGAAAAACCTGCTGAGCGATATCCTCGGCCTCGCTTGGATTGTTCAGCATTTTTGCGACGGTTCCCACCACCGCATTCTGGTGCCGCATCACGAGCTCTTCGAATGCGCCGTGATCCCCCCTGGCCACCTTTGCCATCAACGCCACGTCCACTGCGTCGTCATCGACCGGTTCGGGTGGTGTCGGTTCGGTCATGAGGACGGCGCACTCGGCCATGAGGAGATACGAAAGAGGCCGCACCATGACAACGGGGAAGTTGCGCACTACAGAGCCGTTCACAGGGTGGCGTTGACGGTTTGGCGCCAGCGGTCTGACCCGTGCTGACAGACCCGGACCGTGCTGGTTTGCGGACATGGCTCGGCGTCCTGGCGGTGGCATGATCGTCGCGGCGTGCCATGCCAACCCCTCGGCGGCGGCAGATCAAGACGAGATACGGAGCGGCTGCCCGACCGACATTTCCCGCCCGGCGGGCGGTCCATCACGAGCATGAGCGAGACGGTCAGGCCACTCCATCCAGCGGCATCCCTGACCGCAAAGAATGCCGGCCCCCCACGACGTGAATCGGCTACCCGCGGACCACGAGCCGGGATCGGAGCGATTTGTTAGGAAGTGTTAGCTTCCCGCCGTGCCGCGAACCCTCATGGGGCTAACCCGACTTTCACGATTCGCAGAGGGTCCGATTTTTTTCTTCAAGAATTTGGCGGTGTGAGGAGCGAGGGGTCAGACTTTTCTAAATTTATGCGGTAGTGCCCCTC
>CAUZKZ010000394.1:0-5532 GCA_963580345.1 Verrucomicrobiia bacterium | reverse complement strand
GGAATCCATGCCAATGGTCTGCCCGAGACGCATGTTCTCCACCAGCCGTTGCACATCCTGTTGGCTGCCTTCGCACTGGTCCAGGTGATCGAGTCGGTCCTGCGTCCGCCGGTCGATCTCAACCCGGGCGCGGTCCAGCAGCCGGTCGTCCAGGTCGTCGAGCCCCATTGCCTGAGCCTCGGCGGCGTCGTGGATGAGGCCCGCCACCGGGTCCCCGCCCAGTCCACCACCCGATCCCGGTCCCGAACCACCACCGGTTCCCGACCCGGTGCCGGTTCCCGATCCACCCGTGCCAGAGCCACCACCTGTTCCTCCGCCGCCACCCGTTCCACCACCCCCACCACCAGCCAATACCGGACCGAATTCGTTCTCCACTTCTTCCACGAAGATAATCCGCGCCAGCCCGGCCGCCATCCACAGCGTGTCCTCGTCACCCAGCCGCGCCGCCGCTAGGCCCAGCCACAGCAGCAACTTCGTCCGCAGGTACGGCTAATCCGCTGACGCTGCCGGCGCCAGCGCCACATTTGTCTCGATCCCGGCGTCGACCGACGCCACGGGTACCGAAACGGTGCCCGGCATGATGAAGGCGCCCACCCGGGCGCGCTCATACGACAACGCTTCAAATTCAAACATCTCCGGCGATGTCGATTCCGCCGAATCCTCCGTCGAACTCCCCTCCGACCGTCCGTCCAGCGCCTGCCGTTCCGCCGCCACCCGAATTTCTCCCGCCGCTCCGCTGTCACTCGCTGCTGTCCCGCTTCCCACACCGTCTCCCGACGAGGAGCCTGAGGGGCTTTGCTCGCAGGCAACCGCGATCAACGCGAACGTGATAAGCATGACGCTCACCAACACCAATCTGACACGGGCAACAGACATGCGGGGCATTTGCAGATCAACCTATCTACCAGGCTTTCGGCCCACGATTCACGATGAGGAAAAATCCCCATCGTCCAATGTTCGGCACACCGCCATGCCCCCACTACCCCATCTCAGCGAAATTCTTCAAACCCCAAATTCATCCGCTCTTACCGGCCCTGAAGATCCCCAAAATTCCCTTCCCCTGCCCTCCCTTCCCACCACAATTTCGGACCCGTCGCCCCCGCAGTGTCCGTTATCATTTGCTGGCAGCCTGCGACCGGCGTCAACCCGCCGGTGCCGCCACCATCACTACCGGCGCTCGTAGCTCAGCGGATAGAGCACTGGTCTTCGGAACCAGGGGTCGGGGGTTCGAATCCCTCCGGGCGTGCCCACTTCCACAGGTTCAAATCCTGCATGGCAGATTTATGTACAGTGCGGAAATCGCGTTTTTGCAAACGGATTGCAAACATGAATCCCATCTTGTCGCCTCAGCAGGGTCTATGCAGATGCGACCAAAGCTGAAAAACGCTCGTCTAGTCGATCCATAGCATCGCGCTGCATCTCCGGCATCACGTGACTATAAACGTCCATTGTCACTGAGACCGAAGAGTTACCAAGAGCCTCTGAGACCACTTGAGGATGCTCACCAGATCTGGTGGCTCAATGGCATCCCACGAAGAACGGCAGTTTCACTCCAGACCAGATCACGCACGGTTCGCACAAGAAGGTTTGGTGGCTATGTCCCGAAGGGCCCGATCACGCGTGGCAGGCTGATACTGTTAATAGGGCTGGTGGCGTCTGGGACGGGCAATCTAGCGACAGTCAGCAGCTATTCCAAGGCCAGTGAATCGGCCTTTGGTGACCCGAGTGAGAATTGAACCCACAACCTACTGATTAAGAGGCGTTGTGGCCTGAAGCGCTGTGGTTCCTTGAAGTAGGCCCCGAGCGAAACGTGTCCAGTTGTCATCTGAAGCGACCATCACCGAGGCACGTTTTCAGGATGCCTGAGAATGCGCTGGTATCCGCTTGGCAGCGGGGCATGCCGCTGACGTCGCGACACGCGTCGCCACATTCGTCGGGGCGGGTCCAGGTACGTCAAGACCTCCTCCCGTTCCGATTGATGCGGTCGATGCGCCCGCTGTCCTCTGTGAGTCTTCCCGTGGCCAGATAGTCTGCGAAGTCATCAAGACGGTCAGCCGTCTAGGGGCATTGGTGCCTACCCTGCACCGTCCGGAATGGCTCAGGCCGGTCCGCTCAGCAGCCAACGGAAGTGCCCCGGGACTAGCCATAGCGGCCAGTACAAGCATTGGGGGCAGGTCAGCAGACAGGGGACCTGATCAGAGTTTGGGCGCCAGTTCTTCAGTCTGGGGCGTGAAAGACCGTTTCAGAACTCGAGATCACACGAGCTTTCCGGCGCGCATGATCGCCGCACCCTTCTCGCCGATCATGATCGACGGAGCCTGGGTATTGCCGCTGATCAGCTTCGGCATAATCGACGCATCGATCACGCGCAGATTGCCGAGTCCCCGCACGCGAAGTTGCGTGTCCACAACCGCATCCTCGCCCAAGCCCATAGCGCAGGAACCCACCGGGTGGTAGTCGGTTCGCGACCACTTCCTGATGTATCCCTTGATCTCCTCGTCCGTTGTCACGTCAGCTCCAGGCATATATTCACGCTTGATGTAGGGCCCCAGCGCCTCGGTTTGTAGGAGTCTTCGGCCCCGACGGAATCCCTCGATGGAAGTCTTCCAGTCGTACC
The DNA here is from genome assembly GCA_963580345.1 of Verrucomicrobiia bacterium. GTDB lineage: Bacteria > Verrucomicrobiota > Verrucomicrobiia > Verrucomicrobiales > Akkermansiaceae > Roseibacillus_B. The sequence continues at coordinate 2,915 of CAUZKZ010000394.1, read as the reverse complement.
CCTCGCAATCACCGAGGTAGTTCGGATCGATCAGGGGCGGATCTTCCGGGTTGGCGGACCGCAGGCCTATCGAGCCAACGCTGCGGGGCCGGAGGTGGCATGTATTGATCGTGACTCCGTGTCCCTTCCGCCGTTGCCGGCCGTGGTCGATATTGATCACCGGGAGGCAATGAACTTGGACATCCGGCGCTTCGACCTCGTCGCTGCTGCGGATGAACGCCCCGGCCTCGGCGATGCAAATCGTCATCGGGCCGGTCTTGTAGAGCAGGTACTGAATCATGTGCCGAATCACCCGGTCCAGCCGGTCCTCCTGGTTGTAGGAGACCGGCGTCGTCTCGGCAATCATGTTGACATCCATGTGGTCCTGGAAGTTCTGGCCGACTCCCGGCAGGTCGTGGACCACATCAACATTCACGCTGCGCAGATGATCGGCCGGTCCGATACCGGATAGCATCAGGAGGCGCGGTGAGTTCACGGCGCCACCGCTGAGCACGACCTCGCCGTCAGCGCGAGCGACGTGAGTTCGTCGGCCACGGCGGTACTCGACGCCCACCACATTGTTCCCCTCGACGAGCAATTTCGTGGCCTGCGCCTTTGTGATGACCGTGAGATTCGGGCGTTTCATGGCCGGGCGCAGGAACGCCGTCGCGGCACTCTCGCGTCGCGCATTCCGTTGGGTGACGTCGTAGAACGTCACCCCGTCCTGTTGAGCCCCGTTGACGTCGGCATTGAAATCGATACCCAGTTCCTGCCAAGCCCGGACGAACGCGCGCGTCAGCGGATTGTGCTGGATTTGCTGCGTGACATTCATATCGCCACCGACGCCGTGGTACTCGTTGTTCAGGCGGGTATTGTTCTCCGATTTACGGAAGTACGGCAGCACCCCGTCATATCCCCAACCCTCATTGCCCAGCGCCTCCCATCCGTCGTAGTCGGCTCGATTTCCCCGGATGTAGATCATCGCGTTGATCGATGTCGATCCCCCGAGCGTGCGACCCTGGGGATACCACATCTCGCGGTCGTTCAACTGCGGTTGCGGCACCGTGCTGAAGCCCCAGTTCACGCCCTTCGACGTGAGTTTGGTGAACCCCACCGGTATGTGAATCAGCGGATTACGGTCGGGCCCTCCGGCTTCAAGCAGCAGGACACTGGCGGCCGGGTCCTCACTGAGCCGGTTGGCCACAACGCAGCCAGCGGCTCCGGCCCCTACGACGATGTAGCTGTATGTCCGTGGTTTCACGCTTCGATACTCTCCCGGCAATGCCTGCGCCATGGCCTGGATTCCGGGCATCTGACCTGCCCCCAATGCCTGCAACAGCCGCTATGTTAGTCCCGGGGCACTTCCGGTAGTCCTTGAGCGTGCCGGCTGGAGTCGTTCTGGACCAGGTCGGATCATTGCCGGAGAAGGCGGGCGGTAGCCCAGGGCGCTGTGAGGTCGGCGGGCCCTAAGCTTGCCGGATCATGTCGCTCCCCCTTCGCCTTCTATCAACTAGCTATTGATGGGTCCCGCTGTTTTTTGTGGTTTTCGACGGTGGTTGAATAGACATGGTTAACGGATCGCGCGGGCTGATATCGAGACCCAGCTCCAGCAGCCCAAAATCGTCGATTATCTTGGGGTGCATAATGGAGAAGCTGTGCGCGAAGGTCGCAAATTGGTAGCCGGGGAGTATCTCTGCCGTCGTCACCGCGCCGCCACCTTTGAGCCTCGCTCAAGCCCCAGCACCCGGAACCCGGCCGCCGCCAGGGAAAACGCCGCCACCAGCCCGTTGTGGCCACAACCAATAACGATCGCGTCGTAATCAGTTTCGTTCAAACCGGTGGCGACTTTCCTGATCCCGGCCTCGTCCCCGTCTTCAATCGCCTACCGTGCAGTCAGCAGACCGCGGCATTCACAATCCCCCAGGAGTCCCACTCCTTAATCCACGATTGTCGCGCCCACCGCAATGCCCGCGGACGGCACAGCCTCGCGAACGGGTCCGGCGCGCTAGCTTCCGGCCCCGGTATACCCGCGCTCCGCCGAAATGCTGTCCGCCGCCTCCTTCACGCACTCGATATATTCATCCAGCGCGTCGTCGACAAATTCTCCGGCGGCGCCGGTCACGCTGACCGCGGCCTCCTCACCCTCCACTACTCCAACCTCGAGCTCGTCGTCGTCAGCGACGGTTCCACCGACCGCACCATGGACATCCTGCGACAGGAATTCGAGCTTGAGCCCTTCCACACCATCTACTGGAAGCGCATCGACACCGCTCCCGTCGTCGCTCTCTACCGCTCCCACACCTTCCCCAACCTGCTCGTCGTCGACAAAGAAAACGGCGGCAAGGCCGACGCCCTCAACGCCGCCCTCAATATGGCCACCAGCCGCCTCGTCTGCACCATCGACGCCGACACCGTCATCGAGCCCGACGCCCTCCAGCGCATGGTCCGCCCGTTCCTTGAGCGACCCGACCTCGTCGCCGCCGGTGGCACCATCCGTCCCATAAACGCCTCCCGCGTCAGCAGCGGACGCGTCGACGAAGTCCTCGTCCCCGGCTCGTTCCTGCCCGGCATGCAGGTCATCGAGTGCCTCAGAGCCTTTCTCTTCGGCCGCATGGGTTGGACCCGCCTCGGCGGCAACCTCATCATCTCCGGCACCTTCGGTCTTTTCGACCGCCACGCCGTAGTCGCCACCGGCAGTTACGCCCAGGACACCGTCGGCGAGGACATGGAGCTCATCCTGCGCATGCGCTGCGCCGGCTACGAGCTGGGCGGGCCCCGCCGCGTCGCCTTCATCCCCGATCCCGTCGCCTGGACCGAAGTCCCCGAATGCCTGCGCGTCCTCGGCCGGCAGCGCGACCGCTGGCACCGCGGGCTCGCCGACGCCCTCTGGCGGCTCCGCGGCCTGTTCAACTACCTGCGCCGCCACACCGACTGGG
>CAUZKZ010000393.1:0-5547 GCA_963580345.1 Verrucomicrobiia bacterium | reverse complement strand
CCACCGCCACGCTTGCCGCAATGGCAAGGCGCCGGATGACCTCCACGCGCACCAGCTTCCGGCCCACCGCCGCCAGCTTGCTCCGGAGACTCTCACCCAGTCCCTTCGACCCGCGCTCGCGCGCTCCTGTAGTCAAACCAGTCACTTCAGTTCGGAGTACTTGCGCACGATCCACTCCATCGTGATCAGGAGAACCAGCAGGACGAAGATGATGGGAGAGGACCAGAGGTCCACCCCGATCATGCTGGTAAGGCGGGCGGTCCGGTTCGTGATGGCAGCCGGAAGCTGGTCGATGCGGTCGAGCGCCACGAAAGCGCCGCCGGTCCGGGTCGCGAGATCACGCAGCAGGCCGGCATTCATGGCCGCCTGCATCAGCTCGCGGTTGTCGTCCCGCACCGTGAAGTCGAGGGTGGATATCTCGTCTCCGCTCAAGGCCAGGCGGTAGTTGCCGGGATCGCCGGCCGAGAACTCGGAACGGTACATCCCGGGCTGCCCGGGCACCGCCCGCAACGCGACTTCCCGCCGGCGGTCGGGATCTTCACTCCAGACCAGGACCCCCGGCACGGTCTCCTCCCGGCGCGGTTCCCAGTTCCGCGCAAAGAGCCGGGCGTAGACACGAACCCGGTCCCCGCGGCGGTAGCGGCGCCGCTCGGACTGCAGCGTGATGCGGGGCGCATCGGTCAGCAACCGTTGGCCGGCCATGCGCTGAACAATCTGTCCCCACAGCGTGGCGTGGTAGCGGTCGCCCACGTTCCGGCGCCAGCGCCAAAAGTTGTCGGTCCCGACGAACAAAACTTCGCCGGCGCCATAACGGTGCAGGGCCATGACCGGGACCGTCTCCGATTCGCCGGACGGGTCGGCCCGGACCAGGAGCACGTCGGCGGCCGGCTTGGCGCGCCGCACCCGTGCCGTCCAGTAAATCGGTGGGAGACGTTGCCAAAGTGCTTGGCTCGCCTCCGCATCGTCGCCCAGTTGCATCATGACGCTGGAGCGGCCGGAGGATGTCAGGGCGAGCCGCACCGGCCGGGAGGCCACCGCCGTGGCCGCCCCCAATGCCGACCCCGCCAGTTCCACCGGCAGGAGGCGCTCCAGTTCGGTGCGCTGGTACGCGGCCGGAACAAACCGTTTCCCGGCTACCACCACCAGCGCTCCGCCCGCCTTGGAAACATAATCGCGCAGCAGGTCCTGGTGCGCTTCGGTCAGGAAGCGCGGATCGATGTCGCCCAGGATCACGAGGTCGTACTCGAAAAGTTCCTCGGCGCGAAATGGGAAGCGCTCGAGGTAGGGGCTGCCCGGGACGCGCGCGATCTCGGGGTCCGCTTCGAAGAGGCAGCACGACAGGTCGACCCGCCGCTCGCGCCCCAACATTGCTTCGAGGTACTTGTACTCCCAACGCGGAGCCTGGTCGGTGAGCAGCACCCGCAGGCGCCGGTCCACCACCCGCAGGGCAGCGTGGCCGAGGTTGTTCTGCGCGAGGGCCTCCTCCCCTCCATCCGTCTCGAAACGCGCCTCCAGGGAGTAGGCGCCGGCGCGTTTCGGGATGAAGAGGCTGCGCACTTCAAGGGGGCCGTCGCTTTCGAAGCTCACTTCCTCCTCTGCCACCTGCACCCCGCCCAATGAAAAGACCAGGCGGCCCGTGCTCCCTTTCATCCCCTGCGAGCGCAGACGCACCGTGACCGGGGCAGCATCATCGGCCAGCAGCACTCCGCGCACCTCCACATTCTCGACCGCCACGTCCCGGGCCGCGGCATCGCCCACCCCCACCGCAAAGACCGGAACGCCCGCCTGCTTCAAAATCTCACTGGCCTCCGCGAGCGGGAGGCCCCCGTTCTGCCCGCCATCCGTCACCACCACGATCCCGGCCAGGGACGCCCCGCGGTAGCGCTCGAGGGTCTTCACCAGCACGTCGCCCAGCGCCGTCTCTTCGCCCTGAGGCTGCAAATCGCTCCAGTCCCCCGCCACCTTTTCAACTCCGTCTGCCGTGAAGGACAAGAGCGGAACCTCCAGCTCGGATTGCAATGAATCCACCGCCGATTTGCCGGCGCGCTCCGTCAACGACTCGCCCACGCGCGCCATCCGGCTTACTCCGCTCCCGTCGGCAAGAGCCATGCTGCCGGTCGCATCGACCAGGATCGGTAAGGTGCGCGGCACTTCGCGCTCGATGGTGAGGAGCAGAACCGGCTGCAGGAGCAACGAGACCAGGACCGCAAAGAAGACAACCCGCAGCATCGTCAGGAATGACCACCGCCTCGCCTTCACGTCCTGCGGGCACTTGCGGTAGAGCCACCAGGACAGGATCACCAGCACCACAAGGAGGACCGCCGCCACCAAGCCCCAGGTCTCCCCCTGCCATCGCAGCGACCACCCGGAGACGGCGTCGACATCGTCGACGTCCGCTCCGAGCGCTCTGAGAATCCAGTTCGGCATGCTCATTTCGATCGGCTGAACCATTGCGCCAGGGCTATCTCGACCACGGCGATTCCAATCACGGCGAACAGGAGCAGCAACCAGAGTTCGGACCCCTTGCGGCCCGCTCCGAACCCGCCGGCTCCGCTCCCGGCGCTCCATCGAGTCACGGTGGCGGAGTCGGCAATGCGATTCAGCTGCTCGGGCCCCAACAACTCCAGCGACGACTCCCGTTCACTGGGACGCGCCGCAAAGAAAATCGGAGTCGGGTGGCCTTCCACCGTGGCCTGGTAGGCTCCGGCGCGGTGCGTTTCCCCAAACTCCAACCCCGTGTTTCCGTTCCGGTCTTCGATGTGGGTCAGACGGCCCAGGGCCTCCGGATCGCCCACTTCGGAAACGATGGCCTCTTTCCCGGACAGGGCCGGTTCGACCCGGTGCCGGAAGATCTCGCCGGCCCGGATGTTCAGGTTCGCATCGCGGTGCTGCACGATCCCGCCGAGCAACCGGTTTACGAAAGGCACAAAGCCCGGCTTTACCGCAAAGTCGTTCCAGGCCAGGTCCGCCGTGCTGGTGAAAAGAAAGACCTTCCCCAGCCCGAAGTCGCTCTCCACCAGGGCCGGGGAGCCGTCGTCGTAGCGCAGGGCCAGGCGCCCCGAACCGGTCCCCGGAGGCAGGTCCAAGCGGTAGGACCGGCGAAAGTTCGCTCCCGACAGGATCTCGCGGTCGAGTCCGAGCGGATTGGTCTCCGTCGCCTCCAGGGTCCGGCTTCCCGACTCTTCGCCGGGCCGGTGCGCGACGAAGACGGCGGGAAGCAGATGATGCCTGTTGTGCAGCATCGTGTTGTAGAATTCGGTGCGAAGGTTCTCACCGGGAAAAACCACCAGTCCCCCGCCCTCCTCCACGTACCCGGTGAGGCGGTCCGCCATCGCGAGGGTCAGGTCCGCCACATTGGCGAGGACCACCGCATCGAATTCCGCCAGGTTTTCGTCCGCAATCTCGGAGGAGGAAACGACGGTCGGCTTGACGGGGTAGGAGGCCCGCGCCTCCTCCGGCACCGGCGCGAGGGCGTGGCGCAGGAAGAACGTCTCCGCGTCGCGGGGCTCGCCGCCGGGTTCGCCGTCCACCAGGAGAATGCGCACCTCGTCAACCGCCCGCACCACCACCGTGCGCCGGTTGTCGAAGGGAACGAGGTCGTCGCCGAGTGCCACCGTGACACGATGGGAGCCGGCACCCGGAAGGGTCGCGTAGAGCGTGGCGCTCTCGCTGCGCCCGGGCTGAATCTCGTCGATCACCCACGGCTCACCGGCCGCTTGCCCGTTGACCAGAAGTTTCACCGGGACGTTCGCGGCGGGTGCCTTCCCGTAGTTGGTGACGTCCACATCGATCCGGAAGGGTTGGTTCACGGCGGGAAGAGAGCCCGAGGGAACGAGACGGCTGATCCCGAGATTGGCACCGGCGGGCGATCCGACCATCACGACGTGCAACCGGGCGCCGGCCGACAAGGCCCGCAGCTTCTCGTCGAGGGCCGCGAAGGCACTCCACTCTTCGGCGTGCCCGTCGGTGAGGAGGTAGATCTCCTTCTCGGAGGCCGCCTGGCCTTCGAGGGCCCGTGCCGCATCGACGAGCGCCGTCAGCAGATCGGCATGGCGATCCGTCTGCGCCACCTCTTCGATCCGCTGGCGCGCCAAGGCCGGTTCGGTGGTGGGATCGTCCGGACGGAAGGGCGTCGAGATGGCGACCGAGGATCCGGCCGGCATCTCCCCCATGACCGCCTCCGCGGCCGCCCGCGCCAGGTCGAGACGCGTCCCCTCTCCCTCCGCCGTGCCCATGCTGGCGGAATTGTCGATCACGACCGCTGCGGCGATCTTCGATCCCGGCAAGCCGCTCAATCCCTCCATCACCGGCCGCGCCAGGGAAACCGCCAGGAGGGCCAGCAAGGCGCACCGCAAGGCCAGCAGGATGAGATCCTCCAGCTTCATGCGCCGCTGGTTTTGCTCCACGCTCACATTCAAAAAGCGCATCGCGGCCCACCGCACCTTCCGGAACCGCCGCCGGTTCAGGAGGTGAATGATGATCGGGATCGAGACCGCCAACGTCCCGAACAGGAGGGCCTGGTTCAAGAAGGTCATGTGCCCACGGTCGTTTTCCTGAAGGCCAGGTAGTTGGTGAGGACTTCGTCGAGGGCCTGGTCGGTCCGCATCCCCACAAAGTGGCACTGGTTGCGCTCGCACGTGTCCCGCAGCCGTTGCCGGAAGGCCTCGAACTCGCGGAGGTAGCTCTGCCTGATCTGGCTGGGCCGGGTCTGGATCCTCGGAATGTCCTCCAGTCCGTCGAACTCCACCATCCCGGTGAACGGGAAGTCGATCTCGCAGGGATCGAGAACCTGCATGAGGATCACTTCGTGCCCCGCAAACCGCAGGTGCTGGATCCCCTCGATCATGCCCTCCTCGTCGTCGAAGAAGTCACTGATCACGATCACGATCCCCTTGCGCCGAATCTGGTTCGCCATCCCGTGGAGGACCGGGGCGATCTGAGTTCCCCCGGTGGGAGAGAAGCCCGCCAGGCGGTTCATGATCTTGAAGAGATTGTCGCGGTTGTCGCTGCGCGGCAGGTATTCCCGGATCTCCTCGTCGAAGATCGCCAGCGCCACCGCATCGCGCTGGTGCAGGATCACGTAAGCCAGGCAGGCCGCCATCATCTTGCCGTACTCGAGCTTCGTGATCTCCCCCGAGCCGTACTTCATGCTCTCGCTGCCATCTAACAGGAGGTGCGCCACGAAGTTGGTCTCCTGCTCGTACTGCTTGATGTAGTAGCGCTCGGTCTTGGCCTGCACCTTCCAGTCAAGGTGGCGCACATCGTCGCCGGGAGCGTACTCGCGGTGCTGCGCAAACTCGATCGCGAAGCCGCGGTAGGGCGACTTGTGCTCGCCCGCCATGTAGCCCTCCACGACGAAACGCGCGTTGATCCCGAGCGATTCCGCCCGTGCGATCGCCCTGGGATCGAGAAGCTTTTTCGTTTCGGGGTCCACGGGAATGGCACGAACTTTAGAGATACCGTCGGCACATTTTCTGTTAGAAACAATCTGTTAGAAAACCCGGCCAGAGCGGTAACTTGATGTGTGAAATCCAAGACACCATTTCT
>CAUZKZ010000392.1:0-5556 GCA_963580345.1 Verrucomicrobiia bacterium | reverse complement strand
TCTTGCCTTTCATTTTCTGGGTCCTTTGTAGGCACCCAGACTAACTTTTCAAATGGCCCAGTTCTCGTAACCTCAACCAGTTTCGGAGGATCTCTTGAACTGGACCGAAGTCACAACCCTCCAAAGCGTGATCGACCATGGCGACGGGACCGAGACCGTCACGATTTCCGACCTCGATCTCGTCATCGACAGGGATCGAAAGTTTATCCGGATCCGCGTGACGCAACTGTTTTGAGGAGGTTACGACCGGTTGCATCGCTTGTGGCGCCCCGGTGAGCCTCGCTGCCGCGACGGCGGGAGACGGGTCATCGAATGAGGGATTTCCCGGATAGGGGTGAGGCCGCCGGCACGTAATCCAACCACCGCATTAAACGCCATGAAAACACGACTGACTACCGCCCTCCTGTTCTCCGCCCTGCTCGCTCTCCCTGCCGCGGCGGCTGACCCCCCAAAGGGAGAAGGCTGGACCGATCTCTTCAACGGCACGGACCTCACCGGATTCACACAGCGGAACGGGACCGCATCTTACAAGGTGGTGGACGGAGTGATCGTGGGAACTACCGTCAAGGGCAGCCCCAATTCCTTCCTCTGCACCGACAAGAAGTACTCCGACTTCGAGCTGGTCTTCGAGGTGAAGTGCCATAACAGGCTCAACTCCGGGGTGCAGATCCGTTCGCAGACCAAGAACGACGACCCGAAGGAGCGCGTCAACGGCCCCCAAGTCGAGATCGAGGCGAGCGGCAATAACGGCGCCCAGGCCGGTTATCTTTACGGAGAGGCGGCCGGGGGCTGGATGACTCCGGCCGACAAGCGCAAGCCGCACAAGCATTTCAAGGATGGCGAGTGGAACAAGTACCGCGTCCTCGCCAAGGGAGCGAATATCAAGGTCTGGATCAACGACGTGTTGATCTCCGACCTCACCGACGAAGCGAAGCTCAAGTCCCACCCGAAGGGGTTCATCGGCCTGCAGGTTCACGGCGTCGGGAACGCCGGCCCGTTCGACGTCAGCTGGCGGCATCTCAAGATCCGCGAGTTGAATTGAAGCGTGGCGGTGCCCATCCGCTCTCCTGCTCCACAACGCCATAGCGCTTGAAAAACGGGCGCTTCGACCTCCGGCTTGAGTCCGGGGAGGGTTGGTGGTTTGTTGGGGCAGATGCGGATCCTCGTCCAGTCTCTTTGCCTCACCATGTCAGGGCTGGCATCGCTGCGCGCGGAACCGGAGCGCGTATTCACCGCGGAGGATCGGAGCTGGTGGGCGGTTCAGCCCGTAACCGATGCGGCCGTGCCCGCCGACGGTGAGGGTTGGGCGCGCAACAAGATGGATCGGTTCGTGGCGCGGAGCCTTCACGCCGCGAAACTCGAGCCGGCGCCGGAGGCGGACCGCAACGAGCTGGTGCAGCGGGCCTGTTTCGATCTGCACGGCCTGCCACCCACCCCGGAGCAGGTCGCAGCCTTTGTCAACGATGCGCGGCCGGACGCCTGGGAGCGGCTCATCGATGATCTGCTGGAGAGTCCCCGTTACGGCGAACGTTGGGGCCAGCACTGGCTGGACGTGGTGCGCTTCGCGGAGAGCGACGGGTACCGGCAAGATGCCTTCCGGCCCGATGCCTGGCCCTATCGCGACTGGGTCATCAAGTCCTTCAATGACGACAAGCCCTACGACCGGTTCGTGTGCGAGCAATTGGCGGGGGACGAGATCGATCCCGAGAATCCCGAGGTCCTGATCGGCACGGCCTTTCTCCGGAACGGGCTCTACGAGTACAACCAGCGCGACGTGCGATTCCACTGGGAACTGATTCTCAACGAACTCACCAACGTCACGGCAGAGGCGTTCCTCGGCCTTGGAATCGGATGCGCGCAATGTCACGACCACAAATTCGACCCGATTCTGCAGAAGGACTACTACCGTCTGCAGGCCTTCCTTGCGCCAGTGCGTTGGCGCCACGACATGGTGTTGGGCACCGCGCAAGAACGTGCGGCATACGAGACGAAGCTCGGGATCTGGGAGGAAACCACCGCCGAGATCCGGCGGGCGATCGACGACATTCTGGAGCCGGGGATCCAGGATGTCATGGACGGCTCCTTCATCAAGTTTCCCGAGGACATCCAGGCCCTCTTCAAAAAGAGGGAGGAGGAACGCACTCCCTACGAGCAACAGCTCATGGAACTGGCCAGGATTCAACTCGACTACGAGCGGGAGCGTTTCAACGAGAAGGGGATCAAGGGCGAGCCAAAGATGCTTCTGGATTACTTGCGGGCAGAGTTGGCGCAGTATGATCACCTCAAGCCCGAGCCACTGCCTCGCGCCTTCGTGGCTACCGATGTGCGAAGGGAAGCGCCGCAAGTGCCGCTGGGCGGGCGGAGCGGCGAGGGGGACGTGCGGCCGGGGATTCTGAGCCTCCTCGATCCGGCTGACATGGAGATCGTCCCTGGCGCCGGGCCCCGCAGCACCGGCCGCCGCCTGGCCCTCGCGAGGTGGATCACGGGGGAGCGTAATCCGCTCACTTCCCGCGTCTTCGTCAACCGCCTCTGGCAGCACCACTTCGGGCGCGGGATCGTGGCGACTCCCAACGATTTCGGCAACCTCGGTGCCGAGCCCAGCCACCCAGAGCTGCTAGACTGGCTGGCGGCCCGTTTCTTGGAGGGGAACCGGCGGATGAAACCGATCCACCGGCTCATCATGAGCTCCGCGGCGTATCGCCAGACCGCGCGCCGCGAACCGGGGGAGCGGGCCAGAACGGTGGATCCCGAGAATCGCCTCTTGTGGCGGTTCCCGCCGCGCCGGCTGGACGCCGAGCAGGCTCGCGACGCCATGTTGGCCGCCAGCGGAGAATTGAATTTGACCACGGGTGGACCCTCGGTGGACGGGGACACGCCGCGCCGCAGTGTCTACGTGAAGAAGATTCGTAACACTCCGGACGAGTTGCTCAAGGGGTTCGATGCGCCGGTGGGATTCGAGAGCACGGCGCAACGGAGCGCGACCACCACCGCCACGCAGGCGCTGCGGCTGGTGAACGGGGAGTGGACCATGAAGCGGGCTTCCGCCTTCGCCCGGCGATTGGCCGGATCGCGACCGGAGGTTGGTGCCGACGAGCTTCGCGTGGCGTATCGCCTCGCCTTCGGGCGGGAGGCGTCCCTCGCAGAAGTGGAAGAGGCCCTGGAGTTCATTGCCTCGCAACGCGCCCGAATCGAGAAGGCGAGGAAAGAGCCCCCTGCGCCCGCGCCCGCCGTCCGGCCGCTCTCGGATCAATTCGCGCGCGTGCAAGGAATCGAGCTGGGGGACCACGAGTTGCAGCTGCAACCCGGGGGCCCCTTCCAGCAACTTCACCTGCGGGAGACGGTCCTGGCGCGGGACGAGTTTACGATCGAGGCAGTGGTGGTGCTCGACAGCCTCTACCCGGGCAGCGAAGTGCGGGTGCTTGCCTCGCGTTGGAACGGCGAAAAGACGGTTGGCGGGTGGACCTTCGGGGTGACGAGTACGAAATCGGATAACCAGCCGCGGAACCTGATCATGCAACTGGCGGGCAAGGATTTTCAGGGAAACCCCGTGTATGAAGTGGTGCCGTCCGGTCTGCGGGTGCCGTTGAACAAGGCGGTCTACTTGGCTGCCGCGATTTCCACCACCCCGACGGCGGAAAACCAGACCGGTGGCGAGGTCACCTTCTACCTGCGGGATCTCTCGGCACCGGAAGCCAAGCTCGCCGTGCGCAAGGTTCGGCACCCGATCGTGCAGGGCCTTCAGGATCCCGGGGTGCGGCTCATCCTGGGAGGACGTGACCAGCCCGGCAGGCATCTGTGGGACGGAGAGGTGGCGCGATTTGCCATCACGAATGGAACCGTTTCGCAGGAAGAGCTGCTGGTTGGCGCCGATTCGGAGGCCCGCGAGCGCCTGCTCGACTGGCGGTTTTCGGGCGCCACGGTGGAGGAGAATCTTCCCGGCACGGAATGGTTGCGCCCGGAGCCCAAGCCGCCGGCCGATCCGCGGTCCGATCTCATGGGCGCTCTCACCGATTTTTGCCATGCCCTCCTCACCAGCAATGAATTCCTGTATCTCCACTAACGTTCCGATGGCGCTCTCCGCGAGGACGGTTGCGGAGGTGGTCGTCGCGAACGATGTGAATCAACGCATCCTGAACTTCCCCAACTAGCCATGGCTTGCCACCGGATCGACTACGCCACCTCGCGCCGGGAATTTCTCCGGACCGCGGGTTGTGGATTCGGGGCGGTGGCGGCCTCGGCCTTGATGGGGCAGGGGGGACGCGGTCCGCAGCCCCTCGACCCGGTGGCGGCCAAGATTCCGCATCACAGCGGTCGCGCCAGGAACGTGATTTGGCTCTTCATGGAAGGCGGACCAAGTCACCTCGATCTTTTCGACCCGAAGCCCCTGCTGAACCAACTTGCCGGCCAATCCCTCCCCGAGAGCTTCGAGCGGCCCGTGACCGCCATGGGCGAAGTGAATTCCCCGCTCCTCGCCTCCCCGCGGGCCTGGGAACAGTTCGGCGAGAGCGGCCTCTGGATCTCGGACTGGCTCCCGAACCACGGGAAGATCGCAGACGAGCTGTGCGTGATTCGCTCCTGCGTGTCGGATGGCATCAATCATGCCGACGGGGTCTGCCAGATGAATACCGGGTCGGTCTTTGGCGGACGCCCGTCGTTGGGAGCCTGGGTCTCCTACGGCCTCGGGTCGGTAAACAGAAACCTGCCCGGGTTCGTCGTCATCAAGGACACCGACGCCATGGTGGTGAACGGGGTGCGCACGTGGGGGGCGGGATTCATGCCGGCCGTGCACCAGGGGGTTCTCTTCGAGACGGGAGACCAGCCCATCAAGCACCTGAACTACCCCAAGGGAGTTTCGCCGGGGCGCCAGGCTGCAAAGCTCGACTTCATCAATCGCCTCAACCGGAAGCACCAGCAGGGACGGGAGTCCAATACCGACCTCGAGGCCCGCATCCGCAGTTACGAACTCACGGCCCGCATGCAGGCCGAGGCGCCCGAGGCGGTCGATCTCACCCGGGAGCCCGAGCACATCAAAGTTCTCTACGGAATGGACCGGCAGGAGACATCCGTCTTCGGCCGCAATTGCCTCCTGGCTCGCCGGCTCGTGGAGCGCGGAGTGCGCTTCGTGCAACTGTATCACGGCGCGGGCAGCAGGTGGGACAGCCACGACAAGATCGAAGCAAACCACTCCAAGCTTTGCCGGGCGGTGGACCAGCCCATCGTGGGACTCATCCACGACCTCAAGCAACGGGGCTTGTTAGAGGAAACTCTCGTGATTTGGGGTGGAGAGTTCGGGCGCACCCCCATGAGCGAAAAGGGCGACGGCCGCGATCATAACCCCACCGGCTTCACGATCTGGATGGCGGGCGGTGGCGTGAAGGCCGGGTCCGTGATTGGAGCTACCGACGAACTCGGACTCTTCGCGGTGGAGGACAAGCTCCACGTCCACGACATCCATGCCACCATTTTGCACTTGCTCGGACTCGATCACACCCAAACGGTTTTCCGCCACAAGGGCCGACCGGAGCGGGTGGACATGAATGAGGGAGAGGTCTTCGA
>CAUZKZ010000391.1:0-5559 GCA_963580345.1 Verrucomicrobiia bacterium | reverse complement strand
CTTGCCTTACTCATGCGAAGAAGTTTGGCACGCTGACTGGCGGTCAACTCGATCACTTGGGCCACTCTCATACTACAAGTATAGTAGTTTCAGATTAAAGATCAATCTGTAAGGCGGACTACACTAGCGGAGAGAGAGGATCCTCCCACAACCAATCCTCATTCTGACGAATGACCGGCAAGTTCCTGCCCGCTTCGAATTTCAGAGGGGTGGCGGGGAAGAGTGAAGCGAAAGGCCGATCCCTGACCCAACCGGGACGACACCTGCAGGTCTCCTCCATTTTTCTCCACGAACTGCTTGCAGAGGATGAGTCCCAATCCGTTTCCTTCTTCTCCCTGCGTGCCTGGAGAACTGATCGCGTCCTCCAGCCGGAAGAGGGATTGCAAAACCTCTTCGCTGATTCCGACTCCCGAATCACTCACCACGATCTCCACATTGGCGTCCCGGACCGAGAGGGAAACGTGAATGCGGCCTTCCGGCGGCGTGAATTTTATGGCATTGTGGAGGAGGTTTTGCAGAACCGAGAACACCATATACCGGTCCGCATTCACCTTGACCCCGGTCGCCCCGTCCGACGAGAGGTCGATTGATTTGCTCTGCGCCATGACCTGAATCAGGTCGATCACTTCCCCCACGAGTTCGTCCATGGCCACCGTAGAGGGTCGATACTCGATCTGGCCCGACTGGCACATGGCCCACTCCAGGAGATTGTTCACCAGTCTCAGAGTCGATTGGGCGCCATCCCGGATCTCCTCGGCCATCTCCTTGCACTCGTGAAGCTGGTGGTTTTCGAGGCGTTCGATCAGGAGTTTGGAATACCCGATCATCCCGTTGAAGGGACCTCTCAGGTCGTGGGCAATAATGTAGAAAAACTTGTCCTTGGCAGCGTTGGTATCCTGCAGCTGATGCGCGTACTGTTGCAGGCGTTGAAAGGTAATGCGCAGCTCGAGCTGGTTCATCACCTGTTTCGCCAGGAGCCTGAGTGCCTGTTGCTGTTCGGGACTGAACTCCCGCGGAACGCGATCGATGACGCACAGGGTTCCCAGCACCTCTCCTTCCGAGGTAACGAGTGGAGCCCCCGCATAGAAGCGGATGTGTGGATCACCAACCACGAGCGGGTTTCGACAGAAACGTTCATCCTGCAGGGCGTCCTCGATCACAAAGACTTTTTTCTGCAGGATAGCGTGGGCACAGAAGGCGTAGTCCCTCGATGTTTGCGTTGCTTCCAGGCCCACCCGTGATTTGAACCACTGACGCTTGGAGTCAACCAGGCTGATCAGGGAGATCGGCGTGCCGCAGATCGAAGAGGCCAGCTCGGTGAGTTCATCGTATGTCGCTTCGAACTCGGTATCCAGAACGTCGAAACGCAGGAGCGCCGCGACACGATCATTTTCGTTGGCGGGGAGGGGAGCTGCTGGCATGAAATCGAAATTGGAGAATCGCGAGGTCCGGACCGTCCCCCGAAACCCGGAGGAGAGAGGCCGTCGGCGGCGCAAAGATATGCAACCTTCAGGGATGAGATATCATTTAGGAAGGTTAATGAAAAGTAGTATTTGAGGGGCACTTCCACGACAATTGCGTAAAAACAGGCGGGGTTGAGGCGAAGGGGGATCTCGAAGCTCATCCCGGGTTGCGGCGGGGGAAGCGATGCGTCGGCGTGCCTGGCGGAGGGGGCATCCAAGATGGATCTTGTCTCATGGCTCGGGATTCCGGACAGTGGTCTGAATGTCGAACCGAACGAGGCGAAGCTTTTTGCGTCAATCGATGCTCACTGCCACCGCCGCGGTGGCGGGCCCAGGGGTGCAACCGGTTTTGGGCGCCCAAAGCGGGAGCCCCGGCGAAAAGATCGGCGTGGCGGTGATCGGGACCGGCGGCCGCGGAGGCGCCCATGCCGAGGCCTTTGCCACGCGCAAGGATTGCGAGGTGAGGTATCTGTGCGACGCGGATCTGGCGCGGGCCCGGGGAATGGCTGCCGCGGTCGCCAAATACCAGGGACGCGTGCCGAAGATTGGACAGGACATGCGGGCCGTTTTCGAAGACGACTCCGTCGACGTGGTGTCGATTGCGACCTGTAATCACTGGCACGCTCTGGCCGCGATCTGGGCCATGCAGGCCGGCAAGGATGTCTATGTCGAGAAGCCGGTCAGTCACAACGTGAGCGAGGGCCGGCGCATGGTGCAAGTGGCCCGGAAGTACAAGCGCATTTGCCAGACCGGGACGCAGTATCGCTCGCACGGCTCGAACCGCGCTCTGGCGGAGTATTTGGGGGCGGGCAAGCTGGGCGAGGTCAAACTCGCCTTCTGCATGGTGCGCAAAGGGCGCGGATCGATCGGGGCGCCAGGCAAGTTCGAACCGCCGACGAGTGTGGACTATGATCTTTTCTGCGGACCCGCTCCCCTCGCCAAGATTACGCGGCGCAATTTTCACTACGACTGGCACTGGTTCTGGGACTTCGGCAACGGGGACCTGGGAAACAGTGGAATTCACCGGGTCGACATCGCGCGCTGGGCCCTGGGAGTGCACGGCCCGGGAAGGGCGGTGATGAGCTACGGGGGCCGGGTGGGCTACCAGGATGCCGGCGAAACGCCCAACACCCAGGTTACCCTCCACGACTTTGGGGACAAGTCGCTGGTGGTGGAAGTTCGGGGACTGAAGACCGGAACGGACCGGGGGCTGGCCAACGGGATCGTGATCGAAGGAAGCGAGGGATTCGTCACCTCGACCCAGACCTCCGCGGCCGTTTTCGATCCGCAGGGCAAGAAGATTGCGGATCTTAACGGGCCGGGCGAGGACCACTTCGACAACTTCCTCAAGGCGGTCCGCAGTCGAAAAATCGACGACCTGAATGCCGAGATCCTGGAGGGGCATCAGTCCAGTGCCTTGTGCCACCTGGGGAATATCTCCCATCGTCTCGGCATGTCGGCCTCACCGAAAATGATCCTGGAGCAGCTCACGGCCCGCAAGGTTCACGACGAGGTGGCGGAAACCTTCGATCGCAACCGCAAGCACCTGAAGGAGAATGGAGTCGCTCTCGAAAAAACTCCGCTCACGCTGGGTCCGTGGTTGGCGATCGATTCGGAGCGGGAGGTGTTTGCCGACAACGCGCGAGCCGATGCGCTGCTGACCCGTCCCTATCGCAAGCCCTTCGTGGTCCCGGCCGAGAACGATATCTGATAACCCTCAAGGAAAGAACGCCTCATGCACAAGAACTACCTGCCATTCGCGGCCTGCCTGGCCATTCTGCTGACCTGTGGTGCGACATCCCGCGCCGAGGAGGACGCCGGAAAGGTCGGCCTGGTCCAGGACCTCCACTGGAAGGACCATCACTTCGCCATGACGAACTGGTTCTACGATTACCACTTCGACGATCCCAAGCTGCAGGTCAAACTCCTGAAGGAGCGCGGGTACGGCGGCGCCATGCTCTCGTTGAAGGACGATCCCGGGCGGTGGAAGAATCTGCCGGTCTACCTGGAGGCCATGAAGGAGCACGGCCTGCGCCTGACCGCCATCCACGCCCGCTTCTACCTCGAGGACGGCACCTACCCGCAAGTCATCAAGGACAACCTGCCGCACTTGAAAGGGACGAAGGTGGTACTGGTCCCTTCGGTCGGAAGCCGCACGAAGATGGACCGGCGAGACCCGAAGGCGGTCGCGATGGCGGTAAAAATCTTGCGCGAGATGTCCGACGACGCCAAGAAGTACGAACTGGGCGGCATCGCGCCCTACATGCACATCGGTAACTGGATCGAGACCATCGACGACGGCGTGCGGATCGCCAAGGCCGTCGACCGTCGCAATGTGGGCGTCATGTTCCACCTGCATCACTGGCAGGCGGTCGGTGGCCGGGAGCAGGACAAGCTGCGCGCGGACCTCGTCAAGGCGAAACCCTACCTGATGATCGTCGTGATCCAGGGCACCGACCGGGACAGGGCCACCCACAAGATCGTGGGCGAAGGCAACTTCGACCTGGTGCCGATGATCCGCACCCTGCACGAGATCGACTACCGCGGTCCGCTGGGCACCATGGGGTACACGCAGGGTGGCGACATTCCGGGCAAACTCGAAAAGGCCTTCAAGGCCTGGGAGAAGATCAGGGCCGAGGGGGTCGGGAAATGAGGAATAAAGGGGCGCCCTTCCCGGGGTAGGCGCTCGTGCCTCCTGCCAACCCCGGGCTGTGAGACGCAATCCGGTTGGGATTGTCAGGCGTTCCCCGCCGCCACTCTCATTCCTGCGTCCTCACCGCAAAATACGAACCGGCCACCACTTCCTCGGCGAGGAGGACATTGACCGCGACCTCGCGTCCGGATTCGGAGTGGGAGGGATCGCCGCCGCCGAAATCCCAGGCCCAGCCCTTGTATTTGCCGGCGTTCGCTTTCAGGACGAGTCCTTTCTTGGTGAGGGTAAGATCCCAGAAACAATTCCCGGTCACTTTCTTGGAGAGGCGCAGGGCAGGCGTGACGGTCAGGTTGGGACCCTCGGGGCGGGTCTTGGCGTTGTCGTCGCGGCCGATCACCCAGCCCTTGAATTTTCCGCCGATGGCGACCACGAGGTAGCCTTTTCCGGTTTCGACGAACTGCCAGTAGGACGTATCCTCCGCCTTGCTGGCCAGCGAGATCCCTTCCGCGACCGCGACGCCGTCGAGTTTTCCTTCCTTGGCTTTCCCGGTGACATCGATGAACCAGCCCTTGAAGCGGGACACCACCGGGCTGAGGCTGCGCGGCTTGCTGGCGCTCTTCACCTCCACCCCGGTGACGAGGGCGGTCTCGTCGAGTTCCCTCAGACCCTTGAGAAAGGCCTCGTGCCCGGCGCTGGGCTGGTCGTCATCCGCTCGAAGCGAATGGGGCGAGGCGATGGCGGCAAAAGCGATGAGGGCGAGGTAGGAGGAACGCGTTTTCATGCTGCCGACCTGTTACCATTGCCTTCAACCAGGTGTCGAGGTCGTTGTTGGTAAATCGCTCACGCTCAGTCCCGAATGGCGCTTGAATAACGGGACTCGTCGTTGAACACCCGATCGTGGTCCGATTGATCTGTGGGACTCCGCGGATCTCTGCGTGCATCTGCGTTTCAAAGACTTACGCGAACTGATCCCACGCGGCTGACCACGGATTCCCGCAGATGACCGCGTTATTCAAGCAGCATTCTACTCAGTCCCTCTTCTCCTTCCCGATCGTCACCAACTTCGCGGTCGAGGGCGTCGATATGCCATCTCAAGTGATCGGAACCATAAATGTGATTCCCGAACCGTCCGTCCTGGTGCTGCTGCCCACGGGAGAAAATTCAATTTTATGGAAAGGAGAGGTGCACATGACCATGGCATTTATTCACAGGGGGCGACTCCGCCGCTGACGAATACCAATCGGTTCTGCTGGTAAGGAATAACGACGGATGGTAATCGTTACCCGTCTCGAATCTATCCTAAGCCACCAATTCTAATCACAGCCATCCCATAGACTGAGGTATTAATGGGTGGCTGGCGGCCGATCCCACCTAGGATCGGCCTGATGAAAAAACAAAAACCAGCCAATTCGAGATTCCCCGTCCTGACCCAGGTTTGCAAGC
>CAUZKZ010000390.1:0-5578 GCA_963580345.1 Verrucomicrobiia bacterium | reverse complement strand
CGACATCCGGATTCCAAACCGGGGTCGGCGTATCGTCCAGCGATTGCACCAGGCACTTGCGCAGCCCCACCGTCGCACTGCCCTTCGTGCCGTCGACTTGCATCGTGAAAAGCTCGTCTCTCCGAACTCGCACACACCACGACGAATTGAACTGGCACACGATCCCGGACTCGGTCAGAAACACCGCGTAAGCAGCATCGTCTGCGGTGCACCGGTAGGGCCGGCCCTCTTCATCGACTCGTTCCGGAAGGTGGGTCGCGGCATGACTGAAGACCTTCGTGATCTTCCCGAAAAGATTGTCGATCACGTATCGCCAGTGACAGTGCATGTCGATGATGATCCCGCCGCCGTCTTCCTTGCGATAATTCCAACTCGGCCGCTGCGGCGGGTGCTCCGGGTCGTCGCCGGGGAAGACCCAGTACCCGAACTCCCCGCGCACCGAGAAAATCTCGCCGAAGAATCCCTCGTCCCGCAACTCCACGAATTTCTGGATTCCGGGCAGCCAGAGCTTGTCCTGCACGGTCCCGTTCTTCACGCCCGCCGCCTCCGCCTTCTCCGCAATCGCCAGGGCCTCCGTAAAGGACGTCGCGATCGGCTTTTCGCAGTAAACGTGCTTGCCGGCCGCGATGGCTCGTTCCAGGAACGGGACCCGGAAGGGGGTTCCCGAGGCGTCGAAGAATATCTCGTAGGTGTCATCCCCCAGGACCGAGTCCAGGTCGGTGGTATACTTCTCCATTCCGTGCCTCTCCGCCAGGGCGCGAAGCTTTTCTTCGTTGCGCCCGGTCAGAATCGGATCGGGAACGATCCGTACCCCGCCGCACTCCACTCCACCCTCTTCCCGGATCGCCAGGATCGACCGCACCAGGTGCTGGTTGGTGCCCATGCGCCCCGTGACGCCGTTCATGATGATGCCAATCCGCTGTTCGGTCATGCTGAGTATTCAGTGTTCAGTGTTCAGTCCCCGCGCCGCAATAACCTGTAACCTTCACTTCCGGTAGATCTTGTCGTAGGCCTCCAGGATCCTGTCCAGGAACTCGTCCTGGTCCCGCTCCCACCATTTTTTCGAAAAGATCTCCACCTCGCGCCTTCCCTCGAACCCCGCCTCATGCACCCAGCGGTCGATATCACCCAGCGGGATACACCCTTCCCCCATGATTCCGCGATCGAACAGAATATCTTCCTGGTCCGGCTTGAAGTCACAGATGTGGTAGGCGTCCAGCCAACCGTTGTCCGCGCAGCGCTGCAGCTGCTCCGGCAAATCGATCTCCCAGAAGACGTGGTAGACGTCCACCGCCACGCTCACATTCGGCAGCGACAATTCTTCCGCCAGGTTGTTGGCGTCGCGCAGGGAACAGATGCCGGAACGATCGCCCGCATAAATCGGGTGCAACGGCTCGATCGCGAGACGAATGCCCAACTCCGCGGCCTCCCCCGCAATCGCCCCGATCCCGTCCCGAATCTGCTCGTAATTCTCCCGCGCCGTCTGTCCCGGGGTGGCGCCGCACACCAGCACGATGGTCGGCAATCCGAGAACCTCCGCCTCCTTCAAGCACTCCCGGTTCTTTTCGATCGCGGCAGCCCGCTCTCCCGCCGAAGCTCCCGTGAAGAATCCGCCCCGCACCAGGGAGAGGCCGGTCAGACCCGCATCCGCAATCTGCTTGCGCACCCCACACAAATCCTCCCCTTCGATCGTCTCCCGCCAGACCGAGATCCCGCCGATTCCGCGCCTGGCATACCCCTCGATGCACTCCGACATCGTCCACGAGCGGGTCGTGAAGGTGTGAACCGCAAGTTCGGCGTAGGACATGGCGCTCGCTGATTGAAATGCGATCTTCGATTTGGTGCACTTTGAAGGGTCCGAAGATCGAAAATCCTAGACCTCGTATCCCAACCGCTCTGCGCAATCCCTCAGCATCTCCGCCTCCCAGTCCGGCCGGCGGGGACATTTGGGGTGCGGCTCGCTGCTCGGAATACGCCCTAACAGGTTCTGAAAAACGGCACAGCTGTGCTTGTAGGCGGGCACCGGTGACCGAAAGCCGACGTTGCCGAGGTACTGCAGGGCGTCTGCCAGTTCGTAGTACCGCTCGTCCTCCTCCGCCCAGTATCGATCCCTCTCTGCAAACTTTTCCGGACAGAATGCGGCCAGGCCCAGCAGGTAATCGGAGCCGTATTCGATCATGTCGATCCCGAGATCGTTGCCGGTGAATATCTTGAACTCGGGCCGCAGTTCGTCCCGCAGGGCCAGTCGCTTCAATTCCTCCGCGCGGCTCAGCGAGCTGTGCTTGATCCCTTCCAGGGTCGGGATGCCCATCAGGCCCCGAATCGTTTCTTCCTCGTAGATCATCCCGAAGGGCGCAAAAACCCGGCCCAACTCGAATCCAATCACCGCCTCGTACGGTTCGCAGATCGCGGCGTAGAGATCCACGATCTTTTGCGGGTCCCAATCGTGAAATCGGGTGGTCTGGAAGATCACCGGCGTGCCTCCGAAGGAGGCGATCTCGTCCATCTCGCGGCGATAAAGATCCGCCAGCGCACCATCTTTTCCCTCCACGAAGGCGCCCGCTGCGAAGCGCACCCCCTCTCCCAGGGTCTCCCTCGTCCAGCTCAGGACGGCCGTGCGCTCCTCGGGCTCGAGGTAGTTCGCGTAGCCGGTATCCATGTTGACCGCACAACCCAGTCCCGCCTCCCCGGTGCGGGCCACGGCCTCGCGAAAGGCGGCCTCCGCGATGGCGCCGTCCGCCTCGAAGGGCAACAAGCACGCCGCCAGACCTTCCACCTTGCGGCCCGTCCTCTTCCGTCCCAACCAATCCCCGATGCTCATCGCGCGCACGATTTAGGGACTACTCACAAGCACTGCAACCCCCAAGCACCTGTTCGCCCCAGCCCACCCCGGCAGGGGATTTTGACCCCCGGGCTCGCGGGCGGGACGCAGCCCCCCCTCAGCGTGAACTAAATTCATCATCGCCCCAAACCATTCTTGTGCAAAAGCACCCGGGACTCCTGCCAGCTGGCACCTCACCCGCTCCTGACGAGCGACTTGCAATTACTTAATAATAGTTAGATAATCTGCCATCCGTCCTCATGAATCGAAAGTTCCTCCTGTCCCTGCCGCTTCTGGCCGGATCCGTTTTCGGGGGCTCGGTGGGAGATCCCACTCCCCTCGAGACCAGCGAACCGGACGCCTTCAAATGGCTGACGCCCACCATCGACGCGCGGCTCCGCTACGAGTTTCGTGACGAAGATGGCCTCGACGCCTCCCACGCTCTCACGGCGCGGGCCCGGGTGGGACTCCTCCTCGGCGAGTTCAGCGGGTTCAGCGCCTTCGGAGAACTCGAGGCGACCTATGCCCTGGTCGACGACTACACCACCGGCGTCGCAGGGGCAAATCCCATGGTGGCCGGAAACACCGCCATCGGAGACCCCGAAAACGTCGAATTGAACCGCGCCTGGGTTCAGTGGAAAGGCCACGGTCTCGCCCTCAAGGGCGGTCGCCAGCGCATCATTCGCAACAACGCTGCCCTCATCGGGAACGTCGGCTGGCGCCAGAACGAGCAAACCTACGACGCCGTCAGCGCCGCCTACCAGGGCGAGAACTTCAACCTCTTTTACGCCTACTCCAACCGGGTCCAGCGCATCTTCGGCGACGACGCGGTGGGCGCCGCCAAGGCATTCGACGGCGACTTCCACTTCATCGACGGAAGCTACGACTTCGGCAAAGCCAAGGCCGGCGCCTACGTCTACCTGATCGATGTCGATAACAACCCCTCGGTCGGAGAGAGCAACACCTTCGGTGGCTATGTCACGGTCGGTCCGGTGACCCTCGAGGGCGCCTACCAGGACGGCACTACCGCCATCGGCGCCATGGGGGACTACGACGCCTGGTACTTTCACGGCCGGGTGGCCCAGAAACTCGGCGGGGCGACCTACGGCGGCGGGCTCGAGTATCTCGGGGACTACTTCAAGACCCCTTTCGCCACCGTCCACGCCTTCAACGGATTCGCGGACGCCTTCATCTTGCAGCGCATCGGCCTCAATAACAAGGCCGGCGCCTACACCGGCCTCGCGGACCTCTACCTCAGCTACGTGCGCGGCGGGCTCCCCCTCGACATCACCTTCAAGGGCTTCGCACACTGGTTCTTGGACGATGGATTCGGCCACACCTACGGCTACGAGGCCGATGCCGTCCTCGTGAAAAAAATCACCGACGAACTCACCGCCATCGTGACAGGCGCCTACTTCATCGCGGAAGACGGCAACGGATACTCCGACATCAAGCAGGTCACGGTGGGACTCAACTTCAAGTTCTAGTGCCATTCAGGCCAGGCCAGCCCGCCGACCGGGCCACATCCAGGGGCTCTCCAACTCTCACCCCACAAGAACACCAGATTCGTTGAAATTTGAGGGATGAAATTGGGAGCTGGGATTAATTTGGAGCCTGGTCCGTGAGTTTTATCCCCGGGGGACCTTCGGAACCCAATTTCAAGTCCCGTTCAAGGCTGGCTCGCATCCTGCTTCAACTGGCGGTGGGGGTTATTAGGAGAACACGGGGCTTCCGTGTTGCATCATCAAAATCGCCTCGTGTTCTCCGCGCCCCCACCCGCTCCGGCTGCCGAAGGAGTCGGGCTTCTCTCCACGAAGCTCCGCATCGTCTCTCCGCAGATGCCCACCAAGGTCTCTTCCACCATCGAGAGCTTCTTGGCCTCGTGCCTGAGAAGTCCCCATTTCCGGCGCGGCGGGTCCTCCGAGATCCGGCACGCAACCAGTTCGCCCGACTTGAGTTCGCGCCGGACGACCTACGGCGCCACGATCCCCACTGCAACCGCGAGGCCATGATCGAAGATCCCGTCTTCTGCGAGTCCCGCGATCACCTCCTCTCCTACCTCGAGCAACGGTCTCAGCTCCGCACCGAGACCCGAACCTTCCGCCGCGGCGAAACCCTCGGCCTCCTCCGCAAGGGTTACATGCTGCTGGTGGAGGCGCCTTGAGGATGCCCGTCAGCGGTGCTTGAACTCCTCCGCGAACCGCCAGTGGGTCGTGTAATCGCGGGTCAGAACCTATCGCCATGACTACTCCCGCACCGCTGCAACCGGCGACACGCTTCAGCTTCCGCTTCGGGAACTCTGGGTATTCACCTCCCGCCAATCACGACATGCTCCCGTGCAGAAGGGCGAGTTGCACGTGGAAATTACGCCCGAATACAACCGCCATGCCCTCGCCCTCACCGCCGCCGGCGGTTCGCTTTTCTTCACCAGTGCCGGCGAGGGACGGGTAGGCTGCCTTGATGCTGCAACGGGGCGCACTGTGAAACTCTCAATCGCTGGAGCCTGTCCCCCGTCGGGCACATTTACGCCACGGCCGGCAACCTCTACATGCCGATGGACTTCAAGCAGTTCTATTGGGCTCTCTTCAACAGCTACAAGCGCTCCTCCGGCGCCCATGATGCCTGGGCGGGAACCGACCCCGACATCCCCGCCGGCTATGGCGAGCCGTTCTACCCGCTCATCGGCGCGCTGCACGGAAAGCACCGCTATCGGGGAAACGAGGCGCTAAACGCGGATTCCCTGACCGGCGATCCGTC
>CAUZKZ010000389.1:0-5590 GCA_963580345.1 Verrucomicrobiia bacterium | reverse complement strand
AAGTCCGCCCTTGCTGCTCTGCCCTTGCTGCTCTGCCCTTGTACGCCCTTGTCTCCGCGATTCTCGCTGCGCAAGGGGAAAGCTATGATGAATGGATCAAGACGGCCCGCCTTGGCGGGCTGGCTCTCGAACCCGGCGCGAGCCAGGGCGAGATCAACGTGCAGGTCGCGGCCTATCGCGACCAGGGCGTCACGGTCATCGAACTCGATTCGGGTCTGAGCAACTACCTCGACGCCGCGCAGTTTGCGGCTCAGGTGACGCACATCGACCTGGTGGCCCAGCGCGCACACCTCGACGGGCTGAAGGTGGTGATCTACTATCCGAGCCTCGAGGTGCTCACGCCCAACGGGGCGAACATCAATCAGACCATGGGGAAGGAGCACCCGGACTGGTTGCAGATCGGGCTGAACGGAACGGCCAATGTTTTCTACGGCACGCAGGAGCACTGGGTTCCGCCCGACGCGGAGAGTGCGTGGATGTCGGCCAACAGTCCGGGCTATCGCAACTATTTCATCGGCCGGGTCCAGCAACTTGCCGGGACGGCGGTGGATGGAATCTGGATCGACGTTCCGCTCTACCTCGACACGGGCGTGCAGTGGTCGGACGCGCGGCCCGAAGCGGTGGCGGCCTTCGAAGCGTGGAGTTCGGCGAAAGGTTATGGCTATTCCGGGCCGCCGGCCGCGGCGGACGCGAACGACCAGAAGTTCCGGCACTGGCTGCAGTGGCGGAACGAAAATCTCGCGGATTTCATCGATGACGTGCGCGCGGCGGCCGTGACGACCAATCCGAACTGGGCCTTCGTGACCGAGGTGTATCCGCTCGACTACCTCGACACGATCTGGACCGGCCTGGAGCCGGCCGTGCTCAAGCGGGCCGACAACTCGATCGTGGTGTGGGAACTGGATGGAGTCTCGGACGCCCTGGGCATGGAGTATTCGAACCTCGAGGACTTCAGCAACCTGATCGCCATGTCGAAGATGGCCCGGGCCTTCGACCGGGACCGCCCGGGTTGGGGATTCAGCTACGGAAATCTTCCCATCGACGCCGGTCTTGTGATGGGGGCGACCATCTCGGCCCAGCTCTCCCCCTTTGAAACCAAGACGCCCATCATGACGAACTCGGTGGGATCCGACTTCCGGACCAAGTGGTTCGAATTTGTCCGCGACAACGAGGATGCCCTGCTCAAGACGGATCGAGTCGCGGATGTGGGAGTGTGGTTCAGTCCGAACACGAAGACCTTCCACGATTTCGCGCAGGGGGGGATCTATGGAATGTATCTCGACCTGGTCCCGCCTCCGGGCGCGGAGAGTTGGTGGGCGGTCCTGCCCGAACTGAGCCTGCGTGCCACGGATCACCTCGCCGGCTGGCGGGGTGCGGCCTACGCGTTGAACGAGATGCACGTGCCCTACAAGGCGGTGGTCGATCCCGGCGATCCGGCCGGCGAGATGCAGGGGCTTTCCCTGATGTGGCTGCCGAGCGTGGTGTCCCTCTCGGATGCCTCGGCCCAATTGCTGCGCGATTTCGTGAACAATGGCGGGACCGTTTTCGCAACCGGCCTGGTGCCCGGAACGATGGACGAACACGGGGCGCCGCGGGCCCAGAGCAATCTCGCCGACGTGTTCGGATTCACCTCCAGCGGAGCGGGCCAGGGGCCGCGCATGCAGGCCTTCGGTCAAGGCGCCGCGATCTTCCGGCCCGACATAAAGGGCGTCGACCTTTTCGAGACCGGGGGAGCGGCCGGAGCGGCTGCCATCAAGGAGATCAATCACGGACAGGTCGAACAGATCGTCCGGATTCACACCCCCGATCGCATCATTGCCGACGAAGTGGGGGAAGGCATTCACATCACGCTCTCGGAAGCGAGCGCGACCGAGCAGCACGCTTTCGTTCTCAACTACTCCGGCCTGCAGAAGCCGGCCGTCCTTCGTCCCACCCGCGTGCCGTTTCACTATCGGGTGCCGGAGGGATTTCGCGTGACGGGCGCGCAGATCAAGATGCCCGGCTCGGCCTCCCTGAGCGGACCGCTCGCGGTGGCGCGCTCCGGGGAGAGCACCTGGGTGGTGGAACCCCTCGTGGATCAGTTCGCGATCGTGACCTTCCAGCTGGCTCCGGCCGCTCCCGGCAATCCACCCGCTCCTCCCGCCCTGCAGTTCGCCACCCAGGAGCGCCAGGATGCCGTGACGGCCGCCCTGAACTTCGTGGTGAACCAAATGCGGCACACCGTGGCGCCGCCGCCTTACGAGTACGGCGTTCACACCAACCTGATCGACAACAACCAGTCCACGACGGTCTACACGGGAGGCCACCACGTGACCGACGAGCACATGGGCCTCTTCCTGCGGGTCACGGCGCTGCTGCAGAACCAGGGCCGCTACGACGAGGCCCTGCAGTTCGTGCGCGAAGTCCTCTACTCCAAGGGCAATCACGTCCTGGCGTGGTCGATGCACAAGGACAAGCTCAAGCCCTTCTTGCAACCCGACCTCCTGAACAACATCGATGTCTGGATGGCGGCCAACGCTCCCCTGGACGACCTTCGCGCGGTGCGCGGATTCTTCGACGGGGCGGCGGCCTTCGGCCAGGCCGACACCCGCCAGCTGGCTCACCGGGTCCTGGACGGAATCTACTGGACCTCCGTCACGGACCGCCTGCGCGGCCAGCCGGTGGCCCGTCCGCAATACCCCGGAGGCATCATCGGCTTTTCGTGGGACTGGGAGGACCAGGACGATAACACCCTCACCCCTGCAGCCGTTGCCACCGGTCTGGGCCGCCTCGGAACCGACCTGATCCCGGTCGACTACCAGGATCTCGGGACCCTCGCGATCGGGGCGCGCGAGAATCCGCTCCTGCGCAGCGTGGTGGCTTCCGCGGTGGATCTCATGCTCGGGGCCGAGATCCCCGGGGTGCCGGGACTTTTTTACAACGGGCTCGACGCCAACAGCCAGTGGACCGGTGACTTCGAGTTCCAGGGCGAGCGCCAGGGAAACAACCTGAAGGTCATCCAGGAACTCTGGATCGCCCTGCACCTGGCGCGCGTCTCGAAGGCGGACGCCTATGTCCTCGATGCAACCCGGCGACAGGCGGCGGGCGACGCCGCCCTGCGCAGCTTCAATTTCTTCAAGACCTTCTACAATGCGAACGGGCAACGCGTCCCGGAGTACCTGACCTTTGCAGGAACCGACGTGCCGGATGGAAATACGGGAAATAACCTGGTTCGCGGCGTGGAGAACCTCTTCGGTGGGGAGGCGCGGATTTACTCCCAGTTGGCGCGCCTGGCCTTGCTCCTGGACGACGATGCTTTCGCGGCGAGCGTGATCGAAGACAAGATTCTCACCGATCGGATCACGGATCCCGGCGATCCACGGTTCGGATTGATTGGGGCCTCCACGGCCGGCGCGAACGATGCGGAGGCGTTCAATGTGCTCGAGGCGCTCCTGACCCTCTGCCTCGAGGCACGGCCGGACGTCACGCCTCCCGCCAACACCGCCCCGGTAGCCAATCCCGACGTAGTGCAGGGCGGAAAGGATTCCCCGCTCTTGATTCCGGCGGTGGACCTCCTTGGTAACGACTCCGACGCCGACGGCGACGTGCTCACCGTGACAGCGGTCGACTCCGTCACCACCCAGGGCGGGACGATCGTCCTGCAGGGGACGCGCTGGCTCTACAATCCGCCGACCGGATTCCTTGGCGACGACAGCTTCGCCTACACCATGACGGACGGCGGGGCCAGTGCCGGATCCACCGCCACCATCCAGGTCACGGAGGGTGGGGGAATCGCACTGGAAATCAATCGCGACGGGGACCTCTCGGACTGGCCGGCCGGTCATTTCGTGGTGACCGACCCCGACGACATCAGCGGTGCCAACAACCTCATCGACATTCGCGAGATCCACCTGACGGTCCAAAACAACAACCTCTGGGTCGGCTATGTGAACGAGGGTCCGGTGATCTTCAATTGGGCCTACCTGATCTACATCGACGCCGACAAGAACCCGGCCACCGGATACCAGGTTGGCGAGATCGGGGCGGAATACATCCTGGAGGAGAACATGTTACAACTTTACACCGGGACCGGAACCGACTGGTTGTGGCAGCTGACGGCGGTGGTTTCTCCCGCCATCGTCGGGGACACGGTGGAGCTCTCGATTCCGCTCAGCGCCTTCGGCGGCTCGAATGCGGTGCGAATGTTATTCATCGGCGACAACCTCGCCTACGAACCGAACGGCATCGGCGAAGATTACGTGCCCGAGCCCAATCCGAACGGGCAGTGGATGCATTACGATTTCGTTCTCAACCAGGGCTCGGTCGGAGACCCGGGAGCGGGAGGCCCCGGCATCGATGGCGATTTGAGCGACTGGCCCGCCGGACATTTCGTGGCGCTCGACCCGGACGATGTGAGCGGCGCTGCCAACAAGCTGGACCTGCGCGAACTGCACGTCCGCGCGGAAAACGGCAGCCTCCTGCTTGGATACGTCAACGAGCAGGCGGTCGACTACAATTTTGCCTATCTCCTCTACGTCGATGCCGACTCGAACCCCGCCACGGGGTTCCAGTTCGATGACATCGGAGCCGAGTTCATCATCCAGGACAACCAGGTCCAGAGCTACACCGGGACCGGGACCACCTGGTCGTGGGCCATCCTCGCGCCCGTGGCCGCCGCGGTCCTGAACGATACGGTGGAGCTGTCGGCGCCTCTCGCCGCGATGGGCAACCCGGTCAACATTCGCCTGCAATTCTACGGCGACAACACGGCCTACACCGGCGGGACCGCCATCGACTACGTGCCGGACCAGAACGGGGCCAATTCCGACACTTACATCCAGTTCAATACCGTCACCAACGTGGGCGCGATCGGTTCTTCTCCCGACACCGACCTCATTCCGGACGCCTGGGAAATCGCGAACGGCTCGATCCCTCCGCGAACGATTCCCTGCTCGACCCCGAGTCGGATGGCGTTCCCAGCGTGGTGGAGTGGGCGCTTGACCAGAGCCCGCTGGAGCCCGACGTCGAGCCGCTGCTCCTGAGCCTGGTCGAACTGGGCAACGAGGTTCAGGTCATGATCGACTATCGCTACACTGACGGTGCGCAGCTCGCGGTCACGATTTCACTGGAAAAATCGACCGATCCGAGCGGGGGAACGTGGAATGCCCTGCCTCCGCCCTCGCCGGACCTGCCGGTTAACGGGATCGTGAGCGTGAGTGTGGTCGATGCAGAGCGTTTCGACTTCGTGAACGGAACCGGTCCGCTGAAGATGTACTACCGGCTCCGGATCTCGGGCACCGACAACGGGCAGGCGTTCGCATACACCTCGCCGATGGTGGGTTACCACCGGCTGCGGTGCCTGGCGGGATCGGACACGCATTCCGGGTTGATGTTCCGTCAGCGTTCGGTGCACCGCGCCGATTGCCCCGGCGCCCCTCTTCCGGCCGCCACGGCCGGGCAATGGACGGTGAGTTACGCCGCCCAGCCGGCCAGTCTGGCGCCCGGGCAGACGGTGCGGTTCGAGTCGGGGGTCCTGGCCGGGCAGGCCTTTCTCGTCACGGCGGTGAATGCGGGCGGATTCGACGTCGCGGGCGATCTCTCGTCGGTGGCA
>CAUZKZ010000388.1:0-5593 GCA_963580345.1 Verrucomicrobiia bacterium | reverse complement strand
AAATACTACCGTTGGCTACGACTCGCACTCTACCAAGCCACTTGCTGGGAAGAGTCTCTCGACCAGCTACGCGCCCTTTACGCCGATTATTGATCCTGAGTTTCGGACACCGATGATTTGGATGGTGCGCGGCGAGACGTGCTCCACCTGGTCCGCGATCCACTTGGCAAGATGGCGGTCGAGGCTCACTCGCTCATAATCGGGATTGCCCAGCCGGTGCAACTCCCGCAGCAAGTCCTCAGTCCTGGCGAGGGTGAGCTTGCCGGCGTGGGATTCATGGGCGGCCCGAAACAGAATGCTCTGGAAGGCGAGGGGGAGTCCCTCGACCACCTTGGAGTTCTCCCGGGTCTTGGCCTCGATCTCCTTGGCTTCCGCCACCGCTTCCCGTTCGTTCGTCTTGCCGGTGCTGCGGTAGACCGGCTCGCCGCTCGGATCGGTGAACTTGACCCACCATGTCCGGCCTCGCTTGTAGAGGCCGGGATAGAGCTTGCTCATGTCACCAGAATGTCACCACAACCATGCACAAGCAAGTGACAAATAGGTGACAAGGCCCCTAAGTCTCTTAGAGTTAGGAGGATGCGTCCACGTGCGTGGTGGTCGACTCGGCGATTGGGATCCGGTCCAGCGTGAGGCTGGATTGCGTGGTGACGTTGCGGAAGGTCATGCGTCCCGGCACGGCGTTTTGCCGCACCGCGATCTCGGTGCCCGCCACCTCGTTGAGCAAGGTGAGCTCCCAGCCCAGCACACCGCTCTGTTGACCGATATCGGCGGCCTTGAAGTAGACCCAGCCGGCTCGCAGCGGGAGGGGGTTCGGCTCCGGCCCGGACGGGGGCCCCGGTTGAGAATCCAGGAAATCGATGTCCACCACCGCGCCGTTGAACTCCGGATCGCCGTTCGAGAGCCGGCAGGAAAAGGCGGCTTCCGAGTAGACCGTGACGTACCAGGTGCCATCCGTGAGGGTGGGCGGGACCATCGTGACGCTGTCCTGGACTGCACCGGGGGACTCCGAAAAGGCCTTGTTGGTGAACGCGCTCGGAACGTCGCCCTGCCGGACCGCCACATCGGGATTTCCGATCGTGATGTCGAGGAGTTGGGCGTCCCAGGCCAGGCTGGTGATCGGCACCGTAACCTCGAAGACGCTGTAGGGGGCGCCCGAGATTGCGGAGCCCGCGACCGGGTTGATGGAGCTGTCGTAGGCCAGGGCCTGGGGGATCACCTTGTGGGAGTCGATCGTGAGCGCATCGCCCTCGATACCATCGACCGAGAAGAAGTACGTGTCCGATCCGGCGCCCAGGTAGGGTGGGACCAGCAGCATCTGTCCTTCTTGCCGCCGGTCGTAGGAGCTCGACACGGTGGGAAAGGGAAGAGAACCCTTCTCCACCGCCATGAAACGTCGGTCGTCGTTCAGCCACAGCGCCCAGGCCAACGTCCCGGCCGGAACGTCGGTCCGGAAGAAGGCGATGCCCTCCGGTCCCAGGGTCACCGGAACTGGGGCGTAGCCGCCATCGGTGTCGGCCAGCAGGGTTCCGAGGTCCGTGATGTAGGGCTCTCCCGAGAAGAGCGACCATGTCGCGCCCGGATCGGCGTCCACACGGAGGTACCAGGTTTCCGCGGGGTCGAACGCGTTTCCCCGCAGGGCGATGCCTTCCGAACCCGGCGTATCGAGGTTGTAGGTTCCATTGACGCCTTCCGGAATGGCGTTCTTGCTCATGTGCAGCGAAGCGTCTCCCGCCGTCACGTTCAAAACCGTGCGCCACACGTCGAAGTTCGTGGTGGGGATGACCACCTTGAAGCAGTACGAACCACCGTTGGCGTTGGGGTGATTGTAGACGAAGAGGCCGCCGTCCACCATGCCGTCCTGGGGCGCGACGTCCGCTGCCCCCGCGTCGGACCCGAGCGGGCCCGTGCCTGGATCGAACTTCAAAGTGACGATGTCGTTCTCGAGAATCGTGACGTCCCCCAGCGAAATGCTGATCGAGGATTGGGTGTTGTTGAAGATGCGGACCTGGAACTCCTCATCGCATTCGCTGTCGCCGTCGTCGACGATTGGAACGGAGACGAACTTGCTGACCTCTCCCGCCAGGAAGGTCTCGGTGCCGGATGAGGTGGTGTAGTCCAAGCCGGCGCGCGCTGTGCCGGGCAGCGTCTCCCAATCGATGTCGGCATCGACCCCAAGCGGGGCGGTGAGAATGATTTCGACCATCGCAGTGCCGACCGTTTCGTTGACGTCGAGATCGTTGACGCGGAACGAAGCGTGCGCAACCGGAGACAGGAAAAGGGCCGCGCTTGCAGCGGTGAGAGCGTGCGGGTAATTCATGGTGCCGAGAGGTTCCCCTATCGCCTAACAAAGCCGCGCAGCGAGAGCAACGATGGCGTCGGACAATCCAATTAAGGTAGAGGGAATGCCGACTACCCCCGACGTTCGCTGATTACAAAGCGACGAAGAGCGGTTCCTAGAGCGCGGCCCGGGCCGCTTCCAACAAGGCCTCTTTTTTGTCCCGAGCGGAGCCCGCGCCCCGCGCCATGTCGGGCTTGCCGCCGCCTTTGCCGCCCACCAGGGGAGCGAGGTCCTTGATGAGATTGCCGGCGCCCAGCCCGGCGTTGTGAGCGTCCTCCCCGCACAGGGCCCCAAGATGCAGGTTCTCCCCGTCGTCCACCACCAGGAAGGCGGCGTGGGTGAATTGCACCCTCTTCAAGCCGTTCAGCAACTCCTGCAGCAAGGCAGCCGGTCCCTCGAGGGTCTCCACCAGGTTCGCGGAGGTGGCGCCGTTCTCGACGGCCGCGGCGAGAAACTGGTCGGCCTGGCGGGCCGCCTTGGCGGTCCGGGCCTTTTTGAGGGCCTTTTCGGCCTCCACCGCGATGGCCTTGACCTCGGCCGCGGTCGCGCCGTCCGGCGCCGTGAAGCCGTCCGTTGCAAGCGCCGCGAGGGCCTCGTTGGCTGTCTGCAACTTGGCGAGAGCGGCTTCCATCTCCTCGCCTTCCTTCGCGGCCAGTTCCGCGAGGAAAGCCTCCGCTGCGGCGCCGCACACCGCTTCGATGCGCCGGGTCCCGGCTGCGATCGCCTCCTCCTTCCTGATCTTGAAAAGCCCGATCTCGCTCGTGCTGCGGACGTGGGTCCCGCCGCAAAGTTCCATCGAGTAACCGTCGAGGGCTTGCGGTTCGCCGCCGATTTGCACCACCCGCACGTCCTTGCCGTACTTGTCGCCGAAGAACTGCATGATGTCGTCGCGTCCCTTCACATCAGGAAAAGGCACCTCTTTCCAGCTCACCGGCTGGGCGGCTTCCACGCAGGCATTGACCTCGATTTCCAATTGCGCAATCTGCTCCTTGCTCACGGACGCGGACGTGAAGTCGAAGCGCAGGCGATCCTCCGCCACCAACGATCCCTGCTGGGTCGCATCCGGCGAAACGACCTTGTGCAACGCCCAGTGCAGGAGGTGGGTGGCGGTGTGATGAGCCTCGATCGGCCGCCGGCGCCCGGTGTTCAGCTTCAGCGTGACCTTGTCGCCGGGCACAAGATCGCCCGCCAGGTCCTCGGGCACACCGTGAGCGCGGGCGCCGCCGATCTGCTGCACGCCGACCACCGGAATTTCCCGGCCATCGACTACCAGGGTTCCCGTATCTCCCACCTGCCCGCCCATCTCGGCGTAGAAGGGGGTCTGGTCGGTGATGACCCACTGCAAGTCTTCCTGGGTGTGTTCCTCCAGCACCGTCGCTTCGCATTCGTCCTGCTCGAAGCCCACAAACTCCGTGATGGCCTCCGTGGCGATGTCGAGGGCGGAGACAATTTCGGATTTTTGCGCATCGCGGGCGGATTGCCGTTGCTTCTCCATCAGTTCCTCGAAGCGCGCCATGGCGACTTCCAGGTCACGTTCGCGGCAGAGGAGCTGCGTCAGGTCGATCGGAAATCCAAAGGTGTCGTAAAGCTTGAAGGCGGCATCGCCCGAGAACACGGAACCCGAGATCCTCAAGACTTCGTCCTCGAACAACTTCAGCCCGCGATCGAGCGTCTCGTTGAAGCTGCTCTCCTCGCGCTGAAGGGTCTCCCTGATCACCGAAGCTCGCTCATTCAGTTCCGGAAAGACCGCGCCCATCTCGCTCACCACCGTATCGACCAGGTCCGCCAGGAACGGCTTGTTGCCGCTGAATCCGAGCGCTCGCCCGTAGCGGACGGCGCGACGCAGGATTCGCCGCAGGACGTAGTTGCGTCCCGTGTTGCCGGGCAGGATGCCGTCAGCGATCGAAAAGCTGAGTGTGCGGATATGGTCGGCGATGACGCGGAAGGCGATCGCCTCTTGAAGTCCGGATTTCGGGCTCCCGTCACCGGGCTCGGGGTACAGGTCGGAGTACGTGCAGTCACTCATCTCTTCCAATTGATCGAAGATCGGCCGGAAGACATCGGTGTTGTAGTTCGAGGCCTGCTTCGAAAAGTCGGTGAACCCCTTCGTGTTCTGGATGATCGAACAGGCCCGCTCGAATCCCAACCCGGTGTCGACATGCTTGGCCGGAAGATCGCGGAAGCTGCCGTCCGCTTCGGCATTGAACTGGATGAAGACCAGGTTCCAGATCTCGATGCACTGGTCGCTGTCCCTGTTCACGAGGGCACCCCTCGTGTCGCCCTCCGGCGTGAGATCGACGTGCAGCTCCGAGCATGGTCCGCAGGGACCGGTGTCACCCATCATCCAGAAATTGTTCTTCTTGTCGCCGTCCACGATGTGCAGGTCCGGATCGCATCCCGCCTTTTCAAAGAGGACCTTCCAGTGATCGTAGGCCTCCTGGTCGAACTCGGCTGGGTCGCCCGGTGCGGGACGGTACACGGTGGCGTAAAGCCGCTCTGGCGGGAACCCCCAGCGCCCGACCACCAGTTCCCACGCCCACCCGATGGCCTCTGCCTTGAAGTAATCGCCGAAAGACCAGTTCCCCAGCATCTCGAAGAAGGTGTGGTGATAGGAATCCTGCCCGACGTCCTCCAGGTCGTTGTGCTTTCCGCCGGCCCGGATGCACTTCTGCGTGTCTGCCGCCCGCGGCGGATCGTAGACCGCTTTCGCGGTGCCGAGAAAGTACGACACGAACTGGTTCATCCCCGCATTGGTAAAGAGGAGACCGGGCGACTGCGGCAGCAGGGACGCCGACGGCACGACGGTGTGCTGCTTCTCCTTGAAGAAGTCGAGAAACGATTGCCTGATCTCCGCGGCGGTCATGGGGCCGGGATTTGGACCCGCAACCGGGAGTGAATGCACGCGAAAAGTGCCGCCGGTTCTCCGAGAGAGAACTCCCTTGGCGCAGGCACGGTAGAAGCACCCTCTGACGGAGTCCGGAAGGGGGGCGGCAAGCTCCCGAGAAGACTTGCACCGCAAGGTGCAGTCCGCTCGCAGAGGAAACAATTCAAGAGGAGGTGATTAATATTGATTAAGTTTTTAAAATTTTGTAATGATTGCGTTGGGCCAAGACGCCGCACGATGGGAACGGACGAGCAGAAGCAATTGGGAAGGGAGACCGTTCTGGTTCAAGCCGGGGTGGTGGCCGATGTCGAAACGGGGCAACTGCGGTCGCAGTGGTTGGATCATCATCGGGCCATGCGGGAGGAGAGCAT
>CAUZKZ010000387.1:0-5606 GCA_963580345.1 Verrucomicrobiia bacterium | reverse complement strand
ACGGACCGCATAGGTGCCTGCCTCTTTGGTATCCCCGTCCTTCGAGTAGGCGGGCAGGTAGACCCGGGACTCCCAGAAACGGAGGTCGTTCTTCGAGAAGTTCGTGCTCTTCTTGGTGGATTTCTTTGCCACTTCTTTGCCACTTTTCGTTCGGTTCATGATGGATCAAGAGTGCTCAGTTGGGGTCAAGGATGGTCAGAAAGACCTTTAAGTCAGGGGTTTAAGTGCTTTCTTGTTCTCTTATGAACTCTCTTGCTTTCTTTGGCAAGGAAGGACTCATAAGCCTTCGGTCGGCGGTTCGAATCCGCCCCCTGCTATGATCGGTGGTAGGTAGGCGGGGGGGGAAGCGCGGCGGCGGGAGAGCGAATCCGCAGAGCCGCTCTGGAGGGGTCATCCGCCGTTTGCTTACCATTGCTGGAGAGGTCCTCCTGGTGGGGAAGGGATCGGCGGCACGGAGCCCCGGTTTTGCCGCGGGCCCTGCTCTTGCCGCAGAGCGCCGGATATGTAGACGACGTTGAAAAACCCATCGGAGCCGATGACGGCCCCCACTCCGTAGTGGGTGCTGCTGGGCTCGAGGAGATTGCGGTGATGGCCCTTGGAGTTGATCCAGAAGTTCATGGCAGCGGGGGTCCAGCGGGTGGTGTCGTGGTCGCGTCCCCGGTTGACATTTTCGACGCCGCGCACGATTCCCTGCTGGTGCATGGCCTCGTTGCGGGCCGGCCAGCCATCGTGGGCGTAATGGCCGGTGCGCGCCATGTACCCCGCGTGTTGCGTTGCGAGAGCGTCGAGACCGGAATGCCGAGTGAGGGCGGCTCGGCCCTTGGAAGTGCGGTAGCTCTGGGTGGCCGCCGCGACCTGGTCGGCGAAGGCGCCGGCCGATTTGACCGGGGCGCGGGGCGAGAGGGCGCCGGAAGAGGAGGCGCTGGAGGCTCCAGGTCCGGGAGGAGGGGAGGAACTCGGGGAGCCGCAAGAAAGGAGGAGCGCGCCCAAAGCGCAGAAACCGAGGCCGGTGGCGAGACGGCGACAGGGTTTGGTTTGAATCATGATTCGGAGCGCGAATGGATCGGTCTTGGGCCCGCAAACAGGCTCCGGCGTGACTGGCCGGAGGGGCGCCGGTCGTCAAGTCTCGTCGAGGACTCCCGTGTGAATAAACCCGGGAACAAGCCGGGGCAGCGGGGCTCTTCGCGGCCAGGGCGGAGAATAGGATATCCCCCGGGAACCATGCGGTGAGGCCCTCCGGCTTCCATTCCGCGAGTCCTGGCGGGATTCGATCCAGGCCAGGAGGTTCGCACCCCGAAGTTCAGGGTTCCGGAAGGTCAGAATAACCTCGGCAAAAGAGCGCAAAAAATTGACGATAGTGGCCATGTCAGGCTGGGGCGCCCTCGTATCGTCGCGGCCCCCCAAAATCGCGGCTGAGCCCCGAGGGTTTCCCGGAATTCAGCAACAATCATGGGCGATTTGCCAGCGATCGGGTGCAGCTCCGGATAACAGGCTCCTGCGAGCGCCACCACGGGGGGTGGCACGTTTTCCTACGGAAGCGAGGCACCCACGCGCCAGAACATTCGATTCTTACCGGCGCCCGGAGTGACCGTCATGCTCATCTCTCCGGCGGAATCTCCTGGCATCATCTCCGCTCGTGGAACCACCTGCCAACGGTTCTCTCCCGGGTTCTCGCAGGTGTAGACCGTGTATTCGCGCGTCGGCACACAGGTCCAGCGGAGCACGATTTGGTTTCCTCTGCCAGTCACCCACAGGCGCAGGGCACTGGAGGAGTCGGTCGGGTCCGTGCCGGCCTCCTGTTCCGCCCAGTCCGGTTGCCCATCATGGTCGTAGTCACCCCTTCCGTGAAGAAGGTCGAGGTCCTTCACGTAAGTCAACTCCCAAGCATCCCACAACCGGTCTTTGTCGGTGTCCGTTTGCGGGAGCTTCGCGACGAGCACGCCTTCCGTGTAGAGGCGGCTCGTGTCCCACTGAACGTCGCCGGGCAGCACAAGGTCCGCGAATGTGCCCGCCAGCGAGCCGGTCCACCCGAAGATTGAAAACTCAGTGCCATCGGCGGGGACAAAGCCGTCGGCCAGACTCACCTCCAAAGCGCCGTCCAATTCGAGATCGCCATTCACCCGAAGCCGGGCAAAGCGCTCCGGGGAGGCCAGTTCGATCCGCAGCGTCCCATCCTCGCCTTGATCGAACCTCCCGGTAGTGTCGAGGCTTTCGAGCGAGACCAGCGGCGCCACCACGCCATGGTTGAGCACCTCGCCGGCAATCGCACCATTCCTGCTGACCAACCCGTTCGCCTCGACCGTGAGCACTCCCGTGGCGGAAACCATGGCACCGTACTGCACTTCCAACGTGCCAGGTCCTCCCTCCCCGACCACGAGGTCTCCTCGCACCAGCCAGTCCGACCCCTCCCCGGTGACCACCACCGTGCCCTCCGCCCCGGCATTGCGGGCGATGAACGCATTGGTATTCTCCACCCGTGCGCCTGCCGCGATGGTCATCGTGCCCTTGGCTCCATGTCCCACGTTGAGTTCGCCGTCGAGCGACCACAAAGACCGTTCGCCAGAGACCAAGACTTCCGAGGTGCGTTCGTCGACTTGTACGAATCCTATGAACCCGTTGCCGGTGCAGGTGGCGGTTCCTCCATCGAGGACCGTGAGGGACCCGCTGGACCGGTACCCCACGATCATCTGGCCATCATTCGACCACGTGGATCCATCGTTCCTCACCGTAACACGGCCGGTTGGGCCCGGGGTGGTGCCGATCCAGGCACCGTTGTTGTCCACGCGCCCGCCCGCCTCGACGGTCAAGACACCCTCACCCCGGGATCCAAGGAAGATCTCCCCGGTATTCGTCCAACGGGAGTCGGCCCCGCGAATCGTGACCATTCCGACCGAGCCCGGTTCCTGTCCAAGCCACGCGCCCACGCACGAGATCTCGCCGCCGGCCTCGACGGTCACCTCGCCGCTTCCTTCAATCCCGACCACGAGATCCTCGTCGATGTTCCAGGCGGACCCTTCGCCGTGTACGGAGACCGTCCCGGTTGCGTCCTCGGTCCAAGCCAGCCAGCCGTTCAGACTGGAGACCGTCCCGCCGTCTTCGACCGTCATGATCCCCGTGCCGCCACTACCGACCGTCAACGCCTCATCAATCTCCCATCGTGACCCGGACCCGGTTACGATCGCGGTGGCGTGGCCCTCGGGCTCCCACGCGGCAAGCGAAACGTCTCCGGTCGCGGTCGCGACTCCGCCCTGCTCGATGCGGACCACCCCCGTGTCGGCGTAGGCAACAAAACAATTGTGGCCCCCGTTCCAGGTCGATCCCGCTCCGCGGACAATGAGTTCCCCCTTGGGAAAGCCATCGATCCGGCTCGAGTTGGTGGTGAGCGTGCCGCCCTCCTCCACGATCACGGTGCCATCGTGATGGGCGACCTGGAGACTACTGAGGGTCCAACTCGATCCCGCTCCCCGCACCACGGCGGTCCCGGAGGCGCCCTCGAACATGCCCACGTGGCAGGTGGCGCCGGTAACGGTGCCGCCGTTCTCGATGGTAAGCCTGCCGTTGCCGCGGAATCCCACCTTGATCTGGCTGGAGCTCCACACCCACCCCGCACCGGTAACGGTGATGCGGCCCGTGCTTCCCTCGGTCTGGCCCAGGAGCTCGAATCTGTTGCTGTGTAGAATGGCGCCGGGCGTGCCCGTGAGGACCAGGTCGCCCACGTCTCCGTCGTCGATGCCTACGATCATGCTGGGGGATGTGATCCCAGGGACGGGAGAGGTCTCCGAATCGTTCTGCAGCGTGTAGCCGCTGATTTCCATTCTAACCGAGTCGTTGTGGATATACAGAGCCTCGTTTGTCCCGGCCACATCGTGAACCGTGTAGCGCTCGGTGGGCGCTGCGCCCATATTGAAGTTCACCGTATCGTCTGCGTCGCCGGGGCCGAACAGAAACGGCGGGAGAGGCAGGAACGGAGCCCAAAATGCGGGCGTCCCGAAGTCCCCTTCGTCTGGACCCACCCAGGTGAAATCGACGGCGGAAGCAGTGCGCGGCAACAGCGACAGCAGCATGGACGTGGCAACGAGGGTGAGTGTGATCGGTTTCATGGCATGAGTTGTTGGGTTGGGACGATTGCGGTCGGTTCGTCTCCTCATTCGAGATCCGCTCCGAATGGTTTCAAATTGCCGCGAGCCGCCAGTCCGGGCCGATGCCCATTCGCCCCTCCCCGCAATGATCCGCACCGCGGGGAAAGCCGCGGAACTGCGTCGGCTCAAGGCTTCGATCGAAAAAAATATGAAATCGTTCCACCTGCCCCGCGAATGGCAGGAGCCAGAGAGGGCCCATGGGGCCGCATGGGTCCTCTTTTGTCTTCCCTGCGGGTGATTCGAACGCCGTTCGACTGCCTCCAGCGCCTTTTAAGGCGCGACAGGGTTTTCTTGGATTGGTCGATTTCATGCCTTCCAACAAACGGATCCTGGCTCTCAGCAAGGCGTATCCGCGCATCTTTGGGCTAGAGGCGGAACAAATCCCCATGATCGATCGACGACACCGCTTGCTGGGTGATTGCCAGGAAATTCCTTTTCCAGGCCGGGTTCTCTGGAGGCTGAGGAGCCCTTTCTTCCCCCTTCGCCAACGCTACGGAGGACACGTCGTCGAGACTTCGAAGGGCAAGCGGGGTAGGTGGGGGTGCAGGCAGGAAGACCAGTTGATCCAGATCAGCACACGCCAGGCAAAGCGGCTTGCCGTTCTCCACAAGTGAGGTGGAGCCGCTGACGAGGTGCGTCATCCGCCGCGGAAACGGTCTGCTTGAATTGGAAGGCGTAGAGGCTCGCGTTCTTGAAATAGAACCGCAGCTTGATCGGCCTCCCGACCAACTTACTCAAGTCGCTTTGGCCCTTCCACGACACGACCTGATCCAGACCACCGTGAGTGAGAGGGTCGCAGTCGTCGAAACCAAAGCCCGAAATCACGTGGTAGGTCGGCTCGAGGATCTCGACGCGCATCTCGCAGGGACCCACTCCCGCTCCCCCGTGCAGAGTTGCCAGAAGGTTCAGATGAAGTTGGCTCCCCGAAAATGTGAAGGAACGAGTCAGCACCTGGCTATAGGGCTTCAGGGCGGCTTCATCGGACCACCTGGCACCGTCATAGGAAACGAATCTATCCCGGGGAGTCATCGCCAGTCCAACCGCGAAAATCGCTTTGTCGCCCACGGCCTCCAGGGTCTCATGGGCTCGGTAATTGCCCCCGGTATAGTAAACGAGGATCCGATCGCCGTGGACGATGGGGTTAATTGGGTAGACGACGGCGGCGTCAAACATCCCCTTCGCCCCGCGGGCGATGAAGGGCTCGCGGTAGTCGCGGTTGTAGTGGATCCCGTCCCGGCTGAAAACGATCTGAGGAAGGATTGAGGTGCGGATCATACGGAAATTCCAGAGGAGCCCTACGTACATGCCCTCGTAGGTGATGGCCGGCATGGCATAAAAGTCCATGTCGGGCGGGTCTTGATCGTCCGGGACGATGATGGTCTCCGGTTCACTCCAGTGAATCATGTCGGGGCTTTC
Organism: Verrucomicrobiia bacterium; assembly: GCA_963580345.1. Classification (GTDB taxonomy): domain Bacteria; phylum Verrucomicrobiota; class Verrucomicrobiia; order Verrucomicrobiales; family Akkermansiaceae; genus Roseibacillus_B. The sequence goes on along the minus strand of CAUZKZ010000387.1, from coordinate 51 downwards.
CGCCCGGCCGATCAATCGCTTTCCCGCCGGTGACCACCGATGGAGGCTGTT
>CAUZKZ010000386.1:0-5606 GCA_963580345.1 Verrucomicrobiia bacterium | reverse complement strand
CCTCGGGCGCTTGGCCGGTGTCGAGAAGGAAGACTTTCAAGTCATCCACAGGCAGGGTCTTCCCCGCCTTGAGTTCGCGTTCGACGATCACTTCCACCGCCGAACGGAGCCAGTTGCGAGCGAGCGGACCGCTCGACTCGATGGCCTGGAGCAGCGGCAGGATAGCGCCGGCGTCGGAGGCCGAGATGGATTTAAAAGCGGCCGCCGCGGCCGGGTTTCCCTCGCCCTCCGGACCGACGGCGCGGAGGGTCGCGATTTGCCCCTCCAGTCCGGCTGGCAATTTCGCGACGGCGGTGGCGACTCCGAAAAATCCGGCAATTGCCGGTGCGGCCAGGCCGCGAGTAAGAATACGGGCGTTCATCAGGAAGGCAGGCTAGCGGAACGATCGGCGGGCTCAAGCAGGGTGTTCGCGTGATTTAATTGATGGAAGGGGCGCGGTTTGTCTATTCTGGTCGCGGGTGTGCGTGTAACGCTCTGATTCTCCTGGCCCCAAATCCACGCCCAGCGGAGATTGTTACCGGGATGGGAGAGCGAGGATGACCCGCCATATGCCGCCCGGCACCGACGTGTTGAAAATCCCTCCGATAATGCGCCCGCTGCCGTAAAACGCCCGTCGTGAGAGGTCAATTCAGGTATTTGCCCATTGGTTCATAGCGAACCTTGGTGAAATCTGCGATTTTATCCATTGCGCAACTTAGGGCACTACCGCGCCCCAAGGACTCCGAAAATGATCGCAGGGAACGCGGTAGACGCGGGGGCGGTGGTCGGTGCGGCCGCTGAGGCAACCCTTTCTGCTTGATTTTCAGTTCTTGTGCGGATGCGCCTTGAGTAGGTCTGCCGGATCGTAGAAGCCGGTGTAGTTCTTGGTTGCGGTGCGCACGCCTTCACTTTGGCCGGAGTGATGACGGAGGCTTTGTTTCCGAAGGCATTGCGGACGTACGTTAAAACCGCGGCGATCTCGTCGTCGCTGAGTCCCCGGAATTGCGTCATAGGAACCTGGCCCGGATACTTCGAGCCTTTGACTTCGATCGGGCCCAGCAATCCATTGAGAGTGAGTTTGATCAAGCGCTCCTCGCTTCCCCGGGTCCATTGCGTGCCCGCGAGCGGTGGAAATTGCGCCGCGGGCAGGCCCATCCCGTTCTCCTGGTGGCAGGTGGTGCAATGTCCTTCGCGACGGTAGACTTCGACTCCTTTGACAAAGAGCGCTTTGGCCTCGCCCTCGAGAGTTGTTTCGGGAATGGCAACAGCCTCGGTGACGATGGCCTGGCCTTGCAGATGGGCCAGCGCGGTCTCATAGACCGGCTTGATCCACTCGTCGATTGGGAGCTTGCCTGCTTCCTGGACGATGGGCAGACCGTGTTCGGGGCTGAGCCAGGAAGCGGCCGCGATCGTTTCCAAACGCACGCGTCCGTGAGGGTCGCGAGCGGCTTTCATCAGAAGCGAGGCCTGGTCTGCAACTTGATGACCCGTGTAACGAAGGACACGCACCGCGGCCGTTCTCGCGTGGTGGTCCCTGGCATCCAGCAGCCGCCTCAGGAGAGATTGATCGACCACGTTCAATCCCCAACTGACCCAAAGCGCTTCAAGAAGGTTGTGTTCGTAACGCGGATCGCTTTCGTCGAGGCTGGCGGTCCATTTCTGGATCGCGGCGAGAACCTCACGGGCGGAGCGGCCGCGCAATTCACGGCGGGTCCGATAACGGGTCCGGTATTCGGGAAGCTTGAGGTTGTCCAACAGTTCCGGGATCTTCGCGGCGGCGACCCTGGCGGGCTTCACCAGGGGACGAGTGGGGTAGGTGATGCGGTAGACGCGGCCGTGCACGTGGTCGCGCAGCGGATCGCGGGCGCTGTGTTGGCCGTGACCGATCAGGACGTTGTGCCAGTCCAACAAGTAGAGCGAACCATCGGGCGGGAACTCCATGTCGACCGGCCGAAAATTCGGGTCGGAGCCGACCAGCAGATCGTGCCGATGCTGGCTCCGGTAACCGGTGCCGTCGTCTTCCATGGTGTGCTGCTTCGTGCCGAGGAAACCGATCGTATTGTGGATGACCACGTCACCTTGCACTTCGTCGGGGAAATGACGGCTGGAAACGAACTCGAGGCCCGCGGTGGGCCGGACCCGGTGCTTCTCTTCGACCAGGTTGGGCGGATTGGGCGCAAACTCGCCGTAGCGAACCTTGACGCTCCCCTGCAACATCCAGCGCAAGTTCGGATCGGAGGTGTCGGTGAAGAAGTTCTGGCCCCAATCATCGAAGGCCGTTCCCCAGGGGTTGGGGATCGCAAGGCGCGCCGAGCGTTCCAGGTGGTGCCGCTGGGGTTGGTAACGGAAAAAGCCGCCATTGGAACTGCGAACCGGTCCGTAGGCAGTCTCGACGTTGCTGTGCAGAAAGGTGCCCTCTCCCATGTAGATCGCGCCGGAGGGATCGGCGCAAAAGGCGCTGATGACGTGATGGGTGTCGTGATCATCGAACCCGCTAAGCACCGTTTCCCTGACATCGACCTTGTCATCGCCATCGGTGTCCCGGAGCAGCATCAAATGCGTCCCCTGCGCGAGGTAGACGCCTTCGGGTGCGAACTCAAATCCCGTGGGCAAATGCAATTGGTCGGCAAAGACCGTCTCCTTGTCCGCTGTTCCGTCGTGATCGGTATCCTCGAGGATGAGGAGCTTGTCGTTCGGCCTGGGATCGCCCGGCCTGTAGTGCGGGTAAGTCGGCATGGTGGCAATCCAGAGGCGGCCGCGGTTGTCGAACGCCATCTGCACCGGATTGGCGAGGTTGGGGAACTCCTGTTCGGAGGCGAAGAGCTCGATCCTGTATCCTTCCGGCACGGTCATGGTGGCGACGGCCTCCGCACCATACTTGTAGTCCAGCGTTCCGTTCTTGCCGCTGGGTTTGTAATTCGTCTCGATCTTCGGCAAGGGATGAGTCCTGGCGTCCGCGGCGGTCACATCGAAGGCTCGGCCGGTGAGCGCTGCCCAGATCGCTTCGTCGCGAACGGCCGTCATTTCCTGGAGTTTCTTGAGTTCGTGGGGATAGTGGGCAGGGCCGTATGGCCCATGGCGCCGCCCATAGACATGCACTCCATTGGGGATCTTGTAATACTTGTGCCAGAACCAGTTCTTCTCCTGCATTGCGGCCAACACCTCGGAAGCGATTTCCCTGGAAGGACGCGTGGTCGCGGTCCCAAACAGGGTATCGGCAAGCACCGGGGCGAGCCTGTCGTAGGCCGCCTCGTTCAACAAGGCGCCATCCCGTGTGAGCGGTTCATCCGTGGACTCGTACCATCCCTGGGTGAGTGAGAACAGATTGACAAACTTCACCTTCTGCTTTGCCGCAACGACCTCCATCGCAGCGGTGTAGAGCGCCAGATTGGCATTGGGCACGGTGCCATCCGGGGTGCCGTGCGTTACAGAGAGATCTTCGAAAGCGATTGGTGAAACCAGGGCAAGATATGGAGCGGCCACCCCATTGTATTTTTGTGATCGGGTGTGTTTGACGAAGTCTTCGAGTTCCGCTTTGAAGTTCTCCAGGCCACCGACTCCTTCAAAGGACTCGTTGAAACCAAAAAAGGCGATCATGACATCGGGCCGCAATCGACTGAGCCACTGATCCGATGTTTCAAACTTGCCGAATCCCGTGTGTCCTGAGCCCCATTTATCTTTGGCCTCCGATTGCCTGGGATAATACTTCTCCGCACCCGGGAAAGCCCAGGGAGACGGTCGTGCTGAATGCGGCCGGAACCCGGGCGTGCTTCCTTCGTCACAAAGGTTTCGAATGAAGAGCCGGTGATCAGGGTGCCGCAATTGCAGCTCCGTCTCGAAATGGCCGTAGCGCATCATGCGTGATCCCAGGCCGTTGCCGATCAAAACTACTCGGGACTCCATCTCGAGCGACAAAGGGCTCGCGGCCTCGCTATCCGCTGACAGTCCGGTTGCAGCCAACAGGCTCAGGAGAAGGGTCACTGAATAGAATCTCATCGAAGGAGTTTTACTCACCGCAGAACAAGGGTGCAATCTCGAGGATCAGATGCCGGCCAATTGCTGGCAAGGCTGCGCCCCGGACCTTTCGAATTCGCGTTCATTCGTGGCCATTCGCGTTGGAGAATCCGCCGGCGATTCCACCGCTTCTTACTCGAATCGGCTCCCGTCTTCACTGGCGCTTCGCCGTGGCGAGCCGACGTCATGAATTGGCACGAATTTCACGAAGCTGTGGCTCCCGACAATCGCAAGACTTGACCGAACAGCCATTACTTTTGCTTTTCTATGCGATGCGCGAGCCCGGTGCACTTTTTTCCGACAGTGCGATCAGCGGTTGCCCGGAGGCGGATCCGTGAGATCGCGCATGGCACAGAGAGTGGTCTTCACGTGGCGAAACTTACGCGCGCCGGACTGTCGGCTCGGACCGAAGTAGTCACGAGTGACCGCGAAGAGACCGTTGAGAAAGCGTTTCGTCCCGATCACCAGTCCATCCGCGAAGTAGCGCACTTTCTTGTGGAGCATTTCCGCTTCGCTCAGGGGCGGCGTCTCTTCCATCGCGGTCCCGGCGCCGACCTTGCCGCGCTGTTGGTCCGCTTTGAGAATTTGCCGGTAGCGCCACGCTGCACTGCGCCAGTTCAGCAGCATCTCGGCGGCTCGTTCTCTTGCCACGGCGTAGCGCCGCGAAGACGGGTCATTGGTGGAGTTCAGTTCGCGCTCATACATGACGCGTTGCAATCCCTCGCGGGCCCGCTTTTTCCCCGCCACCGCTTCTGCGAACGAGCACCACCGGTAATTCTCGGACTCCTTCACGATCCCGGCCCGCACTGGGTTCAGGTCGATGTAGCCTGCCACCGACCGGGCGGCCAGGCCGCTTTCCACCAGGGTCGACTTGAAGCGTTCTTCCCACAGGGTGCCGGTGCGGCCGTGCTCTTTGTTGAACCAGCGGGTGAAGCGCTGTTTGAGAGTCTTCATAAACTGGGACAGGTCCCACATGCGGCGGAAAAACGATTCGCGGAGTTTTTCGGCTCCGCGCGTGTTGTTCTGCGAACGGAAGTGTGCGAGCTTCCATTCGATCTCGCGCATCTTGGCACCGGAGTAGAGGCAGCGCAGGTGCTTGAGAAGCTTGGCGTCGGACCAGGAATGCCCCCGGTCTCCGGGCGGGGCGGGGACTTCCAGCAGGATGTGGAAGTGATTCGACATCACGCAGAAGGCCAGCACCCGAACCTGGCAGAACTGTTCGTAGATTCGCATATACGCGACGAACTGCTCCTTCTCGACCTCTCCGAGGACAAAGCGCCGATCCACCACCCGCGAGATGCAGTGGTAGATGGCGGGCTTTCCCTTCAGGTCGCGCAGGGCCTCCACCGAGAGTTCCGAGAGTTCCTCGCCCTCAACCTGGGCGAGTTTCTCCCAGAGGTCCTCCTGATGCCACGGGGCTATATAACGGGCTTTCGGCATGACGTCCCAAGCAAAACGCGCGGAATCAAGCGTGTCGAGCGATTTCTCAATAATTTGTCTGGGAATTTATATGGGGAATTTATATGCTGTTCTGAGGCCGCCGAAGCGGATGCTGCTGTTTCCGCCAGCGTTGGGCCCGACGTTGAAGGCGCCGGTGAGGTTGAGTCCGGCCC
>CAUZKZ010000385.1:0-5613 GCA_963580345.1 Verrucomicrobiia bacterium | reverse complement strand
CGCGCGCCATCGTTCTCCTTCCTGCCGCGCACCCTCAGCTGGCCAGACCCTTCGAGGCATGCGCCCGGGAGGCCGCATGCGTTTCGATCTGGCCCACCAACCGTTCGAACTCGCGTTCCGTGTCGGGCCCCGAACCGAACTCATGGTCGTCCCGCGCCACCTGGAGCTGGACCTCCTCCCCGCAGACTCCCGCCGGAAACCATCTCCGCATTTCTGCGCTGCGAACCTGCAGGCTGAGTTTGCGGCTCACCAACCCTCTTTTGAATTCGGCCCCGCTCACGGTTTCAAGCGGAATGTCAAAGGCGGTGGGCTCCTCCTGCTCCCCACCCTTCAGCTCGAAGTGGAGGTCATCGCCGTGCAGCGAGACCACGCCATCCCACGAGGCGCCGGGCGACTCCCGCGACATCAGGTAAAAAGGAAGTTCCATCTGCTCTGGTGGGTTGGCCCAGGTGGCCGGACGCCTTGGCATGCGAGGGAGACAGCTTGCATCATCGTAGCAAAGGCCCCCGGCCCCGTCGAGAAGAGATCGTGGAAGGTTATCAACAGGAGGGCCCGCCGCCCGCGCGCCCGCTCCGCACCGTCTGCAGCCCCCCGGCCCGAGAGGTCCCCTCCCTCCCCGGCGAGGCGCGCCTCCCCGGCGGCCCCCGCCCTCCCCCCCGGGGCGTCCGGGAAGGACCCGCGAGCATCCCTGCGCAACGGGCGATCTCCGCGCCCCCACGTTCCACGTGGAACGATTTCCTCGCTGGCAAGTGGTCAAGGAACCTGCATGGTCCCGCCCTTGAGTTTACCCCGTCCCCTGCTACCCTCCCACTCCTCGCCACCTCATGTTTCGCTATCCCAAAGAGTACGACGTCGTGGTGGTGGGGGCCGGCCACGCCGGGGTGGAGGCCGCCCTGGCCGCGGCCCGCCTGGGGTGCGCGGTGGCGGTCCTCACCCAGAACCTCGACACCATCGGACAAATGAGCTGCAACCCCGCCATCGGGGGCCTGGGGAAGGGTCACATGGTGCGGGAACTCGATGCGCTCGGGGGAGCCATGGGCCTTAACACCGATGCCACCGCCATCCAGTGGCGCCTCCTCAACGCCCGCAAGGGACCCAGCGTGCGGGCCCCCCGCGCCCAGTGCGACAAGAAGGCCTACCAGTTTCGCCTCAAGCATCTCCTGGAGTCCACCCCCGGGATCGATCTGCACCAAGGCAACGCCACCACCCTCCTGGTGGAGAACGACCGGGTGCGCGGCCTCCAGACCAACCTGCAATTCGAATTGCGTGGCAAGTCCGTGGTCCTGAGCGCCGGGACCTTCATGCGGGGCCTCCTGCACGTGGGACGCCGCAACGAGAAAGGCGGTCGCATGGGCGATCCCCTCTCCACCATCAGCGACTCCCTGCGGGAGCTGGGGTTCACGCTGGAGCGTTTCAAGACCGGCACGCCCTGCCGTCTGAACGGGCGTTCTCTCGATCTCTCACAGTGTGAACGGCAGGACGGAGACTCCCCTCCCCCTCTCTTCAGTTACCTTGCCGACACGATTTCAAACAATCCCGATGATCTCTTTACCCTGAATCCTTGGAATACCGAGGGGTTCCACGTGGAACAGCTCCCCTGCTGGATCACCTGGACCAATCCCCGCACCCACGATCTGATTCGCGCCAATCTGGACCAGTCCCCCATGTATTCCGGCGCGGTGGTGGGGGTGGGGCCGCGCTACTGCCCCTCCATCGAGGACAAGGTGGTCAAGTTCGCCGAGAAGGAGCGCCACCAGATCTTCCTGGAGCCGGAGGGGCGCCACACCCGCGAATACTATGTGAACGGGGTCTCCACCTCCCTCCCCTACGAGGTGCAGCTTGCCTTCCTGCGCAGCATCGCGGGTCTCGAAGAGGCCGAGATGATTCGCCCCGGCTACGCGGTGGAGTACGATTTTTGTCCGCCCACCCAGCTCTCCCCCACTCTCGAGACCAAGCGGGTGGAGGGTCTCTATTTCGCCGGCCAGATCAACGGGACTTCCGGGTACGAAGAAGCGGCCGGGCAGGGACTCCTGGCCGGGGCCAATGCGGCCCTCAAGGTGCGCGGCGAGGCCCCTCTCGTCCTCAGCCGCGATACGGCCTATCTCGGGGTGATGGTCGACGACCTCGTCACCAAGGGCTGCATCGAACCCTACCGCATGTTCACGAGCCGGGCCGAGTACCGCCTCCTGCTCCGCCAGGACAACGCCGACCAGCGTCTCACTCCCCTCGCCAGCGAGGTCGGCCTGGCCAGCGGACTGCGCAGTGCGCGCTGCGCGGAGAAACTCGAAAAGCTCACCACCGCCGCCGCCTTCGTGCGGGACACCACCCACGAGGGCCTCAAACTCGACCACTGGTTTCGCCGCGAGGGAAATCACTGGAGCGGCCTTCCGGCCCGCATGCAGGCCATGTTCCCCGTGGAACTTTGGCAGCTCCTCGAAACCGATTTCAAGTACGAGGGCCACATCCTGCGCCAACAGCAACAGGTCGACCGCGTGGCCCGCCAGGAGGACCGCCTCCTGCCGCCCGACGCCGACTATGACGCCATCCACGGCCTGAAGCGCGAGGCCCGGCAACGCCTCGCCGAGATCCGTCCCCTCACTCTCGGGCAGGCGGCCCGCATCAGTGGGCTCACCCCCGCGGACGTGGCCCTGCTTTCCATCTGGTTGGAAAAGACGGCGCGCGCGCCGCGCGCCGCACCGGGCTCCGGGCCATGACCTTCTCCCCTCCGTCGCGCCGCGGGCCCGCGCCCCGGCGCGAGCGCTCCCTTCCCACGCGCCCCCCTTCTCCCCGTGCGGGCCCTCCCAAGGATCATCATTTGAAACGATGCCCTGAGTCTCTAACATATACTATGAATCTAGTAAGAGAGGCGCCCGCCCGTGGAGAGAGGCCGTCGTTGCCCATGGCTCAAGGGTTCTAGCGTTCCAGCTCTCCCCCGCTTCCTGCGAGGACCGCGCGGAGGCGGACGTCGTCCCCGATGCGCCGGAAGGAGACCGCTTGGAGGCGTTGCCGCCGGGCCAACGCCGGGACCCCTTCTCCTCCCGCCGCGGGGATCTCGCCACCCGTCACCAAGGGGGCCAGATAGACCACCATTTCGTCCGCCCACCCTTCGTCGAGCAGGCGTCCCACCAGGCGCCCCCCCGCTTCGACCAGCACCCGCACCACCCCCCGCTCGGCGACCAGTTCGCGCAAAACACATTCGATGCGCTGGCCCGCGAAGAGGAGAGTTCGCCCGGCATGTTCATCGCGAAGGACTTGCGAAGCGGACGGCACCCCCTCTTCCCTTGAAGTCAAGATAACCCGCCACGGTTGTTTTTTCTCTTTCGGGATATCAAGACTTCGGATCGTGAGCCTGGGGTCGTCGGCGCGGACCGTCCGCCCACTGGTCAGGATGGCATCCACTTCCAGGCGGAGGCGTTGGACATCGGCCCGCGAGTGTTCGTTACTGATCCACTGACCTTCGTGGGCCGCGCGGGTGATGCGTCCGTCGAGAGTCATGGCGGTCTTGATGATGAGCCACGGCAGGCCGGTGCGTTGCACCTTGGAGAAGGCCCGGATCAGTTCCTCGCAGGCGGCTTCCTCGATGCCCTCCAGCACTTCCATTCCGGCCTCCAGGAGGACGCCGGCGGCGCGCCCGGCATTGGCGGGGTTGGGATCATCGGCCCCGATGACAACCCGTCGCAAGCGGGCCCGCTTGATGGCGGTGGTGCAGGAACCGGTGCGTCCCGCGGTGGAGCAGGGTTCCAGGGTCACATAGAGTGTCGCGCCCTCCAGGGCCTCGCTTCCGTGCTGGCGAAAGGCCTCGTTGATCGCTTCGATCTCGGCGTGAGGCCCGCCCGCCAGCCGGTGCCAGCCGCAGCCCAATTCCTCGCCAGCCTTCACAATGACCGCTCCCACCGGCGGGTTCGGGCTGGTGAGCCCCAAGCCGCGGCGCGCCAGCCCCAGGGCCCGGCGCATGTGTTCGCTGTCATTCACAGCGGTGCTGTAGCGGCTGTCCTGTCGTCCCGCAAGCCCTCGTGGAAAACCCAGGAACAGGCCGCGAACAGGCTGAGAACGGACTGACGGTTTCCGGGAATGATAAGAAAATCGGTTCAAGTAGACGGCGGAGCCGGCACGTTGCTCACGCCTTGCTCGCACCGTGGAACGCTTGTGCTATCAGCGCGGAACGCCGAAATGGCCAAGTTGTCCCCACGATTAAGAAGAAGAAGGGAGTGACTCAAAAACCCTCCTAATCCTTAAGACCCACGAACAAACCGGGCGATGGTCCCCTGGTGCTGATCCCTTGACCCGGGCGCGGACGAAGCATAACCTGAAGGTCGGAATAGCGTGCAAACGTGGTTCCAACCTACACCAACCAATCCAAGAACAATGAGAAATGTCATCCTGCTGACAATGGGGGTTCTATTGGCCCTCGTTCCCTGCGCCAGCGCGCAGCAATCCGCCACAGCCAAGGCCAATGCGCGGTATCGCCAAGGCCTGCGAGCGATTGATCAAGGCCAGGTCGAAATAGCCCGGGAGTGTTTTCGGGAAGTTCTGCGCCTTCAACCCGCAAACCCAAGTGCCCGCTATCAGCTGAAGCAGCTCAGCCTGAGGAAACCGCGACTCCTGGCGAAGAAGCGGGAACTGAAGTTGAAAGCGGTGAAGATCCCGGCGGTGGATTTCGACGAGATGACCCTGCGGGAAGCGCTCGAAACGCTGAACGCCCTGGTCGAAAAGCAGACCAAGGGGAAATTCGTTCCGAACTTCATCGTGCAGGATCCCAAAGGGGTGCTCGAAGACCGGAAGTTCAGCCTGAAACTGGGAAGCGTGCCCGCCTCCATCGTGCTCCAGTACGCCCTGGACAATACCCGGGCCACGGCGCGCTATGACGAGCACGCCATCGTGATCAGGCCCCTCACGAGCGGGAAATCGGCGACGGAGAAGGGGAGCGAAACACCTGCCAAGCCGGTTCCGGAGAAAAAGTCCGATCCCTTCACGCCCTGAGCGCATCTTCTAACAGACTCTAACAGGGGGGGATGAAGATCCCCCCCGAAGGGAAACGGCGAAAGGACCGGGGGAGAGCCGGCTCAGGCCAGGAGCAGGCCCATATCGCGAATCAGGGAGGAGCGGTAAGCGGGCTCCTCCCAGCACTCGCGCGGAACGACGCGTCGAATCGAGCGGCCACCGGGTTTGCCGATGGTCACGGTCACGAAGTCCGGCTGATCGATGTCGCGGATCTTGATGGCGTCGGTCTCGATCCCGAGTTGTCGCGCGTGATTGTTCAGTTCGTCCGCGCTGACGCGGTCTGGCGAAGCGGCGTCAGTCACCGCTTCCGGATGGATTGTCTTCACCGATGTCATTGTTTGGCCCGATTTTGTTGTGTGTTCCCGAAAATCCCGGAGGGGAGTTGTGGATGGAGAACTGACGCACCCGGGCAGGTCTTATGCAGTTCGGGATGAAGTCGAATTTCGGTGAGCCTCGAGGGCCGATGGTTGTTTGGTTGCAGCGATGGTGTGAAAAAAACCGAGATTTTTTTTCACAGCCATCCCATAGGGTCTGTCGGAGCTTCTGGAAGTCCTGATTTTGCGTTGATTTAGAGTGGTTCTGGGGTTTTGGAATTTTCGAATTTCCGCGGAC
>CAUZKZ010000384.1:0-5621 GCA_963580345.1 Verrucomicrobiia bacterium | reverse complement strand
AATACTACCGTTGGCTACGACTCGCACTCTACCAAGCCACTTGCTGGGAAGAGTCTCTCGACCAGCTACGCGCCCTTTACGCCGATTATTGATCCTGAGTTTCGGACACCGATGGGACCGAAATAAAGGGACAGGTTCTTTAACGAAATTTTCTGGACTGGGCGAGGGAGGAGGGCTAGGATGGGGATGTAATGCGACGGGCACGGTATTTGGCGCCATGGCAGCGGGAGGATTTGCCGCTGGAGATGGAGGGGAGGGAGGAATTGACGGCGGAGGCGCTGATTTCCTTGCGGGGCAAGCCTGCGATCTATCACTGCCTTTCCCGGGTGGTGAACCGAGAGCGGGTGCTGGGAAGGGAGGAGAAGGAGCGCTTTGTAGAGCTGATGAGGCTCTACGAAAGATTCTGTCGGGTTCGGGTTTTGTCGTTTGCAGTGATGTCGAATCACTTTCACCTTTTACTGGAAGTGCCGGCCCGGCCTAAGGAGCGGGTGAGCGACGAACAATTGCTGGGACACCTTGGGTGCCTGTATTCAAAGGGCCAGGTAAAGGGGATCCGGTGGGAACTGGAGCACTACCGGGCGCTAGGGGCCGAGGAGGCAGCGGAGGCGCTTCGGGAAAAGTTCCTGAGCCGGATGTACGACCTCTCGGCTTACATGAAGATCGTCAAGCAGCGCTTCACGCAGTGGTTCAACAAGAAGCACGCGCGAAAAGGCACGCTGTGGGAGGAGCGCTTCAAGAGCACGCTGGTGGAGGACGGGCACGCGGCGCGGGTGGTGGCAGCTTACATCGACCTGAATCCGGTGCGCGCCGGATTAGTGCACGATCCCCGGGACTATCGATGGTGCGGGTATGGCGAGGCGGTGGCTGGGAAGAAAGCGGCGCGGGCGGGGTTGCAGCGGGTCCTTTTTGAGAAATTCAGCACGGTGACAAGCAAGCAGTGGGCGGCCAAGGAAGTGGAGAGCTGGAAGAGAACCCACCGCGCCTACCGGGAGATGCTGTTCCTGGACGGACGACCGCCGCAGCCGGAAAAAGAAGGCGGAACGCGCAAGAAAGGAGTGCGCACCTTCACGGCGAACCAAGTGGAAAAGGTCCTGCAGGCGGGAGGGCGGCTGAGTGAATTGGAAATGATTCGCTGCCGGGTGCGCTACATTGCCGACGGAATGGCGATCGGGACGAGATCGTTCGTGGAGAAAACCTTTCGGCTAACTCCGACGTGGTTCAGCGCGGGGCGGCGCGACGGGGCACGGAAGATCCGTGGGGTCGAGACCGAACTGTGCACGATGCGGGATCTGCAGCGCAGGCCGCTCGGTTCCTGAAGAACCGGGGGGGAGCACGGTCGACCGCTCAATCGACTTCTTCGGCGAAATTCTGTCGTGCGATGTCGCCGAGGGTGACGACGCCGATAAGTTTGCCCTGGTCCCTGGCGGAGACGATCGGGACGAGGTGGAGACTGCGGGCGACGAGGCGGTTTCCGACGTCCCGGATGGACGTGTCGGGATGGGCGACTACGAGTTGCTGTCCCACCACCAGGCTGCCGATGTCGGCGTCGGGCATCGAACCACGGAGGTCGTCCCGGGTCAGAAGTCCGACGAGGCGACCTTCGGCAGTGACGACTGGATAGGTGTGGAAGCTGGTCCCGAGATTCTTGAGACGGGCGAGGGCTTCGCGCCCCGTTGTTTCGTTTCCCAGGGTCACGACTTCGTGGGTCATGATGGTGGAGACCGGGAGGCTGTGGTGGTCCTGTGGCCCGCGGTAGGCGGGCATGCGTTTGAGGATGACGCCGTCCTGCAGGAGGATGGAGTTGAAAATCGTGAGCGGGCGGAGACGGCGGGCGATGGTCCACGAGAGCGTGTTGGCGGCGATGAGGGGAAGGATGAGGGAGTAATTGCCGGTGATCTCGATGATGATCGTGAGGGAGGTGAACGGGCAGCGGATGATGGAGGCGAAGGCGGCACCCATGCCCAACAGGACGCATCCACCGACCACGTGGGCGGGCTCGGGATCGTCGAAGAGGTTGAAGAGATCGGCATCGACCCAGACCAGGATGGCCCCGATCAGGCCTCCCAGCGTTCCGCCGATGAAGAGGGAGGGCGAAAACAGTCCGCCGCTGCCTCCGGCCGCAAAGCTGAACACGACCGCCACGACTTTGAAGAGCAGCAGGACGGCGAGGATCTGCCAGAGGAGTTGGTAGTTGAAGGCCGAGGGCAGCACCTCGTACCCGACGCTGAAGATAGCGGCCTTGGCACGGTCCGGGGCCTCGGGCTGGACGGCATTGGCGATTCCGATGGCCGCCACCCCGAGCAGTCCGCACAGCAACCCCGCGATGGCGGGCTGGGACCAGAGCGGCAGGAAGCGCCGGTTGGTTTTCAGGAGGCGGCGCAGGAGGAGGATGGAGGAGACGATGAGATGGCCCAGGACCCCGGCCGCGATGCCGAGGGGGATGGCGACCAGCATCCAGGGTGAGAGGGGATAGTCGACGACGAGGTGACCGGGCAGGATGGGTTGGTCGCCGAGAAGGGAACGCGAAAGGGCCGCCGCTGCCACGACCGCCAGGACGATCCCGCCCAGGGCCCGTATCGAAAAGCTGTCCAGGAGTTGCTCGAAGACGAAGGTGATGGCGGAGAGAGGAGCATTGAAGGCGGCCGCGAGTCCGGCGCCGACCCCGACCGGGAGCATGGAGCGGGCCCGTTTCCTGTCGCGAAATCCCCAGCGGCCGAGGGTGGACGAGATGGCGGACGAGATGTGGACCACCGGACCTTCCCGGCCGAGGCTATTGCCAAAGCCGAGGTAGAGGAGGCTGAGGAGGAAGCGCCACACCCCCGCCAAGAAAGGAATGTGCCCGTCCTTGTTGAAGTAAGCTTCGCGGATGCGCGCGATGCCGCCGCCCGCGGCGCTGGGGGCAATGCCGTGGATTGCCAGTCCGACCACCAGACCGGCGAAGGCCGGGGCTGTAATCATGACCCACGCGAAGTAGGGCGATCCAAAGGATTGGGCGCGGTAGTAGATTCCCTCGAAGACGAACCTGATCCCGAGGTGAAAGGCCACGGCCACCATTCCGCACAGAATCCCGCAAAGGATGCAGAGAATGAGAAAGCGATGGCTCGCACTGAGCCGCGCACGCATCCAGTCGGGAAGAGTCTTCTTGAAGAGAGGCACCAGCGGAGAGGAGCAAGTCTAAGGCAAGGAGCGCTCAAACGAAAATCACAATCAGCCTCAGCTCGATGCTGCGGCCGACCGGCCCCCGATTTCCGGATACTTATCGAAGAGAACGGTGCGAAGTCGGCCGGGCGGGAGTCGCGATACGGGTTACTCCGCTTCCCAGGGAGTCTTGCGCGGGATCCAGCGGGGGACGTGGGCCTTGTAGAGGCGGTAGGCCTGCCCGAAGCGTTTCTCCAGCCCGGACTCTTCCGAGAAGAGGAGGTAGAGGTGGTTGATGGTGAGGAAAAGAAGGGTGTAGACGATCATGAAGACGGAGCCGAAAAACAGAGATTCGGCGGCGAGGATCATGGCGACCCCGGAGATCATGGGGTTACGGACGAAGCGGTAGGGGCCCGCCACGACGAGCTGACTGGTGGCGTCCCACGGCGCGAGGGTGCCCTTCCCGATCCTGGCGAAGAGGAGGTTGGTGAGGACCACAAGCATGAGGCCCAGGAGCAGGAAGGCGGCGGCCGTGAGGCGGGAGAGCTGGACCAGCCCGGAGCTATCGGACCAGCGGGTGTCGTGGGACGGGGCGACGTGAAGGATGATTGTGGGGAGCACCACCGTCACCATGAAGGGCAGGAGGAGAAAGGCACGAAGATGACGCCAGATTGCCATGGTGGAGGGGAGGGAGGCGGAAAGATTTCTCAACCCGCAAGTTCGAGATCAATCGCAACTTCGGGTTCAATTTTCAATGCTCGAGCGCGACTTTGGTGCGGGGAGAAGATGGCGGAGGGCGAAGGAAGGCGAATCGATCAGAATCGACCGCAGATTGCGGCCGGAATGGCGATGGGCCGGCGTCGCTGACTCGATTCGAATTGCCAAGGCTTGCGAGTATCCAGCTCCCCCGCTACAGGGTGCGCGCCATGGCGCGCGTGAATGAGAATTTCCTGAAGTTGAAGGCGGGGTACTTGTTTCCCGAGATTGCCCGGCGGGTGGGGGCGTTTACCGAAGAGGAGCCCAAGAAGGCCGAGAAGTTGATCCGTTGCGGAATTGGAGACGTGACGGAACCGCTGCCGAAGGCGGCGCGGACGGCGATGAAGGAGGCGGTGGATGAGCTCGGGGACAGGGCCAGCTTTCGCGGGTACGGGCCGGAGCAGGGCTACGCGTTTCTGCGCAAGGCGATCGCGGAGAACAGCTACCAGGGGCTGGGCATCGACGCCGGCGAAATATTCATTTCGGACGGCTCGAAGTGCGACACCGGGAACATTCTCGATATCTTCGGAGACGGCTTGAAGATTGCGATTACGGATCCGGTCTACCCGGTCTACGTGGATACCAATGTGATGGCAGGCAACACCGGCGAGGCGGACGAGAGCGGACGATACAAGGGATTGATCTACCTGCCCTGCACGGCCGAAAACGACTTCACGCCTTCCCTTCCCGAGGAGCGGGCGGACTTGGTTTACCTCTGCTACCCCAACAATCCCACCGGGACAGTGGCGAGCAAGGAACAACTGCGGCGCTGGGTGGACTACGCCCGCGAGAATGATACCGTGATTCTCTACGATGCCGCCTACGAAGCCTACATACGGGACCCGGAACTTCCGCGTTCGATTTACGAGGTGGAAGGCGCGAAGGACTGCGCCATCGAGTTTCGCTCCTTCTCCAAGAACGGGGGATTCACGGGAACGCGTTGCGCCTTTGTGGTGATCCCGAAGGGTCTGACCGGTTCGACGGCGAGCGGGGAGCGGGTCTCCTTGCACGAGCTGTGGTCGCGGCGGCACTCCACGAAATTCAACGGCGTGAGCTACCCGGTGCAACGCGGCGCGGAAGCGCTGTTCTCGGTGGCGGGCAAGACGCAGATCAAGAAATTGGTCGAGCACTACATGGGCAATGCAGCGCTGCTGCGCGCGTCGTGTGATGGGGCGGGACTCACGGTTTACGGCGGCCAGCACTCACCTTATGTGTGGGTGAAATGCCCGGATGGGATGGGCAGTTGGGAGATGTTCGACCAGATGCTGCAGGATGCGCAGGTGGTCGTCACCCCGGGAGCGGGGTTTGGTGCAGCGGGCGAAGGCTACTTTCGGATCTCGGCCTTCAACTCGCGTGAGAATGTGGAGGAAGTCTGCCGGAGGATTGCGGAAGTATTCGGCGGAAAGTAGCGAAGAAGGGGGAGACGAAGGGCGAGGCAGAGGCGGGATTCTCGGTCGATGAAACCGGAATTTGTAAAGACGGCGAGAATGAGTGCGGAGGTCCCGGACCTTCGAGCGGTCCCCGATCCGGTAATTTTTACTCATCTTCTGGTCGCAATGGCCGCTGTGCTAAAGGAAACGAAAGTCGTTATCTAGTGTAGTCCGTCAAGCAGACTGGGTTTTATTCAATTTCTTCCGCCCCCGCTTCACCTTCTCAAGAATATCGCTGGCTGAAGCGGTCCAGACGAAAGGCTTCGGGCTGGCATTGTGGGCGGCGAGATAAGCTTC
>CAUZKZ010000383.1:0-5641 GCA_963580345.1 Verrucomicrobiia bacterium | reverse complement strand
TCCTCCCAATCCTGATCGGATAGCTCAAGTGTGATCATCGGAGAAGAATACGGCACTACTCAGACACGTATATCTCACAGGAAATGATATTCCGAAAATATAGCGCCGAGAAGTATAGCATCCGATATCGGAGAATCCCATGTCATCCGACATGATGAGGATGATGTTGGGCTTCGCCGTCTTCTGGTCCTCCCCCTGTGCCGCGATGCTCAGGGGCGAGAGAAGGGAGGCGAGCGGCAGAAGCAAGTGGGCGGGGCGTGGTCTCATGGCGGTGGCGGGTTGGAACACCGAAGATGGCGGAGATCCCGCCTCCCGACCAGTGTGAGATTTTATTAAGAAAAGTTAATAAATATGCTTGTTCTTGGCCGAATTTCGTCTTGGTTAGGTGTGATCAAACTCTCGATGCCGATGCAACGAAGGTTGAAAGCGATACTCCGTCGCGGGGCGACAGTCGCGGCGGTGTGCCATGGGATGGCCGGCGCCCAGAATGCCGTCTTCTTCGATGGGATGGATGCCGGGGTCGGTCCGGGCGGGGCCCGTCCGAATTCGGATACCGCCGCGGGGTCCTTCGATGCCGCCGCGGTTCTGTTAGGCGACGGGGTTCTCCGCGTTCTCGACTTTGAGTCCGCGGCGCTTGGGCCTTTCCTGAGCCTCTCCCCCGCGGAGACGGGCGTGGCGGGACTCTCCATCCTTCCCGCGGCCTCTAGCAGCGGAAGCGATACCAGTGTCACGAACCAGGCGTCACCGCTGGTGGAGGGGTTCAACACCACCGGCGGGGGGGCGAACTACCTGAAGATCGAAGAGGGACACCCCGGTCCCGGCAACGAGCCGGCGGTCGGCATCACCTTCGAATTTGCGACGCCGGTGGTGGCGTTCGGCGGCTACTTCACGGGAGCGGACCCCCTCGTGGCGGGAGCGATCACCGCCATCTTCGACAACGGACAACTTCAAAGCATTCCGCTCGATGGTTCTCCGGGCGGGGGTGTGCAATTCTGGGGATTCACCGACACCGAATCGAATGCCGGCATTTCACGGGTGACGATCATTGCCTCGCCCGAACTGGGAGTGAACACCGACGTAATGGGACTCGATGACGTGCGCTGGGTGATTGTCCCGGAACCGGGTCTGCCGCTTCTCCTGCTCCTGGCCGGGCTGCTGGCGGGGAGCCGTCGGCGCTACTCTCCGTCCCGCCGCGACGGCTGAGATCAGCCCGGGAAGCCGGATTCGGGCCTGTTTCGCCTTCCCGCGCCTGGCCCGCCCCGGGGGCGGCCCGGCCGGCCAGGGAGGGTTCGGGGCGCGGAAGCGGAGCCCGATGCAATAAACCCCCGCGCTGAGGTGTCCCACAGGTGCACTGCACTCCGACCCCTCCAGTCCCACGCCGCCCCTTCCGCCCGATTTCGAGGGGCTGGTTGATGAGTTTTACGCCCCGCTCTATCGATTTGCCTACAGTTTGTGCGGATGCGAGGCCTCGGCCTGTGACCTGACGCAGCAGACATTTTTCCTGTGGGCCACCAAGGGCCACCAGCTCAAGGATCCCTCCCGGGTCAAGGCCTGGCTCTTCACCACCCTGCGGCGGGAGTTCCTGAACGCGCGGCGGCATTCGAAAAGTCATCCGCACGTCGAGCTGGAAGTGGCCGGCCCGGAGCTACCCGAAGTGCAACCCGAGGTCGTCAGCCACGCTTCGGTGGCGGAAGTCCTGCGCGCCTTCGAGCAGCTCGACGATCTCTATCGCCTTCCCCTCACCCTCTTCCACATCGAGTCGCACTCCTACAAGGAAATCGCGGAGTGCCTCGAGATGCCGATCGGCAGCGTCATGTCGCGCATTTCGCGGGGACGCCAGAAAGTCTTCCAGATCCTGGAAGCGCAGTCCACGCAGGACGGGGAGCCGTCCGTCATTCCGTTTGAGCGCCGTCGAACCGTCTAACAGAATCAACCTCGTGAATCAGGAAGACGCCAAACTTCTCCTCTCCGTCCACCGGGCCTCAGATCCGCATTCGGACGACGAACTCCTCGTGCTCGCCCTCGGGCTTGCGGAGCAGGACGCCGAACTCCGAGACTGGTGGGAGGGCGAGCAAGCCCGCATCGCCGCCCTCGATGCCAAGTTCCGGGAACTCACTCCGCCCCCCGGTCTTCGCTCCCGGATCCTGGCCTCCTGCCAACCCGCCGCGCCGGCCCCGCGCCGGTCCCGCCGTCGCCTCGTCCTCGGGGTCGCGGCCCTCCTCCTTCTCTCCCTTCTTGGCGGGGCGCTCTGGTTGAACCGGCCCTTCACCAGCGGCGGGACCTCGTTGGCGGCCTACCGGAAGGACATGACCACCTTCCTCGACCGCTTCTTCCTGCTCGATTACGAAAGCGAGACAGTCAGTGACGTGACCGCCTGGCTGGAGCGCACCCAGGGCATCAAGGACTTTGTGATTCCAAAATCGCTCGGAGGGAATCCCAGCCTCGGGTGCGAAGTCATTTCGTGGCACGGACGCAAGGCCTACCTGGTGTGCTTCGACGTCCAGGGCGAACTGGTCCACCTCTTCCTCCTCCCCGGCGGGGCCGAGCTCGAGGCCCGGCCCGGCGAGGCCGCCCCCGTCCCGGTCGATTCCAAGTGGAGCCACGCCACCTGGACCGAGGGCAACGATCTCTATTTCTGCTGCACGCTCGGAGATGAGGATCTTCTCCAGCGTGCTCTCGACCGTCCCCTCCGGCTGCCGGAGGCGAATCCCAAACCAACCGCTACAACCAGAACCAACCTGAAAACATGAAGTCCCTATCCATGCCCTCTTTGCTGCTCACGTTGGCGGCGCTCTCACTCACTCCGGCCTACGCAGTTTCCATTCGCGTCACCGTGACGGCACCCGGACCGGTCGGACTCGCCCCCGCCTACGCCACCTTCCATGATGGCAGCTTCGACTTCTTCGACCCGGGCGCGGCGGCCTCCGCAGCTCTCGAGAGCCTCGCGGAAGTCGGAGATACCTCCGGCTACACGCACCCCAACGGCATGACGATCGTGGGCGGCGGTCCCTTCGCTCCCAATGGCGGAACCGCTTCCGCCGTCTTCGACGTCTCCAATGCCGACAACATGTTCAGCGTGGCGGCCATGATCCTGCCTTCCAACGACTGGTTCGTCGGCAACGGCAGCGCCACGGACGTCTCGTCCCTCCTCGGCGGGGCTCCGGTCGGAACTCTCCTCAGCTTCGACCTCAGCACGATCTGGGACGCCGGCACCGAACTCGAAGACTTCGCGTTCTCCCCAGGGAATCCGCTGGTCGGCATCACGACACCCGCGAATCCGGCCGGCGGATCCCCTCAGAACGGCGTGGTGGCCCTGGTGGGAGGCCCCGATCCCTTCGGCGCCTTCGCCAATCTCCAACCAGGAGGGTTCGACACCACCGCAATCGACCCGGACGGCTCCGCCATCGCCAGCATCAGTCTCGAAGTGGTTCCCGAGCCCTCCGCCTTGCTCCTCTTCGCGCTCGGTGCCGCGAGCCTTCTGATCCGGCGCCGGAGGGGGTGAGGAGGTTCGGTGTTCAGTAGGCAGTGTTCAGTGTTCAGATTCCGAATTCTGGCGCAGTCAGAACATAGGTAACACTTTTGGTTCAGAACATGGGTAACACTGAACACCGTATACTGGACACTTCAAATTTGGTCACTCCGACAACTCGCGCATCCGTTCCGTGGTCTGGGCGCGGTCCATCCGCGAGGCAGCCACATCGAGGACGAGGGCTTCCCACTCCGGACTGTCGGGAGCCGGTCCTAATCCATTCAGTCGGAGGAATACGAGGCAGGTTGCGAAGGCCACCCGCTTGTTGCCGTCGAGGAATGGATGGTTCTTGCAGAGGTAGAAGAGATACGCCGCTGCCACCTCGACTGGATCGGTGATGATGGATTCGCCGCTGCAGGTGGCTTGAGGGGCGGCGAAGGCGCTCTCTAACAGAATTTCATCGCGCAGCCCCGAGGACCCTCCGTCCTGGGCAAGAACCGCTTCGTGCAAACGCAAGACCTGATCCTTGGCGGGGTGGAGGAAGCTCGCCACCGATCAGGAGAGCTTCTTGAGGGTTTCCTGGTAGTCAGCGAGAACCTCGCGCGTCGCCTTGTCAAAAGTCGCATCGTTGGCCGAGCGCGGCTCCGTCGGCGTGAAGGTGATCGCCCCGGAATCATGAATTGTCACCGCGAGCTGGTCGCCCTCTTTCAGGTGCGCCAACTCCAAAAGGGCTACATCGAGGATGATCCTGTGGTTCCCGCTTTCGCGAGTGATATCTACGGAGTGTCCATCTCGATCAGCGGAGATACGTTCGTGACAAGCAACTCGGCCAATACGGTGGGTGTCTTGGAAACCGCCCTTCTCCGTAATTAGTCGGCCCGCACCCCCGTAGGTAGGGCCTCATGAGCACTGACGCTGCCACCCAGGATACGGAGTCCATCACGCGGCTGGAGGAAGCCGTAAAGCGAGTTCGGACCGAGATCTCGAAGGTCATCATCGGGCAGGACGAGGTGGTTGACGAAGTCATGATCGCGATCCTGACCCGCAGCCATGCCCTCCTGGTCGGCGTTCCGGGATTGGCGAAGACCCTGCTGGTCTCCACTCTCGCGGAGGCCCTGCATCTTTCCTTCAAGCGCATTCAGTTCACGCCGGACCTGATGCCGAGCGACATCACGGGCACGGAGGTGATCTTTTCCGATCCCGTCACCAACGAGCGCGAGTTCAAGTTTCTGCCGGGCCCGATCTTCGCCAATATCATCCTGGCCGACGAGATCAACCGCACTCCGCCCAAGACGCAGGCCGCCATGTTGGAGTCCATGCAGGAACGCAAGGTCACGGTGGGTGGCGAAGACCATCACCTGCCGGAACCCTTCTTCGTGCTCGCCACCCAGAACCCAATCGAGCAGGAGGGCACCTACCCGCTCCCCGAAGCACAGCTCGACCGCTTCATGTTCATGATCAAGGTGGACTACCCGAGCGAAGAGGAGGAGTTCCGGATCCTGAAGGCCTACACCGGGAACGAAAGTGCCAAGCCCGATCCGGTCCTGACCGGCGAGGAGATTCTCGAGATGCAGCGGGCGGTGCGCAGCATGCCGGTGGCGGACCACATCATCCGCTACGCCGAACGGCTGGTGCGGGTGACGCGCCCGAATTCGGACGAAGCGCTCGAGTTCTGCACGAAGTGGCTGACGTGGGGGGCCGGGCCGCGGGCCGGGCTGAACCTGGTCCTGGCCGCCAAGGCCTACGCCCTCCTGCACGGGCGTTCCTACGTGGGTTGCCACGACGTGGAGGCGGTGGCGCCGCCCATCTTCCGGCACCGCATCATCCCGAACTTCTCGGCGCAGAGCGAGCGCCTCACGCCCGACGATATCACGGCGAAGATCCTCGAGTCGGTGCCAAAGGACACCAAGCTCGATTAACCCGTGGACCCGAATGGCACGAACTTTAGACAGGAACGAGTTCCCCCGATTCTCGCATTTCTTTGTATTTTTGACGGGGTAGATCGAGAAACGGAAACGGTTTCGGCCGCTTCTTTTTGATGCGTGGTTCCCACCGGTCAGGTCGGACCTCGATGCGCTTGGTGCTGACCAGCGCGAGCATCTCGTCCTTACGCCGCGCGAGATATTTTTGAGATTTCGTAGCAGCAGCGCTAAATAGTGGTTGCACGCTTTT
>CAUZKZ010000382.1:0-5645 GCA_963580345.1 Verrucomicrobiia bacterium | reverse complement strand
GTTCATCGAACCTCCCCAGGCGGACGTGATCGAAGAGATCCTCAAGCACTGCCGCTTGTGGCAGGCGCGCCCCCGCGAGAGGGCCACCAGAAGTGGATAATTTGGTCCTCGAGCTCGCGCGCCTCCTACATGGACAGCTCGATCGATTCACAGGACCAGGCCGAGCCCCCGGAGCTGACCTACATCGACATTGACCCGTTCCTGGAGAGCTTCTAATCATCCCGACGCGGATCGGCATGGGGACGATGCGCACCAGCTGTGGGGTCGAGGCATATTCTACGTCTATCCACGTGCATGTTGCACTCCGACAGGCCTCCATTTGGCTTCCCGCCTCCAGAAACCGCCTTCAATTAGCGGCTTTTGCTGGTAGACTCGTGGGAAATCAAAATTCCTATCAGTCGCCGAAGCTATCGAGACTAGGCGTGGGGAAGAGGGTTGCTCTCCCCTCAGGGCCTTGCTCCAAAAGCTCCAACTTCTCCGTAGAGGATAGTCTGTAAGCCCGTATGGTCACTTGCAGATTCACCACGATGCCGCGTATCCCCATTCTTTCCCGCGTCTCCCTCGTGGGTGTGGCGATTTCCGCGCTCGCTTCGGCGAGTCCGGCGGAGTCGCTCTTGCCTGAAGACCTGTCGTTCTTCGAGAGCAGGATTCGGCCCCTCCTTTCGGAGAACTGTTACAAGTGTCACGCGCAGGATTCGAAGAAGATCAAGGGTGGGTTGTTGCTGGACCGCAAGGCGGGCTGGGTGAGAGGAGGCGATAGCGGGGAGGTGATCGTGCCGGGCAAACCGGATGAGAGTTTGCTGATCATGATGGTGGAGCGCGATCCCGAGCTGGAAGCCATGCCGCCGAAGACGGCACTCAAGCCGGAGCAAGTTGCGGACTTGCGCAAGTGGATCAGACGGGGAGCTCCCGATCCACGCGCGGAGGCAATTGGAAAGAATCCCCTGGAGACAGAATTCAATCTCGAGGAACGCAAAGCATGGTGGTCCCTGCAGCCGGTTGCGAAGGTGGCGGTGCCCGCCGTGAAATCGAAGGAATGGCCGTCGAATGAGATCGATCGCTTCGTGTTGGCCGAACTGGAGGACCGCAAGTGGGATCCCGCTCCGCGCGCGAGCAAGGTTCATCTCTTGCGCAGGGTGTCGGTGGCGCTGACCGGACTGGCGCCCACCGAACAAGAACTCATGGAGTTTCTCGCGGACGATTCGGCGAATGCCTATGAGAAGGTGGTCGATCGCCTGCTGGCCTCTCCGCATTTCGGAGAGCGCTGGGCGCGGCACTGGATGGATGTGGTGCGCTTTGGGGAAACCAAGGCGTTCGAGGCGGACTACACCATGCCGTATGTCGATCGTTACCGCGATTACCTCATTCGCGCCTTCAACGATGATGTGCCCTTTGATCAGTTCGTGATGGAGGCCTTGGCGGGTGATCGCCTGCCGGAGCCGAGGCTGAACAGGAAGACCGGCGACAACGAGTCGGTGGCCGGGCCTGGTTTCCTCTACCTCACCGATGGTCAGCACGGACCGCCCGACATTCACAGCGACGAAGCGCGGGTTTTCGACAGCATGATCAAGGTGACCGGAGTGGCATTCCAGGGGCTGACCCTCGCGTGTGCGCGTTGTCACGATCACAAGTTCGATGCGATCACGGATGAGGACTACTACTCGTTTTACGGGATGCTGCGCAGTTCACGTCTGCACTACGCCAACCTGGCGTCGCCAGCCAGGAAGAAGGAAGTGAGCGGACGGCTGAAGAAGGCGAAGAGCCAGCTGATGTCCCTGGTGTTTGGGGCGGTGGAGGCGGAGTCTGCACAGCTTCCCAGGGTGCTTGGCGTGCTGCAGTCGCTGGACCAGAGTGGGGCCCACCAGGAGCGTCTCAAGGTGTTGCGTGCACCGTTGAAAAAGGGGGAGAAGCAGGAAGCACGCTTGGCGGAGTTTCGGAAGGCGAGTGCGGGAGAGCTTGCGGAGTTGGCGCGGAAGGCGGGAGAGGATGGGGCCCTGGCAATCAAGTGGTTCGATTGGATGCACGCCAAGGAGGTCGCCCCGGAGTTGGCGGTTCTGAAGGGAGTGCTTGCGGGGGACAAGGTGGACGAGCTGAAAAGTCGCGCGAGCCGGGTGGAAGCAGTGAGTGGGAGGTTTGAGTTTGGCTTGAATGAGAAGTCCCTTGGCGAGTGGATCGCGACGGGACCGGGATTCCAGGGTGTGGACGCGGACGGATTCCTGCCGGCGATGAATGGCGATCAAGTGCTCCGGGCCGCAGTGGGGACCGGAGCTTCGACCGGGATGTTGTCTTCGCGGCTCGACGGCGTATTGCGCTCGCCCGACTTTGTTCTCGATGGTGGCACGGTCGATCTCTGGGTGCGCGGGCGTCATGCGGCGGTGAAGTTGGTGGTGCGCAACTACGAACTGGCGGGCAAGGGACCGACCACGGGAAGGCTGCGGGCTGCAGTGAACTCCGATCGCTGGAAGAAGATCAGCTTTGCGACCAATCTCTGGAAGGGGGAGCCGGCTTATCTCGAGATTCAACACCAGGGCACGGGGATGGTCTGCATGGGCCGCAACGGGCGTCCGCCGGCACCGGCCGAGGATGCGTGGGTTGCGGTAGCGGCTGGCAAGTTGCCGCAGTGGGGCACGGTTTGGCTCCCGGCCCTTGAAGGAGACCGCGTCACGACGGTGAGCAAGGTGATCGGTGGATTGGCCGCGCTCGGCCGGACGGGGGATCTCGATCCTGCGCAGCGCGAAGTGTTCGGGGCCTTGCTGCAGTCGGGATTGGTGCACCCCGACCTCAAGCGTCATGGCGAGATCAGAGGGAAGCGGGATGAGTTTCGCCGGATCGCCGGGGAACTTCCGCCCCCGGTCTACGTGCGCAGCATGGTGGACGGGGTGTCGACTGATCAGCCGATCTATGTGCGTGGCGATCATAAGAATGTCAGCGCTGATCCCAATCCACGGCACTTTCTCGATGGCTTGGGGGGAGCGCGGCTGAAGGACATGGGCAGCGGTCGCCTGGCATGGGCGCAGCATGTGGCAAGTCCGGAAAATCCTCTCACCGCCCGGGTGCGCGTGAACCGAATCTGGTCGCGTCTCTTCGGGCGCGGATTGCACCCGTTTGTCGATAACTTCGGCAAGATGGGCGGCGAACCCACCCATCCGAAACTGCTCGACTACCTTGCCCGGGACTTTGTGGAGAACGGGTGGTCGACCAAGACGATGGTTCGCAAGCTGGTTCTCTCGACCACCTTCCAGACGAGTTCCACGCCGGGACCGGGAATGGCAGTGGCAGATCCTCGAAACGAATACTTGCAGCACATGCCGGTCACCCGCATGGACGCGGAGTCGATTCGGGATCACATCCTGGCGTGCAGCGGAGAGCTTAAACGCGAAATATATGGACCGAGCATCCCGGTCAATGTTGACGATCAGCCGAACAGCCGGGCCAAGCCCAGGAGCGGACCAGTCGATGGCAACGGACGGCGCTCGATTTACCTGGAGACGCGGCGCAATTACCTCTCCTCCTTCCTGCGGGTTTTCGACATGCCGAATGCCACCGAGCCGACGGGTCAGCGCAACGTGGCCAATGTGCCGGCGCAGTCACTGGCGCTGTTGAATGATCGCTTCGTGCACGAGCAGGCCACCGCCTGGGCGAAGCGAATCATGGGGCGGAAGGGGACCACCGACGGCCGCCTGAAAATGCTTCACGAGCAGGCCTTTGGTCGCAGTGCGACGGCCGCCGAGCTCGAGTGGGGGCGCAAGGCGCTGCGGGAGCTGGGGCCCGAAAACTCCGAGGCGGGGTGGGCCGCACTTTGTCACCTGATGATCAATCGAAAGGAATTTAT
The DNA here is from genome assembly GCA_963580345.1 of Verrucomicrobiia bacterium. GTDB lineage: Bacteria > Verrucomicrobiota > Verrucomicrobiia > Verrucomicrobiales > Akkermansiaceae > Roseibacillus_B. The sequence continues at coordinate 1,813 of CAUZKZ010000382.1, read as the reverse complement.
CTATGTCTTCTGAGTCTGTTCCGCCGTTGACCCGGCGCCACTTCATGAGCCGCGGCGCGATGGGCTTTGGGAGCCTGGCGTTGGCGGGGCTCATGCAAAAGGAGCGCGCGAGCGCGACTCCGTGGAGTGCCAAGCCCACGCATTTTGCGCCCAAGGCCAGGAGCGTGATCTTCCTCTACATGGACGGGGGCGTGTCGCAGGTCGACAGTTTCGATCCCAAGCCGCTCCTCGCGAAAGAGAACGGCCAGAAGCCGAAGTTCAAAGTGGACGCCACGGTTTTCAACAACAACGGAAACATCCTGAAGAGTCCGTGGGAGTTCAAGAACTACGGCCAGTGTGGAATGCCGGTGAGTGATCTCTTTCCGCACATCGGATCGTGCGCCGACGACCTGGCGGTGATCCGTTCAATGACCGCATTCTCGCCGAACCATCCGAACGCGAACTATGCGTTGCACAGTGGGCACATTCTTTCCGGACGGCCGAGCATGGGCGCGTGGGCATCCTATGGCCTGGGAACAGAGGCGGAAGACTTGCCGAGCTATGTCGTCATTCACGGAGGACAGGTTCCCTCCGGGGGGATGCAAATGTTCGGCAGTGGATTTCTTCCGTCCACCCATCAACCGTCGACCTTCCTCTCCAGTTCGCCCGTTCTGCAAAACATCGTGCCGCGGGAGAAGGAGCTGTCCTATCAGCGCAAGAAGATGCACTTGCTGGCCGAGATCGATGGAAACCTGGCGGAGGAAGCCAGTCATGCGGAAGCGATTCAGTCAGCGGTTCAGAACTACGAGATGGCCTATCGCATGCAGATGGCGGTCCCTGATGTCACGGATGTTTCGAAGGAGTCGGACGCGACCAAGAAGGCCTACGGGCTGGAAGGAAGCTACAAGAACACCCGGATTTACGGCGCGCAGTGTCTCATGGCGCGGCGCCTGGTGGAGCGGGGAGTGCGCTTTGTTGAGCTCACCATCAACCCTGGAAACGGGGACCGCTGGGACCAACACGGCGGCTTGAAGTCGGGACACAGCAAGAACGCGATGGCAGTGGACCAGCCGATCGGCGCGCTGATCAAGGATCTCAAATCGCGGGGACTACTGGAGTCGACCCTCCTCGTCTTTTCCGGCGAGTTCGGACGCACTCCCTTTGCACAGGGACGCGACGGCCGCGATCACAACCCGCAGGGCTTCAGCCTCTGGATGGCGGGAGGCGGGATCAGGGGCGGCACGATTTACGGAGCGACCGACGAATACGGATACCGGGTGGTGCAGAACAAGCTCACCGTCCACGACTTGCACGCCAACATGCTCCACCTTTTGGGGTTGGACCACAAGAAGCTGACTTATCGCTACGGGGGACGCGATGTCCGCCTGACCGACGTCCATGGCGAACTCGTCCCTGAGATCCTGGCCTGAAGTCCCCCAGGGCGAGCTCCTACTTGGCGACCGGGAACGAGATGCGCAGGACGGGAAGGATCTTCTTGTCTCCGTCCACGAGGGCATCGCTCATCTGATGCGAAATCTTCTTCTCACTGAGCCTGGTGGCGGCGGTCTTGACGGGTCGATGGCTATAAGTGGCCTTCTCGCCGCGGAACTCGGAGAGGTCCGCGAGGGTCATGGCCTTGTTGGCATCGGGAGGCGTTCCGACGATCACGCCGCACACTTGGTCGAGTCCCTCCTCCGCCCAGTCGAGAGCGGACCAGGCAACCTCACGGGTCCGGGAGTGGGCTTCCCCCCTTTAACTGATCCAGTCTTCTGAGAGAATCGCATCCGGGCGTAGCCCGGAAAGGATTTCTTACGATGCAGAAGACTCGTCACAC
>CAUZKZ010000381.1:0-5651 GCA_963580345.1 Verrucomicrobiia bacterium | reverse complement strand
GATCCAGGACCGGGAAGCACTCCGGCCACTGCTCGAAGATCAGCGGAATCGGGGAAGCCAGCCCGCCGGCCCGGCCGCTGGCGGGGTGATTCCAGTAGCCCGCCACCATCCCGATGAGTTTGCCACATGGTAGTACGGGCCGGGGCCGGGTCACTCGGGTTTCTGTTCGACGATCAGAAGACGCGGTCCCGCCCCCGAATTCCAGCTCTGGATGGAGACGGTTCCGGCCCCCTACGCGATGGATTCAAGCGCGCCCTTCAGGTAGGAGGCGATATCCATGAAATTGTTGGCCCAATTGTAGATGAAGTGACGCCAGGTGAGCTGCGGGGAAGCGAGGCAGAGTAGGGAGGAGAGCAGGATGACGTTGGCGAGATAGATCACCGCCAGCGAGAAGAACGTCCCGTTTTCCTTCAGGTCCGGCTGGTCGCGGGGGATGATCCAGAGCGTCCAGAGAAGGTGAAAGCTCCATGTCGCTCCCATCAGAGCGTAGAGGATTTTGTCGTGATGAGGGAGGGGAGCGAGCAGGTCGATGAGCGCCATGGCGGCCACCATCACAACCGACCAGAATGGGATGAAGTAGGGCGAGAGGGCGATGAGAATGTTGGATTTATTGGTGACGATGTGCCCGCCGTCCAGGCCTACTCGAAAACCGCTCACCCGCCCCAGGCTCAGGTAGACGAAGACGGCGTGGGTAAGTTCGTGGCCGAGAACGTAAAGGTAGAGGAAGACCGGTTGCAGGAGGTGCGTGAAGAACCATCCGGCATTCAGAACGAACCCAATCGCGAAGTAAAGGAAGGCCTCGGTGCGCCAGAACTGCTGCCAGAAGGAGACCGTATCCGCACCCCCCAGGGCGTGCAGTTGGGGATCGAAGAGCGTGACGGTGGTGATGGCCCCCAGCGGGACGAGGGCGAACCCGGCCAGGATCCGCCAGGTGTGTCCGAACCATCCCAAGCCCTCATCCGGACCGTAGTGCGTCTCCTCGATCGCGGACTGCACCGAGGTCAGGCCGCGGCGGCGCCAGGTTCGCTGGTTGGAACGTTGGCGGGCCCGGCGGTCCGCTTCCCGCAGGGCCTCCCGCAAGGAGGGACGACGCGTCCGGCGGTTGTCCGCCAGGCCGGTGCGCCGCAGATGCAGTTTCTTCCGTCCCCGAGCCACGTCGGGAATTGCTTACTGGATATTTTGGAATAGTTAAAGGTTTTTGGGGCGCTTTGAGGAAGGAGGGAGGGGCGCGGGGAGCAGAGAATTGGGATTTTTTAGGGAGGGCAGAGGGGCTTGACCCACGACCGGGGGGAGTCCCCCCTGGGGCAGGTCATGGACGATCTGCAGGTGAAAGGCTTCGAGATACATTGGGGGATCCTCCGGGAGGGGTCGGAGGATGCGGACCGCGGAGCCCTCGACCCTCTCCTGCGATGGCATGCGCCCTTAACCCTGCTTGGGGAGTTCGCGGTTGATTTGAGATGAGTGCCTGATCGGAAACGAGCCGGAATTGGTCAGGAAGGTGCACATGGGGCAGAAATGGCAGCTCAAGAAAGACGAGATCTCGGATGGGATGTTCATGCGCGACGGGAAAATCCGTGGGGATTACCCAATGCGGATTCTCCTGGCGGACATGACCGAGGAAGTGGTGGTCTCTCGGAAGCTGATCAGTGAATACCCGAACGCCGCCCCCGAAGGAGCGGCGTCTGGTTGCACACAGTCTTTGCTTTCTCACTTACATTATATCCTCACACACGAAATCAGTTCTGATCGCGAATCGCGGCAATTCGGAGGAACTGGTAGGGGCTGTCTTCGAGGCTGTCGCGGAGACAAGCGAGGACCTCGACGGTGCCGTCGATGTTGATGTTCTGTTCCACGACGTCGATGCGGTCGGTGACATCGTCCCAGTCAGTGAGGTTGGCGGATCCCTCGAAGACGCGGGTGATGCCCTCCGCCCCGTGGAGGTGGCGGACGCGCAGGGCGAAGTGGCGGCGGCCGTCCTCCCCGGTCACGATCTCGGAACGCACCCGCGGACCGTCGGGCCGGTTGGGGTCGCCGACGAAGAAGTATTCGCCCACCACATTCAGGCCGTCGCCATCGACGTCTGCTTCATCGGCCTGGGTGGCCGCGCCGACGCGAACCTGCCAGTTGTCGATGGGATCTCCCTCCGCTCCAGGAACATTGAAGGAAGCGATCCCACAGTGGGCGAGGTTCGTCTTGAAGACGAAGACATAGTAGCCGGGTTGCAGGATTCCGAGGTTGTAGACGTGGGCGAGGGGTTCGACCGGACCGCCGGTGGATTCGATCTCCGCATCCGCCAGCTTGATGATGGAGTGTCCAAACTGGATGCAACTGAACTCCCAGTTGTTGATCACCACTTGTTCGCCGGGTTCCGAAATGATCTCGACCGTGGCTTCCCACTCGCCGGCGGCATTCATCGCCACCGAAACATTGACGCCGGGATCGGGCGGATCGGGAAGGATGCGCACCTTGAAGCAACCCAGGCGGCCGTTCTCGATGTGATTGCCCTGGAGGTCCCGGATCTGGGTGGGATCCACCACGATCCAGTATTTCCCGTTGTCCGGGTGGTCCCAGCTTCCGCCCGGGCCGTTGACGGCATAGCGAGCGGCGGCCGCCGTGCTGGGGACGTCATCGGTGCTGGCATAGCTGAGCAGGCGAGCCTGTTCGCGGTATCCGGTGTTGCTGACGATCCAGATTGCGGCGTTGCGGATCGACTCATGGTCGAGGCCGGTCGGGTCGTTATAGGTGATGCCGAAGCGGTGCTCGTCGGTGGCATTCGTGATATTGCCGGTGGAGACTTCCACGTGCGGGGGCATGCCGGGGACCACGAAGCGTTTGCACGCCACCGTCTGCCCGAGGGAGTGGACACAAAAGGCATAGTGCCCCTGGTTCAGCACCCCGAGGATGTAGGTGTGGGTCACGATGCGGACCGGAAATCCGCCGATACTCAGATCGCCGTTGGCGCTCAGGTCGATCCCAGCCGGCAAGTCAGCCGGATCGAGGAGGACCGGATCGAAGGGGGACGGGAACGGAATGGGAGTCGGCAGAGGAATCGGGCTCGGGAAATCAACGCATTCCACCGTCACGTTGACGTGAAACTCGTTTCCGCTCTGGCGCACCACGCCCCAATCGGTGACTTCCTGGTTCGGGGCGAGGATGACTCCCACCGTGGAGAACCAGGAAGCATCGCCTTGCCCGATGCGGATGTGCGAGACGTTGGCCGGGCTTTCGCACGGACGCGGCACGCGGAAGCGCAGGTGGGCCTCCGGAACGTTGTTCAGGCAGAACGAGACCCGGTAGTGGCCGGAACGCAGTGCTCCGAGATTGTAGACGTGCTCCATCGGGTCGCCGCTGGGCTCCTGGATGAAGACGACGCGCTCGGCGGTGGCGTTGACCTTGATCTGGCCGTCGCTGCTGATGACGGGCCGGCCCCAGTCGGTGACGATGACGTAGGGATCGTCAATATCGACCACGGCCTTGAGGAGGACGTCATCGCCCGCGTTGCCGACCTCCACGCTGAGATCGACCTCGGCTTCCCAGTCCGGATCGCGGACCTGGAACCGTTCGACGTCGTAGAAGTGCCCGTTCATCCGGAAGGCGGCGAAGTAATGACCGCGGGGAAGTTCGCCGAGGTCGTAGTCGAGCTTGATCTCCGGCGGCGGGAGGGGCGCCAGGATCGGGAGTGGCCCTTCGGCCTTGGCGTCGAGGATGAAGATGTTTCCGAGGCGGGTGATCTCCTGACCCACGATGCGGTAGTGATCGTGGAACTGGATGCAGGCCGTCGCGATGACCGGCTGGCGGGAGGTATCGACCACAAGATCGACGTCGGCCGGGATCGGCGGATCGGGCGGCACGAAGAAGTCGTGCTGCTTCTCGAAGGAATCGTTGATGAAGTATTTCAACCAGTATCCGCCGGGCCCGAGGTCGCCGAGGTCATAGCGCAGTTCGATGGTGCGGTCCGGCGGGGCGTTGCCCGGAGCGACCGGGTTGGCCGGATCGAGGGGGACGGTCGGCTCCACCGTCAGGATGGCAGCCTTGGCGTTGATCTTGATGATATGTCCGTCGAAGACCGGCTCTCCGGGGTCGGTGATGTGCACGTTGGGGTTGCGGAATAGGATCTTCACGTGCGCGATCCACGACCCGGAGGCCGATTCGTTGACGTCGATCGAGACTTCGGCGTCAAAGGGGTCCCGCTCCGTCCAGGTGGTGTGGGCGTAGGGCCAGCCGTTCATGACGAAGGCCGCGCCGTACTGGCCGGGGTCGAGATCGCCGAGGGGATACTCGACCGTCACGACCTGTGGGACGGGGACCGGGGCGAACCCGGCGCCATCCGCAGTTGCGAGGGTGTGGATGGGAACCGCGGTGGCCTCGAGGATGAAGCGATTGCCGGTGCGGTGGATATCACGCTCCGTGATGATGTGGGGGTGGACGAACTTGATTTTGGCCACTACCACGGTGTTGGAGCGGTTCTCCTGGTCGACCCGCAATTCGACCTCGGCCTCGATGGGCGGTCCGGGATCGTCGATCCTGAAATCCTCCGCGGCATAGGGGAAATCATTCATGACGAAGACCCCGAGGTAGCCGCCGGGTTGGAGCGCCCCAATGCGGTAAGCCAGGTGAATCGGGGCGGGAATGGGCGGGACCGGCACGGGGCGGTCCGGGTCGAGCAAGCCGTCCGGGCGGATGTCGCCCACCTCATGAAGAATGGGGAGGGGCACGGCCTTGGCCGGCAACAGGATGCGGTGCCCGTGGTGCTCGACGTCGCCCTGCAACACGCGGTGCGGGGTGCGGAACTGTATCTTCACATGGGCCACCACATTGCGCGGGTCCGAGGAATCGATGGAAAGGTCGACCTCGGCCGGGATGGGCGGTGTGTCCCGCTTCACGTGGAAGCGCTCGGCATCGTAGATGTGACCGTTCATCACGAAGATGGCGGCGTAGTGACCGTCGCGCAGCGGCCCGATGTCGTAGGAAAGTTCCTCTTCCGGGAAAGGCGGCGGCGGGAAGATGGCCGGCACCGAATAGGGCGCCGCGGTGGCGATGAGGTAGATGCGGTTACCGTCGCGCCGAATGGCCTGGTTGGTGATCAGGAAGTAATCCTTGAACCTGATGTGGACCTTGGCCTTAACCCGATTCGGATTGGAGGCATCGACCTTCACTTCCGCTTCGGCCGGAACCGGCGGATCGTTCGGATCGATCGCGACCTCGAATCCGCCGAGCCGTTCCCGCTCCGTGCAGTTTCCGAGGCGGTCGCACACGGCATCTTCCCAGAGCACCACCGGGTAGAATCCGTTGTGGCGATGGGTCCAGCCGCCGCGCGGGGCATCGATTTCGTAGAGGGCCTTGACAACGCGGCGGTCGTCGGAGACCTCGATCACCTCGACCAGGCGGGCTCGCTGGGCTTCCCAATTGCAGGGGATGGGAGCGATGGCGGCGTCGAGGAAGAGGCAGGGATTGAAGACCACCAGGTCGCCGTCACCAATGCTGGAGAGGTCGATTCCGGAGCGGTCCTTGTAGGTGACCACCATGCGCTGCGGGCCGTCGAAGGGCTGGGTGATGTTGCGCACCTGGAGTTCGGCTCCGGGAGGCTCGTCGTCGATGGGCGGGATGGGCGGAACCCGGAACGCGTCCGTGCACTCCACCACGCCGTTCAC
>CAUZKZ010000380.1:0-5678 GCA_963580345.1 Verrucomicrobiia bacterium | reverse complement strand
TCCTTTATGAAAATCACGGATATAAGCCCGATACTTGCCGATGGCGGCATCCCAAAAGACGATGTTTTGAGTATCAAAGGGGTGTCCGGTCATGATCGGCTTGTCGTCATTGAGAACCTCCCAGTCGATCGCGTTGTCCGAGCGGAATCCGTAGAGGCCGGCCGGATTCTGGCAGAGACCGACGGCCTTGTATTTCGATTTTGTTTTGGGGTTGGTATCGATGAAAGGGGACAGGTCGTGAGGTTCGCTTCCGTTGACGGTCGTCAGTACAATATTGTTCTTTTTAGATCCTTCGAACTCGAATCGATTTAACGCAGGTTTCACCCAGCGAATGCCATCCTTGCTCTCGCAATAAGCGATGTAGAGCGGGTGTGTCGGCTCACCCGTGCTTCCTGGGATCTGCCAGGCGTGGTAGTACATCCGGTAGAGGTCCCCGTCCTGAAAGATGGCATGGTAATTGCCCCCGTTTCCTTCCCATGGGGCGTCATGGACGACGGCAATCTCCTTGCGCACCGGATGATGCAATCGTTTCATGGCTTTTCCAGACAGGCTGTGAATGATTGTGTCATCCACGAATAGTTCAAGGCGTGATCCTATCGGGATCGGTGCCTCTTCTTCCGATTGCACGTTTACCATTGTGCCCAGAATGAGGCTGGAAATCAGGATGAACCAATGGGTCATGCCCGTCGTTCTAAGGGAAGCAAACCTTTCGGTTGGAGCGTGATCAGGTTTGGGTATGGAATTCATGAGATTGATTGCGGTTATTGAGCGAGATCAAGTGATGCCATTCGGAGGTGCCGTGTTGAAGGTGTCATGTGTGAGTTGTCAATTCCCCGGACGGAGTGGGAAGTCTTTGCCCAACAAGATTGCTTCGATGAAATCGTTGGCGCCCTTGTACTTTTCCGATTTGGAGACCGTGCCGTCTCCGATGATCAGGTGGCACTCCATGCCAACCTGATCGGCCTTCTCCTTCATCTTGACTCCGTAAACGGGATGGTGGATTCCGTGGCCGGCGTTCTTGGAAGGCAGGGTCATGTCGCCGCCATAGGTCATGAGCAAGGGCGGATCATCTTTGCTCAGGTGGTTGTAGGCGGAGAATTCGACAAAGAGAGCTTTGTGTTTTTCGTAGTTTTTCAGAGCGCCTTCGATGGTCGGTTCGCCCACCGCCATATTGATCATGCGATGTTGAAGGACCATCGGTCCAAGCCACGGTTCGATCTGCTTGGGATCGATGGAGGTCTGCCCCCCGGCGACTGCCGCACCGGAAACGCGGGTCGACTCGCGCAGGACCGGATCTTTGGCATCGGGGTCGGCGAGGTCGTCATGACAGAGGAGCCACATCGAGGTGCAGGCGCCCGCGCTGCCACCGCTGAGGCAGATGCGATTCTTGTTCACCTTCCACTCCCTGGCTTTGGAGCGAATGAATTGAATCGCGCGTGCCGCATCGTGCACGGGTGCGGGCAGCGACGCTTGCGGAGTGTGGCGGTAGTTGATCGCGGCGTAGGAAATGCCCTTGGCGAGCCAGGCTTTTTGCGGATTTCCCTTCCTGGATTTGTCGCCGCCGATCCAGCCGCCACCGTGAATGTAGAGGTGCAACGGACGTGGCCCGTCACCCTCCGCGATCCAAATGTCGAGCACGTTTGCCTTGTCAGGCCCGTAGGAAACATTGGCGTGGCTAGGCGCATCGGGTGAGGCGGGAGCTTTCTTTTCCTGGGCCGATAGCAAGCTGCTACTGGCGAGGATGATGGTCAGGGTCAGGGCGTTCTTCATGTCAGGATGGGCAAGTTTCGGACTCAGTCGTAGCGTAGGCTTTAGCCTGCGCAAGGCCGAAGGTGCCGGGCGAACTGCGCAGCCTGAAGGCTACGCTCCGATCTCCGCCGCCTGGCGGCGGGAGCAATGGCGCGCCTCGGCTCACGCCATAGCGCGACAGGTGGAGGATCGACAATTCGGGGATCGCTGATTTCATTGCGGGAGAATGATCGCTGCTAAGAAATCGCTTTTTGAGGCCGGGTTTCCTGGAGGCTCAGGAGCCGGGGTAGGTGCGGGTGCAAGACCGCGGACTGGCTCGCCCATGACGAGAAGGATCCGGACGCCGCCCTCGCCCGACTGGTCAAGGAACTCGACGACATGGATTGGTGGACCGCCCTGTGAGCCTGCCGTGCCCTGGAATTGTTAGGCAGGAATGCCAAGGCGGCCCTGTCGGCAATAAGGAACCTCTACACCGCGACGAGGGATGAGAAGGGCGACGGGCCGTTTTATCTCGCCTTTTCTTCCGGGGCCTTTCTCGACCAACTCGGCGAGCCCACCAAACCGTGGGACTTCGCTCCGGGAGCGGGCGCCTTCACCCCCGAACCCGAGAAAAAGCAGGACCGCGAGCGAGCGCGGATTGGGGAGTAACGGTTTGGGCAGATCGGGGTTGCTCCTCGGCTGAGGTGGAGTAATTACCAAGATTAAAGTGGCGGCGTTTTCGACATCCAGGGTAGCGGAAGTGGTGGAGGGGAACGCGGGGTTCGCGCTGGCGCTCTACCAACGGCTCTGCGCCGAGCCGGGCAATCTCTACTTTTCGCCCTTCAGCGTTTCCATGACCTGCGCGATCACGGGCATGGAGATGGTCTGCCTTTCTTCGCCCGCTCCGCCCCCTACCACCTTTTGCGCCGACCGTCCCTTCCTGTTTTTCATTCGAGAGAAGCGCAAGGGCAGCATTCTCTTCATGGGCCGAGTTGCCGATCCCTCGGCGGAATGATGGACCCGTGTGTTGCTCCAGGTCTACTTGCCTGACGGGGATCTCGGTTCGGCCCGGAAGGCGCGAAGCTTGATAGCAGGAAATTGCTTTTGCAGGCCGGGTTTCCTGGAGGCTCTGGGATCGAGGTCGGAGCGGGTGCAAGCGGCAGGGAGGCGAGCGGTTCCCCCGCCTCGACTTTGATCAAGGCCAGGTCTTCCGAGGACATGGCGGCGATGGTCCGGAAGCGCAGCGGGGGCCGGCCGGGAAGAAGCACCTGTCCGTCCGCCATTCCACTGACGACGTGCTCGTTGGTGAGGAGGTAGCCTGAATCGTCGTGCCTTTACTGACCTGTCGCCCTGTCCGCTCAGGAGGTTGTTTGTCCCGAATGGCGCTTACTGGTGCTCGGCGAATCGCCGATGCCGCTGGAAGAAATCGAGTTGCAACTGGACGGAGGAGAGCAGCCCGAGCGCGCTTCGGCCTTGATCGCGGAAGCGAACCGGCGACTCGATCCCCTTTGCGAGACCAGTCGCAAGTTCGAAATCCGGGAGGCCGCCGGAGAATGCGCGCCGCGGTGATCTTGGAGGCAACGGATGGGAGCGGGTGGAGGACTATTTCTCGCTGGTGACGACGGTGGGAAACGGCTTGGCCAGGGAGCCGGCCTTGATCACGCCGCCCTGCATGACGGCAAGAAACTTCTCGCGTTCAGTCAGGACCGTGATGTCTTCGACGGGATCGCCGTCGACCACCAGGACGTCGGCGAGCTTGCCTTTCTCGACAGTGCCAAACTCGTTCCCGCGCCTGTGGGTCCTGAAAACTGACGGCAACCATAGTCATGCCGCTTCTCTCGTGTAGAAATTATGCAATCCGCCGACTTTCGGAAAGGCAACGGCCCTGCCCTGCTCGGCCTCGAACGTCGCGTTCCTTGACGAGTTCGGCCGCTGATTTGGCGTCTGCGGCAGCGCGGGTCACTGTCGATTGGAAGCTGACTGCCGTTTCCTGGGCGGCTTACAGTTTCTCGTCGGCCTCCATCAGCTGGGAGCGCAATGCTTGCACTTTCTCATTGCCGCCCGGATCGACACCACCGTCGAACACTTGCTCAACATCGTCGAGCTGCCGCAAGGCCTGATCGCGAGCCTCCATCAGCTTCGCTAGCAGGTCGCTGTGCGCACGCTTACGTGCGACGAGACGTAGATGCAAGGCCCGGGCGTGTACCACGGTGGCGGAATTGGATCTTATCTCCTCGCTTCTGCAAGGAGTTGTCTCTCAGGATGATGGGAGAGCTCTTGTCGCTGCTGGCCAGCACTACCCGTCGAGTGGCATCGAGCGGCCGAACTATCTATCCCGACGAACAAAGAACAAATCCAAAGCCCCGAGGAGTTGCATTCCCAATGCTGCGGCGTGGGAGTCAGTGCCGCTGGAGAACGTGTTTACGGTCTCTTCAATTGCTTGGCTTCGCGGGGGTGTCACTTGCCTGTTCCATAATCCAGGCAAAGTTAAAGCGGGCCATCCAGTCCTTGTTGGCAAGAAGGTAGATCATTCCTTCGCTGGGCGTGCCCTTACGGCCTGCCGCGAGCCAAGTATAATTTCCGGGGCCTTTCTTGACCACCCGGCTGACCGGCCACGTTTCGCCCGCATCGAAGCTGACTCGAACCGTTATGTCGTCGCGTTTGTCTCTTCGGCCAGGTGAGCTGAAGACCAGGATGTCGCGATCATCGAGGGGGAGGCGGACCAAGGCGCCCTTGCAGCCGTAGACATCCGGTGGTCCATCAAAGAGTTCGTCGTCCTCCTTTCCGTCCTGCCAGGTCTCTCCCCGATCGTGGCTCCATCCGACGATCTTGTTTCCCGGGCGAACGTGGGTACGAGCATTATAGTAGATGCGACCGTCCTTCAATTCGGCGAGGGAGGGTTCCGAGGTTCCGAGGACGGGGAAGGGGGTGCTCGGCGTCCAGGTTCTCCCGCCGTCGTCGCTGTAGAGGGCGTTGCTGTAGCGTTTCGCGAAGTACTTGCGGTTTTGTCCCTTGTTCAAATAGGTGCGCTTGCCGTCCTGGTCGACGGGACCTACAAAGACCTGAGCGGGCATCAGAAGGCGGCCCTTTTTGGTTCCGTACTTGAGCGTGATTCCGGGATCGCAGCAGTAGGTCGTACCCAACCAGCCGTTCTGGTCCGGCTTCATCACAATCTGTTCGGTCTTCCAGGTCTTCCCGTGGTCCTGGCTTCGATAGAGGATTTGCGCAGGCTTCAATCCACCTGCAAAAACCATGATGTCTCCCGTGTTCTCATCGACGGTGGCGTTGGCGAGTTCGCTCCATCCCACGTGCTCTCCTTTGTATCTTCCGTCGTCCGACATGTCCGCGTCGATTTTGGCGCGCCTGCCGACCTCGATCGGTGCTCCCCAGGTCTTGCCCCCATCCTCACTGGGCTTGACCTCGACCAGGCGCTTCTCCCGTTGTTCTTTGAACAAGAGCACGCTGCCGTTCATCGCTACTGCGAGGTGGCCCATGATGGGAGTTTCTTCGTCCCAGACTTCCAAGACTGGGTTCTCGTCGATCGCGAGCGGTGGTTTCGGCTTCGCGGCGAGAGTGTTGCTGGTTGGCGAGGACGCTTATCCCTGCAAGCACGACCGAGAGGAACCCGACCGGAACGCTCCTGATAGTATTCATCACGCTAGTCATCTGCGCAAGATGCGAGCGGGTGGTGTTTCCCCTGCATTCCATGGCCCCGCCCGGCTGATCGGATCGACGCAAGGGGAAGCCATTCCGCTACCGCGCATTACTGACCTGTCCCTCTGTCCCTGTAACCGCGCATTACTGACCTGTCCCTCTGTCCCTGCTGCATCGGTGTCCGAAACTCAGGATCAATAATCGGCGTAAAGGGCGCGTAGCTGGTCGAGAGACTCTTCCCAGCAAGTGGCTTGGTAGAGTGCGAGTCGTAGCCAACGGTAGTATTTCACTCCGAG
>CAUZKZ010000379.1:0-5692 GCA_963580345.1 Verrucomicrobiia bacterium | reverse complement strand
GCGGTGGTGATCGGGCGCAGCATGATCGTGGGCAAACCGATGGCCCTGCTTCTCATGGGGAAGGGCGTCAATGCCACCGTGACGGTGGCCCACTCCCGCACCAGGGAACTGGCCGCGGTGTGCCGGCAGGCCGACATCCTGGTGGCTGCGATCGGTAAACCCGGGTTCGTCACCGCGGATTTTGTCAAGGACGGCGCGGTCGTGATCGACGTGGGGATCAACCGGGTCGAGGACTCGTCGAAGAAGCGCGGATTCCGGCTGGTCGGGGACGTGGCTTACGACGAAGTGGCTCCCAGGTGCCACGCCATCACGCCGGTGCCCGGCGGGGTGGGCCCCATGACCATTGCCTTTCTCATGAGCAACACGGTCAAAGCGGCTGGTGGATGATGAGAAGTTCGTATCGCCTGGTGCTCCCGGCGGTGCGGGAAAAGCAGGGAGCGCTTACTGTTCCCCGAAGACAAGCTGCAGGCCCCGTGAGGACCAGTATTTGACAAGGCGTTTCTGAATCACATTGGCCTCCTCGGTGGGAAAGGCAGGGGTTGCCGTGGAAAGTTTCGGCAGGCTGGAAAGGTGAACAGAGGCCCTTGCCCGGCGATCTGCTCCGCCGTGGAAGTGGTAGTGTACGAGCAGGAGAGCGGTAGCGTAGGGAAGGTAGGCATTGCCGTCGAACTGGTTCTGCGAGGTCTTGAGCCAACCCGGTTGATCGAGCTTGAGGATCTCGTCGACGGGAATCAGGTGGAACTTCTTCCCCACCCTGTTTTTGCTTACGGCATGGCGCAGGTGGTCACGGATGAGGCTCTCAAGGTCCCGGAAGAGGTACCATCCGTCGCCCTGGTGGCACACCGCAAAGTATTCGGCCACTCCCTCCGAGAACCAGGGGGGCAGGCGCCAGAGGATTCCCGCCATGCTCATGTGGACCAGTTCGTGCACAAGAAGGCCCTGGTCCGGGCGCGGTTGCAGCCGGGAGTTTGCGGGTCGGGGAGGGGCGAGGAAGTAGTCGGCGCGGATCAGGACCTGGCCCCGGCGGCCATCCCACCATCCGACCGCCCCTTTGTCGCCTCCCGCCCGGACGAAACTTGTCTCGTCCTTGCAGAGGATAATGTCGATGCCTTCCTGATGGCGAGGAGCCCACAACGGCAACGGATGGGACCTGATAAGTTCAGGAACGGACTCCACCACTCTGGCGAACCGGGCGAGATCCTGGCGCGCGATCCTGGTCTCGACTACCATCCGGAAGTGCCGGGTGGTCACAACCTGGGTCCCGTTGGCTTCATCATCGACGATCTTCAGGGCTGCCGGCTTGCCCTTGAACTCCCACCGCCAGGGTTTCGGTTGGCTTCCGGTGGACTGCTGGGCCGGGAGGGCGGCAGGGAGCAGCAGGAGCAGGGGGAGAATCCGGAGCACAGCTCACTCTCGGTGCAGCAGGAGAAGGAGACAAGGGAATCAGCAAATTCCTGTAACCGGTGAAAGGAGGGAGGGAATCTCCCCTTTACATGGTAACGGGACCGCCTTTAGGTTGCCGTCCGCCAAGCGGAGAGATGGCTGAGTCCGGTTTAAGGCACACGACTCGAAATCGTGCGTGGCAGTGATGTCACCCTGGGTTCGAATCCCAGTCTCTCCGCCAGCCCACCCTTTGGGCTTTGATAATGAGGGCGTAGGTACGAATTCGCCGCCCCACCAGACGAGCGTATCGTCCAGTGGGCCCCGTTCTTCCAGATCAGCCAAGATCGCCGCGACTGGCTGATCAACGGCGTGGGCGTGTTCGGCGTGTTTGGCCAGGTTGCTGTGTTGATCCCAGCGCGGATTGTCCGTGCTGTCGGTATAGTTGACCTGAAGGTAACGAACGCCCGCTTCGGCCAGGCGACGGGCCAGCAGACACTGTCTCCCGAACTGCGCACCCGGGAGGGGCTTCTCCCGAGGAGCTGGCGGCGTAGACGACCACGGCACGGCCCCTCCTCAATCTCGATGAGGTGATCAATTGGGATTGAGGGCTTCGGTGCTTGGCATTGGAATCCCCAAGTCCTAGATTGCGACATTCTAGCGACGAAGTGAGATCGATGAGCTGCCGGACGACATTCTCTATCGTTGTTGTCGCCGTTTTCGGCTCGGCCAACTGGGCGGTCGCCGCGGATAAGATCAGGTTTGCGACCGATATC
Organism: Verrucomicrobiia bacterium; assembly: GCA_963580345.1. GTDB lineage: Bacteria > Verrucomicrobiota > Verrucomicrobiia > Verrucomicrobiales > Akkermansiaceae > Roseibacillus_B. The sequence goes on along the minus strand of CAUZKZ010000379.1, from coordinate 3,536 downwards.
CAACCGCTCTTCGCACAGAGGTGTTTGGAATGTCACGGGCCTGATAAGCAGAAAGGGGGCCTCCGTCTCGACCGCTTGGATAGTCTCTTGAGAGAGCAGAAGTCCGGGGCCTCCGCGGTGGTCCCCGGACATCTCGACAAGAGTGAAATCATTCGCCGGATCACGAGCGACGATCCCGACGAGGTCATGCCCTCGAAGGGCGAGCCCCTGGGCGCGGACGAGATCGGGAAGCTGAAAGCCTGGGTGGCATCAGGTGCAGAATTCGAGGCGCACTGGGCTTACCTTCCGTTGTCGTCGGGGAAGCCGCCGAAAGTCGGAAACGAAACATGGGTGCGGAATCCGATCGACCGTTTTATCCTCGCGCGTCTGGAGAATGAGGGGATCAGACCTTCGCCGAGGGCGGATCGCCATATCCTGATCAAGCGGCTGTATTATGATCTCATTGGGCTCCCGCCGAGCCCTGCGGAAGTGGATGCCTTCGTGAGTGACGAGTCGTCCGATGCTTACGCCGCGTTGGTGAAGCGGCTCCTTGCTTCGGAACACTTTGGGGAGCGATGGGGGCGGCACTGGTTGGACAAGGGCCGCTACGCCGACTCCGACGGCTATGAGAAAGACAACCCGCGTCCCAACGCCTGGTACTACCGGAGCTGGGTTCTCAAAGCGGTGAAAGCGGACATGCCCATGGACCAGTTCGCGATCGAGCAGATCGCCGGCGATCTGCTCCCGGAAGCGGCGCCCCGCCAGCGACTCGCCACCGCCTTTCACCGCCAAACTCTGACCAACACGGAAGGCGGCGCGGATCAGGAGGAGTTCCGCAACGCCGCCTTGTTCGACCGGACCGAAACCATCGGCACGATTTGGCTCGGGCTCACCCTCTCGTGCGCTCGTTGCCATACCCACAAATACGACGCGATTCCGCAGAGCGACTACTATCGCCTCTTCGCCTTTTTCAACAACGCGGACGAGACGAACTACGATCTGCCGCTTATCGGCTCGCCCCTCGAGAAATACAAAGAGGAGAAGGCGGCAATCGAGGCGGAGCTGAAGGTGATCGACGAGGAGATCGCGGAGGCGAAAACGAAACACGGTGACGCCTTCGAAACGTGGCAAACCCGACTCCGGGAGAGGCTTGCGCAGGAGAACCCGCCCGCCTTCCACGACCTGGCCGAGATGGAGGTGACATCCGATGTCGAGGGCGTTGGGTTCGAGGTCGAGGAATCGGGTGAGGTGCAGGTAAGCGGCGCGAACCCCGACGGGCTGATGGTCTTTGAAGTGGCGGGCAAGGCGGGTACGATCGGCGAACCGGTGACCGGGATCCGCCTCGATGTGCTCACCGACAAGCGTCTTCCTGCCAACGGGCCGGGCCGAGCGCCGAACGGGAACTTTGTGCTCAACGAAGTGGAGTTGTTGCGGGGGGAGACCAAGCTCGCGTTTGGCGGCGCGAAGGCGAATCATTCCCAGGCGAACTTCGAGGTCAGCAAGTTGATCGACGGAAACCGGGACAAAATGAGCGGCTGGGCGGTGGCGCCCCAACTAGGCAAGCCGCACCATGCGATTCTGAATTTGAAGGAGCCTCTCGAGGTCGAGGCCGGCACGCCGTTGACGGTGCTCTTGGTGCGCAACTATGACGGGGAGCACACGGTGGGGCGTTTTCGGGTGCGCCTCATGACTGGGGAGGATGCCGAGGCGGTGGCTCCCAAACCGATTCGCGATCTTCTGGCGCTAAAGCCGGAAGAGCGAGACGACAAGCAGAAGGAAGCGCTGCTCGATCACTTTCTCCGGAATGTGCACGAAGAGACGAAGGCTCTCTTCGCCAAGCGGGACGAAGCACAGAAGAAGATGCCCAAGCGTCCAAGTGCGCGGGTGCGGGTGGTCGCCGAGCGCGGTTCGCCCCGCACGACGAAGATCCTCGACCGCGGCGACTTCCTGAAGCCGACCGACGTGGAAGTGAAACCCGGTGGCCTCGCTGTCTTGCCACCGATTGAGGGGCGGGAGGAAGGAAAGCTGGACCGGCTGGATTTCGCGAACTGGTTGGTTTCGGAGGACAACCCATTGCCGCCCCGGGTCCTGGCGAATCACCTCTGGGACAAACTGTTCGGTGAGGGGTTGGTGCGCACCATGAACGACTTTGGGGTGCGGGGTGAGCGTCCGGTCCACCCGGAGCTGCTCGATTGGCTTGCCGCCGATTACCGGAGGCTGGGATGGAGTCGTAAGAAGATGATCGAAACGATTGTGACGTCCGCGACCTATCAGCAAGCGTCCGCCCATCGCGAGGAGCTTCGCGAGATCGATCCCACCAACAAGCTGCTGGCGCGCCAGAACCGGTTTCGGGTGGAAGCGGAGATCGTGCGCGATCTTTGCCTCTCGGTGTCCGGACTTCTCTCGGACAAATTCGGCGGGCCCAGCGTCTTCCCGCCGCTGCCTGCGGGGGTGGCGGCTTTGAGTTATTCCAACAACTTCAAATGGAAGGCCAGCGAGGGGGAAAAGCGCTACCGCCGCGGCCTCTATACCTTTTTCAAGCGGACCGCACCGCATCCCAATCTGATCACCTTCGACTGTCCGGATTCGAACACCACGAACGTGAGGCGACGCAGCTCGAATACGCCGCTGCAGGCGCTCACGATGATGAACAACGAGGTCTTTGTCGAAGCCTCCCAGGCCTTCGCGAAGCGCATGCTCGAAATGGACGCAGCCAGCGACAACCACCGCATGCGGCAGGCGCTGCGTTTTTGCATCGGGAGGGAACCCGGAAACACGGAAACCGCGCGTTTTGTTGATTTGTTAGAAAAATGCCGCGCCTACTACCAGGCTCATCCCGAAAGCGCCCCGAAGCTGGTTGGCAACTACCAGCCAGAGGGCGTCGGAGCGCCTGAGGCAGCCGCGTGGGTCGCCGCGGCGCGAACCGCCCTCAACCTCGACGAGTTCATCACCCGGGAATAGCGATGACCAAACAACGCGACATCGACGTTCAAGCCGAGCTGGCATTCACTCGTAGGTCGTTTCTCAACACCGCCGCCAGCGGGGTGGGGGGGATTGCGCTGGCCAGCCTTCTCCAGCAGGACGGACTCCTCGCCGCCCCGGCCGCGCCAAACCCGCTCGCTCCCAAGAGCCCTCATTTCCCGGGCAAAGCCAAGAACTGCATTTTCTTCTTCATGGCGGGCGCGCCCTCTCAGATCGATCTCTTCGATCCCAAGCCGAAGTTGAACGAACTGCATGGGCAGGTCCTTCCGGAGTCCATGACCAAGAACGTGCGGTTCGCGTTCATCAACAAGAACGCCAAGCTCTTGGGATCGAGCCGGACCTACAAGAAGTACGGTCAGTGTGGAATGGAGTTTTCCGACCTCTTGCCGCACCTCGGGTCCTGCGCGGACGACCTCCTCATGGTGCGCTCGCTCCACTCCGAGCAGTTCAATCACCACCCCGGGCAGCTCATGATGCAATGCGGGCGGGGAACGTTTGGCCTTCCCACCATGGGCTCCTGGCTCACCTACGGTCTCGGCAGCGAATCGCAGGACCTTCCGGGATACGTGGTGCTC